>JBOIGA010000008.1:0-32436 GCA_050741875.1 Burkholderiales bacterium
AACGGGCCGGCAAGAAGGTAGCAGGTCCTGAAACCGAGCTTTGAAAGCGCGGCGACGAGCGGTGCGCCTTCGACGTACTTTTCCCGGCCGGCGGATATGACTTCATACCCTCGGTCTTGCCATTCGCGAACACGTTTCGCATCGCCATCCTCGCCGGTTGCGATCAATACTTGCCGTTCGTCCCTCGTCAGCGACGGGGGCAATTCAAAGTCGAGGCTCGCACTGGCGACGACGACGGCGGGCTGCGGCGCCAGGCCCTGTTGCCTCCGCCATTCGACGAGGTCGGTTTCTTTGATCCGCAGGATGTCATCGAGTCGGCCGTCGCGAATCGCCCGCAGATAACCGCCGTGCGTGATGAGACAATCGGCCTGCGCCTGCAATTCGAGGAAAAGCCGGAAATCGGCGCTGCTTCCAAGGCCTTCCGGGAGTCCATCGTTGACGGCAATTCTGCCATCGAGACTTTGCAAGAAGTTTGCGTAGATAAAGGCTTGTTTTTCCGTGCCAAGAGAGTAGATACGGTGCGCCAGATAAAGCCCATTGACCGGCTGCTCGCGGCCGCATTGTGGATAGAGTTCAAGGACAGACATGGCTTGCCGCTCAGCTAGCGGCCGCAGTAAACTGGTCTCGGCATGGTTCCTTCGATCAACCGGCGGCGCCTTTTGATGGCGATCGCGCTTTTCGCGCCGGTTATTTCGCTCAAAGCGGCGCTTCCGACGCCGCCACAAGTCAAAGGCCCATTTTATCCGCTTACTCTCCCGCTGGATCGCGACAACGATCTGACCTCGGTTTCCGGGCAAACGGGCGCGGCGAAAGGTGAAATAACCGATATAGTCGGGCGCGTACTCGACGAGCGCGGCAGGCTGGTTTCAAAAGTCAAAGTCGAAATCTGGCAATGCAATGCTTTCGGGCGTTATCACCACGTTGGGGACCGGCAGAACAAACCCGTCGATCCGAATTTTCAGGGTTATGGTCAATTTGTCACCGACGCGGAAGGGGCCTACCGTTTTCGCACCATCAAGCCAGTCGCGTACCCGGGACGCGCTCCGCATATCCATTTCACTTTGACGGGCGAGGATTTCGCGCCGCTTACAACACAGATGTACGTGGCGGACGCGCCAGAGAACGAAAGAGATCAGTTGTTGAACAGTATCACCGATGCGCGAGCGCGTCGGAGCTTGATCGTAAAGCTCGAGAGAAGCTCGGAAGGAAGCTTGAGGGGAATTTTCGATATCGTGCTCGCGGGGTCGCCGCGGGCCAGTTGAACGCGAGAGGACGAGAAAATGAGCAATCAGGAATTGGGTGACGAAGAAATCGAGTCGTTAAGAGGCCGGATCAACGAGCTCAGGATCGAGCATCGTGATCTCGATCTGGTCATTTCCCGTTTGTCCGAAAACATCGCGCAGGACCAGCTACAGCTTCGGCGTTTGAAAAAGCGCAAGCTGCAGCTCAAGGACACCATCGCCAAGCTGGAAGATCGGGTGATTCCGGACATCATCGCATGATGGGCGCGCAAAAGTTTCGCGAGCTAAAGCTCGCACGATACTTTTGCGCGGACATGTTAGCGCGAATGGCTTGAGGCGGCTCGGCGCCATTCGCGAAACAAACGCATCAATTCCTAAGCGACGGTTTTCGCGTGTTTCAAATCGTCAGCACCGTCGAGCCGGTGGTCTTGCGCGCTTCCAGATCGCGATGCGCTTGCGCCGCGTCTCGCAGCGGATAGGTCTGGTTGATCGCGATCTTGACCTTGCCTTTTTGTACAACCTCGAAAAGATCGCGCGCGCTCGCAAGCAGATCTTCGCGCCGCTCGGTGTATTTCATCAGCGTTGGGCGAGTCAAAAAAAGCGATCCTTTGGCGCTCAATAGTCCGAGGTCAAGCGGCGGGACCGACCCCGACGACTGGCCGAAGGAGACCATCATTCCAAGCGGCTTCAAGCAATCGAGCGATTTTAGAAAAGTATCTTTGCCGACCGAGTCGTAGACCACATCAACTTTCGCGCCGCCGGTGATTTCCATGACTCGCGCGACGAAATCCTCGCGTGTGTAGACGATCGGAAAATCGCAGCCATGCTCTTTCGCCAGCGCGGCTTTTTCGTCCGATCCGACGGTGCCGATGACCGTCGCGCCCAGATGTTTCGCCCATTGGCAGACGATGAGTCCGACACCTCCAGCCGCCGCGTGCACGAGAATTGTGTCTTTGGGCTTAACCGCGTAAGTCCTACGCAGCAAGTATTGGGCAGTCATTCCGCGCAGCATCATCGCCGCCGCCTGCCGGTCTGAAATGCTTTCGGGAAGCTTGACCAATCTGTCCGCGGGCATGAGGCGAGCTTCGGCATAAGCGCCCATCGGCGGTGACGCGTAGGCGACCCGGTCGCCCACTTTGAGCTCACCGACACCATCGCCGAGTTCCTCGACGATTCCCGCGGCTTCGAGCCCTGGAGTGGCGGGAGTCTGGATCGGATACAGTCCGCTGCGGTGATAAACGTCAATGAAGTTCAAACCCACCGCGGTGTGGCGCAGCCTGACTTCGCCGCGGCCCGGCTTATCCACCTCTATTTTTTCCCAACTCAGGACTTCGGGTCCGCCGGTTTGATGAATTCGAATCGCGTGCGTCATTTCCATTCGCTCCTAAGGAGGGTCGTCACGACATGGTAAACTTTTTTCATGAAAGTATTCGGCTTCGCGGGATTCTCAGGAAGTGGCAAGACGACGTTGATCGAGCAACTCATTCCGCGTTTCGTCATGGAAGGAATCAAGGTTTCGCTCATCAAGCATGCGCACGACGATTTCGACATTGACCAGAAAGGTAAGGATTCGTATCGGCACCGTGAAGCCGGCGCGAGCGAAGTCATGGTGACGGGAGGGCGACGTTGGGTCTTGATGCACGAACTTCGCGGCGAGCGCGAACCCGAACTTTCCGAACAGTTGAAGCGCCTGGAACCGTGCGACCTTGTGCTCATTGAGGGATTCAAGGCGTATCCGATTCCAAAACTCGAGATCCATCGCAAAGGGAACGAAAAACCGCTGCTCTTCCCGGAGGACCAGAACATCGTCGCGGTCGCGACCGACACCAAACTCGATACAAATCTCCCGCAGCTCGATTTGAACGATCCCGACGCGATCAGCTATTTTATTCTTCGCTATTTGGAAATCCGGCAATGAAGGTCAAGCTCGTTTATCTCGCCAGGCTGCGCGAAGCGCTCGGTATCAGCGAAGAGCAATTGGATCTTCCATCAGACATTCGGGATGTGGCGGCGCTAACTCGCTGGCTCCAAAGCCGCGGTGCGGCGTGGCAGCGCGAGCTTTCGGCGCAAAGCAAAATCAGGATCGCGGTGGATCACAAAATCGCCGAAAGCGACACGCCGATTCGCGATGGCGCCGAAGTCGCGTTTTTTCCGCCGGTGACCGGAGGACGAACTCCGTCTCCGCGCGCGGGAGAGGGGGCGTCTGGATGACCGTAAGAGTGCAGACCAAAGACTTCGATGTCGGAGTCGAAATCAAGCGCATGACCGAAGGCAAGACGAAAATCGGAGCGGTCGCGTCTTTCATCGGGCTCATGCGCGACGTGAACGAAGGGCAGAAGGTTTCCGCGATGATGCTCGAGCACTACCCGGGAATGACCGAGAAAGCGCTCGAAGAAATCGTCGCCCAAGCGAAAGCGCGCTGGGAGCTGATTGACGTTCTCATCGTGCACCGCGTGGGAGAACTCGAACCCAGGGACCAGATCGTGCTCGTCGTTGTCGCCAGCGCACATCGTGGCGACGCTTTCGCTGCGTGCGAATTTCTCATGGATTATCTCAAGACCCGTGCGCCGCTTTGGAAAAAAGAGTCGGGAAAAGCGGGCGAACGCTGGGTGGACGCGCGCGAATCCGACGATAGCGCCGCCGCACGCTGGGATGAGACGAAATAAAACCTATTCGCCGAAGATACGCGTTTTCGTCGGAGCGGCGATCGGCCCCGGAAAAGCCGATCTCCTCGAAGCGATCGAGGCCACGGGTTCAATCTCAGCAGCCGCTCAAGCCGTCGGCATGTCATACGCGCGCGCGTGGTCGCTCGTGGATTCGATGAATCGCAGCTTCAAAAGAACTCTGGTAAACAGGGCGACGGGCGGGCAGGGCGGCGGTGGCGCGATCGTGACCAACGCGGGCCGGGACGTGCTGCGACGTTACCGGGAAATGGAATCGAAAGCAGTCGCGTCGGTGCGCTCTGAACTCGTTGAATTCACGAAGCTGACGAAAGCGAATCTCGGTAAGTGAAAGGGTTTGAAGCTGTCTTTGCGAGGAGCGCTTTGGCGACGACGCAATCTCGCCAGAGACCGGGAACCGAGATCGCTTCCCTACGCTCGCGATGACAGAGCAAGCTGACACGACGCCACTGAAAACTTGCCTTTGACAAGCTGAGTTGCCGTCCGTTATATTCGGCCGGATATAACGCTTCCTCCCATTTGATAAAGCTCATCGCTATTGTCGTGGCGTTGCTGAGTCTTGCCTCGATTTCCGATGCAGGAGCCGCGCCGGAGAACAAAGTGATCGTCTTCGCGGCGGCGAGTTTGCGCGAAGCGCTCGACGAGGCAGGGCGAGAATATGAACGCAGGACGGGGGCCAAGGTCCTCGCTTCGTATGCCGCAAGCTCCACTCTCGCCAGGCAAATCGAATCGGGAGCGCCCGCCGATATTTTCATTTCGGCCGATCTGGACTGGATGGATTACCTCGCAGGGCGAGTGAAGCCCGGGACGCGAATGAATCTTCTCAAAAACCGTCTGGTTCTGATTGCGGCGCGGGAGACCAACCCGGGCCCCGCGATCGGCCTTGTTGTTCCCGCGATCGACTTGCTGAGGAGCGAGCGCATCGCCATCGCCAATCCCGACCATGTTCCGGCCGGAAAGTATGCAAAGGCGGCGTTAAAACACATGGGTGTTTGGGAATCATTGCAGGACAGGCTGGTGCGCACGGACAATGTGCGTATCGCCTTGTCTTTGGTTTCGCGCGGTGAAGCGCCGGTGGGTATCGTTTATTCGAGCGACGCCGTAGCCGACAAGAATGTTCGCGTTGTCGGCGAATTTGATGCCGATTCGCATCCCGAAATCGTTTATCCGGCGGCAATAACTTTGGAAAGCACGGGTCCGCAAGCAGAGACATTTCTGCGTTTTCTGCGCTCGCCCGAGGCGCAGGCGCTGTTCAAGAAGCGCGGTTTCATTCCGATCGAATGACTCCCGAAGAGCTCGATGTCTTGCGCTTGAGCCTCAGGGTTGCGTTCTGGTCTGTCACGCTTAGCCTGCCTTTTGCAGTGGTGATCGCGCTCATTCTTTCCCGCCGCAACTTTCCGGGAAAAAGTTTGCTCGACGCCGCCGTGCATCTGCCGCTCGTGCTGCCTCCGGTCGTGATCGGTTATTTTTTGTTGCTGCTGCTGGGAAGACGCGGGCCGCTCGGCTCTTTCTTGGAGGAACAATTCGGTCTCGTTGTCGCGTTTCGCTGGACTGGCGCCGCCATCGCTTCGGCGATCATGGGATTTCCTCTCATGGTGCGGGCGATCCGGCTTTCATTCGATGCGATCGACGACAAGCTCGAAGCCGCGGCGGCGACATTGGGCGCTAACCCAATGTGGGTTTTCTCAAGCGTGACTTTGCCGCTCGCGTTTCCGGGAATCGTCAACGGCATGCTTTTGTCATTCGCGCGCAGTCTCGGTGAATTCGGCGCGACGATTACTTTCGTTTCCAATATTCCGGGGGAAACGCGGACGCTTCCGATCGCGATCTACACCTACACGCAAGTACCGGGCGGCGACGAACAGGCGCTACGACTCATCGCGATTTCGATCACGCTTTCTGTCGCCGCTTTGATCGTTTCCGAGCTTCTCGTGCGCCGGGCCAATCGGAGAATGAAAGGTGCTTGACGTCGATGTCGCGAGCAAACGCGGCGCGTTCGAACTCAACGCGCGCTTTGCCAGCTCCGGGGGGGTCACCGCGCTGTTCGGCCGCTCGGGTTCGGGCAAGAGCACACTCATCGACATTATCGCCGGACTCGTTTCTCCCGATCGAGGGCATGTGCGTCTCGGCGACGCCGTGCTTTTCGATTGCGAGCGAAAGGTCAGCGTGCCGCCGAACAAACGCCGAGTCGGTTATGTGTTCCAGGACGGAAACCTGCTGCCGCATCTCAACGTGCGGCAAAACCTTCGCTACGGAATGTTTTTTCGCGAGGCTCATGAGCGCTATCTCGATTTCGACCAGATCGTCGAGCTGCTCGATCTTGGGCGATTCCTCGATCGTAAGCCGGGATCGCTTTCGGGGGGAGAGAAGAAGCGCGTCGCGATCGGCCGCGCGCTATTGAGTTGTCCGCGCCTGTTGCTCATGGATGAACCGCTCGCGCAGCTCGACACCGCGCGCAAGAGCGAAATTCTCTACTACATCGAGCGGCTGCGAGATGAGATCAAAATTCCCATCGTTTACGTCAGCCATTCAATCGAGGAAGTCGCGCGCCTCGCCGATACCGTCGTCATTTTGTCGGAAGGGCGGGCGCTCGCTGTCGGCCCAGTGCAGGAAGTGATGGGGCGGCTTGATTTACATCCCTACACCGGGCGGTTTGAAGGCGGCGCAGTGATCGAGGCGAAAGTCGTCGCGCACGACGGCGAATTCGATATGACCACTTTGCAATTCGATGGCGGCGAACTTCGCTGTCCAGGGATCGATGCGCTTATCGGCGAAAGCGTTCGCGTTCGGGTGCGCGCGCGCGACGTTTCGCTCGCGCTCGAGCGTCCGAAAGGGATGAGTATTCTGAATGTCCTTCCCGCCAAGATCGTCGAAATCAGCGACGAAGCGGGAGCGATCGCCGAAGTCAGGCTCAATGTCGGGGCTCACGCGCTGGTCGCGCGGATAACCAGGCAATCAGTCCGCCACTTGCAGTTAAGAACCGGGCAGCCGGTTTACGCGCTGATCAAAGCGATCTCTCTCGATCGCCACAGTCTTGGCTTTGCCTGATTCAAGAATCGCGGAAGCAGGAGAGCGCGAGCGCGCTCTCCAGGCTTTTCCGCGATTTCCTGATTTTCCAATCGGGAACGAAAGTCGGACCTTCCACCGTGCAGCCGAGGGCCCTGAGCCAATCAGCGACGACGCGGTTGGAGTTGTGTTCCGAACTGTAAGGGACGGGGTGATGAACGAATTCGAGATCAATATCGCGGTTGTAGATTAATGATGCAATGTTCGCGCGATAGATACCATCGAGCTCCGCGCGCAGATTCTCGATCGCCGACGCAGGCACCTTAAGTTCGTGCACGGCCAGAATGCCGACACGGACTGAGGCGTGAACGCCTTCTTTGGTCGCCGGGGCGGCGAGTTCGCGCCTTCCCAATCCCGCGAGAGTCGGTCCGTGTAATGCACGCAAGCCTGAGCTAATACCTTTTTTACCGAGCGCGTAATAATCCCAATCGCCGTAGGAATAGCGCACGATTCCGCCACTTTTTCCGGGGAGCACAACGCTCGAGTGTTGACCGTGCTCGAGCAGGAACGCCGGCTTCGCGTTCTCTGGTGCGGAGGGTTGGATGACGACGGTTGCACAACCCGCGAGCAATGGGAACAGCATCATTCCAAGAATGTCTTGCCTGCTAAAACAATATATTGCGTGATTTTTCATCTACAATACTTTAAGATAAGCACTTACAAGAACAAGGTCTTCGTGACACGGGGAGGGGACTCAATCCTTCAACTAAAGGGAGATGCGATGAAACGTAGCTTAATTTCTGTTCTTGCAGTCATTTGCTTCGGTTGTGCGTCCGATCCGTTTCCAAACGCGACCAATACCCAGAAAGGCGCGGTGATTGGGGTGGTTGGCGGGGCCGCAGTGGGCGCCGCGGTCAGCAAGAATAAGGGTAAAGGCGCTTTGATCGGCGCGGTCGGCGGAGGGTTGGCCGGCGCGGGGGTAGGCTATTACATGGACCAGCAGAAACAGGATCTGGAAAAAGTGCTCGCTGCCGAGCGGCAAAACGGGTCCATTCAGGTTGAGAAAATGCCGGATCACACGCTCAAGATCACGATGACCAGTCAGACTGCTTTCGACGTCAATTCGGACGTGATCAAGCCCGGCTTTCACAGCACCGTGGACAAAATGGCGGGAGTCATGAACAAGTACGGCAAGACTACTCTTGCGATTGTCGGACACACTGACAGCACCGGTTCGGCGCAATACAACCAGGATCTTTCCGAGCGCCGGGCGCAGGCGGTGCAGCAAGCTTTCCTACAGCGTAGCGTGATTCCGGAGCGGCTATCGACCGCGGGTCGCGGCGAAAGCGAGCCGAGAGCCAACAACACCACGGACGCAGGCAGGCAAATGAATAGACGAGTGGAGATAGTGGTCGAGCCGGTGGTCTCGGAGTCTTGAAATGACGCGGTCTTGATCGCGAACGACGATTGTAAAAAACGAATCCGGGAGCATATCGCTCCCGGATTTTTCTTGTCGAAGCCGCGCCAAATCCGCGGTCATGTGCAACGCGCGTCAGAACGAGCATTTCACTGTACGCCTGGGCCGTGGTCAGTCGAGGGAGCGCGATTCACATGTTCACGCGCGCAAGCAATGACTTCGCTAGCGGTGAGACCGATCGGCCCTTTTCCTTGCGATACGGCGCCGTCCGCCGCCGCGCCGTGCAGATACACGCCTGCGAGCATCGCTCGATCAGCGGCAGCGCCTTGCGCGATCAGCGCGCCGATGATTCCCGAAAGCACATCGCCCATTCCGCCGCTCGCCATTCCCGCGTTGCCAGTGGGATTGATGTAATAGCGTTCATCCGGCATTGCGCAGATTGTTCCAGCGCCTTTGAGCAGCGAGCAGCAGTTGAAACTGGTAGCAAGCGCGATTGCGGCTTTGACTCGATCGTTTTGAATTTCTCGCGTCGAAACGCCTAAGAGGCGTCCGGCTTCAGCAGGGTGCGGAGTAAGAACGTTTACTGCCTTGCGCTCGCGCAACTCGTTCTTGAAACCGTCATCATTGGCGATCAAATTCAAAGCATCGGCGTCGAGCACGAGTGGATGATCGCTTGCGAGCGCCATGTGCAAGGCATGACTCGCGGCAGCTGATTTTCCGAGTCCGGGCCCAACGACGAGACAATTGATCGCCTCAAGTTCGAAAACCTCGTTCGCCTTGCGCACCATCAGCTCCGGATGTTGCCAATCCACCGTAATATCTTCGCTCAAACACCCGAGGTAGACACGTCCCGCGCCCAGATGCAATGCCGCACGGCCAGCGAGCAAAGCAGCCCCGATCATTCCGCTCGCGCCGCCGACGACGCCGACCCCGCCGTACATTCCTTTGTGGCTGTTGCGCGGTCTTTGAGAAGGCACATCACGCAGAATTTCGGGCCGCAAGAGCGCACCCGAAGCCGGTTTGCTGTGGTCTATTCCCAGATCGGCGACATGAACTTCACCGCAGCGATCGGGACCATCGAGCGTGAGCAACCCGGGCTTCAAACCGATGAACGTGACCGTATGGTCAGCGCGCACGGCTTCGCCCAGGACTCGGCCGGTGTCGGAATCGAGGCCGCTCGGAACATCGAGCGCGAGCACCGGCGAGGACGACGCATTGGTTGCGCGAATCCAATCCAGGTAAACGCTCTCGGGTTGGCGTGCGAGGCCGATGCCAAAAATGCCGTCAACGATCAAGCCATAATCGCGTATCGCCGGGGGAGTTGCGAGCGTCTCGCCGCCCGTGTCACGCCATTCGTCGAACGCATGCGCGGCGTCGCTCTTGAGCTTGACTCGATCGCCGGAGAACACGGCAGTGACCTTGTACCACCATTTTTTCAGGTGCCGGGCCAGAACGAAGGCATCGCCTCCATTGTTCCCCGGACCGGCGAAAACGAGAATCGCGCCTTCGGGTGCAATCGTTCTCGCGATTTCAGCCGCGGCAAGTCCGGCGCGCTCCATCAAGCGCGGCGGATCGGCGAGAGACAAAACGCTCTCTTCAATCGCGCGAATTTCGGCGGTGCGATAAACGGGAATCAAACGATCGAGCGCCATGCGCCAATGATACCTGCGGTAAAATTGCGCCGCACATGACGCAAATCACAAGTTTCCCGGGTGGGTCCTCGCTTTCTCGTTTCCGTATCGAAAAGCTTCTCCAGGAACTCGCTCCTCGGGGGATTTCGAACATTCAAACGCAGTTCTGGCACTTCGTTCAGATTATGCGCGAGTTGTCGGCGAGCGAACGCAAAATTCTCATGGCGTTGTTGCCGAACAACGAGCCATTTCAATCGAATTCAAAAGTCCTGCTCGTTATCCCGCGTATCGGCACGATTTCTCCGTGGTCGAGCAAGGCGACCGATATCGCCAGGCATTGCGGACTCAACGCGGTCGCGCGAATCGAGCGCGGTATCGCTTATCACCTGACCTCCGCGCAATCGCCTCGCGACTGGAACCTGGATCTCCTCGGCGAGTTTCTGCACGATCCGATGACCGAGACCGTGCTCGACTCGTTTGCCGAAGTCGAGCGCCTGTTCCACCACTTCTCGCCGCAACCGCTGAACGTTATCCCGGGAAGAAAGCCAGATTCGCTCGAGCGCGCGAACCTCGATCTCGGTCTCGCGCTGTCGGAAGACGAAATCGCGTACCTCGCCGAACAATTCCAACGCTTGCGCCGCGATCCCACCGACGTCGAGCTGATGATGTTCGCGCAGGCGAATTCGGAACATTGCCGGCACAAGATTTTCAACGCAGCATTCGTGATAGACGGCGAGCCGCGGGAGCGCACGCTATTCGAGATGATTCGCGAGACGCACAAGCGAGCTCCGCGAGGAACGCTCGTTGCATACGCCGACAACGCCGCGGTGATAGAAGGCGGAGAAGCGGCGCTTTTTTATCCCGATGAGAACGGCGAATACCGCGTGCACAAGTGTCTTGCGCATTCGGTCATCAAAGTCGAGACGCACAATCATCCGACGGCAATTTCTCCATTTCCCGGCGCTGCAACGGGTGCGGGAGGCGAAATCCGCGACGAAGCTGCGGCGGGAATTGGAGCGAAATCGAAAGCGGGTCTGACTGGCTTCTCGGTGTCCAATCTGAACATTCCGGGTTTCGTTCAACCATGGGAGGAGGTAGGCGGGAGGCGGGAGGCGGGAGACGGAAACCCTCAATCCTCAATCCTCGATCCTCAATCCTACGGGCGTCCAGCCCGGATTGCTTCCGCCCTGCAAATCATGCTCGAAGGCCCTATCGGCGCTGCGGCCTTCAACAACGAATTCGGCCGTCCCAATCTCGCGGGCTACTTTCGCACGTACGAGCAGAAAGTGAATGAAGTCATGCGCGGTTATCACAAGCCGATCATGCTCGCCGGAGGAATCGGCACGATCACGCACGCCAATATCGGCAAACGCAACGCAGGGCAAGGCGCCCTAATCGTTCACCTAGGCGGACCCGGAATGTTGATCGGGATCGGCGGCGGAGCCGCGTCGAGCATGGGCAGCGGCGCCAACGTAGCCGAGCTCGATTTCAACTCGGTGCAAAGAGGCAACGCCGAGATGCAGCGTAGAGCGCAGGAAGTCATTGACCGTTGCTGGCGAATGCAGGAAAGAAATCCGATTCTTTCGATTCACGACGTCGGCGCGGGAGGGCTTTCGAACGCCGTCCCCGAGCTCGTTCACGGCGCGGGAAGAGGAGGGCGGTTGCAATTGCGCACAGTTCCCACAGAAGAGCCTGGAATGACGCCGATGCAGATCTGGTGCAACGAATCGCAAGAGCGTTTCGTTCTTCTTATTGCCGAATCGAGCTTGAGTGAATTTCGCGCAATCTGCGAGCGTGAACGCTGTCCGTTCGCCGTCATCGGCTCTGTCACTGAAGAGGCGTGGCTCAAGATTGACGACTCGCATTTTGGCAACACTCCCGTGGATCTCGAACTGGGGATGCTCCTCGGCAAGCCGCCGAAAATGCTGCGCGAAGCGTCGCGCAGCAAACCAACTTTGACGCGTTTCACGCACGAGAAGCTGAACTTGCGCGAAGCCGCTTACCGCGTGCTGCGCCTGCCTGCGGCCGCCGGCAAGGGCTTTCTCATTACGATCGGCGATCGCACCGTCGGCGGGTTGAGCGCGCGCGATCAGATGGTCGGACCGTGGCAAGTTCCTGTCGCCGATTGCGCGGTAACGCTTTCGGATTACCAGGCTTATTCGGGGCAAGCTTTCGCAATCGGCGAACGGACTCCGCTTGCGCTCATTGACGCTCCCGCTTCAGGGCGAATGGCGGTGGGAGAGGCGCTGAAAAATCTCGCCGCCGCCGCGGTTGAAGATTTAGGACTGGTCAAGCTTTCCGCGAACTGGATGGCGGCGGCCGGATTTCGCGGAGAGGACGCCGCGCTTTACGAAACCGTCCACGCGGTCGCGCTCGAGTTGTGCCCCGCCCTGGGGATCAGCATTCCGGTCGGCAAGGATTCTCTCTCGATGCGGACAGTGTGGGAGGCGGAAGGCGAGACGAAGCAGGTCGTTGCGCCTTTGAGTTTGATCGTGTCAGCTTTCGCGAGTGTGAGGGATGTCCGAAAAACTCTAACTCCCGTTCTATGCACCGACTGCGGCGACACCGACCTCATTCTTCTCGATCTTGGCTGCGGCAAAAATCGCCTCGGTGGCTCGGCGCTTGCGCAGGTCTATCAGCAGTTGGGGGACGAAGCTCCCGATCTCGATGACGCTGTCCTCTTCAAGAATATCTTCGCGACAATGCAAAAGCTCAATCTCGACGGCGACATTCTCGCTTATCACGATCGCTCGGATGGCGGATTATTCGCAACTCTCTGCGAAATGGCGTTCGCGGGACGCACCGGTGTCACGATCAATCTCGATGGCCTTTGCTATCGGCCGCAGTGGCATGACGTCGACGGGGCTGAGGTCGTCAGACCTCATGGTAATCCGCCTGTGATGTCTGTTCTGTTCAACGAGGAGCTGGGCGCGGTTTTGCAAGTGAAGCGAAGCGCGACGCAACGCGTGACGGAAGCCTTCATGCGAGCAGAGTGCGCTTCCGCTTTCCACGTTATCGGAACATTGAATTCAAATGATCGCTTTGTCATCGTGAGCGAAGGCAAAGTGATTTTTTCGGAGAGTCGACGCGAGCTGCAATGCGCGTGGTCGGAGACGTCCTATCGCATGCAGAAGCTCCGCGACAATCCCGAATGCGCGCAATCAGAATTCGAAACGATTCCCGGCCCGGACGATGCGGAGCCCAAGGTGAGACTGACTTTCGATTTGAACGAAGACATCGCCGCGCCATTCATCGCCAAAGGAGCGCGACCTCGAGTCGCGATCTTGCGCGAGCAGGGGGTCAACGGCCATGTTGAACTGGCGGCAGCTTTCGATCGTGCCGGATTCGCCTCGGTTGACGCTCACATGAGCGACATACTAAGCGGCCGTATTGGACTCGCGCAGTTTGGCGGAGTCGCGGCGGGAGGTGGATTCTCCTACGGCGACGTGCTCGGCGCGGGAGCGGGTTGGGCCAATGCGATTCTGTTTAATTCGCGCGCCCGCGATGAAT
Organism: Burkholderiales bacterium; assembly: GCA_050741875.1. Taxonomy (GTDB): domain Bacteria; phylum Pseudomonadota; class Gammaproteobacteria; order Burkholderiales; family JBOIGA01; genus JBOIGA01. The sequence goes on from JBOIGA010000008.1 coordinate 13,487, forward strand.
TTGAAAAATTTTTCGCGCGCGGCAACACGTTCGCGCTTGGAGTGTGCAACGGCTGTCAGATGATGAGCCGCTTGAAAAGCATTATCCCCGGTGCGGAAGCGTGGCCGCGGTTCGTCAAAAACAAATCGGAGCAATTCGAAGCGCGCTTCTCGCTCGTGCAAATTTGCAAGTCGCCTTCGCTGTTTTTCGCGGGAATGGAAGGAAGCTTGTTACCTATCGCGGTTGCGCACGGCGAAGGTCAGCCGGAGTTTGACGAAGGCGCGAAAGAAAACGCGCTTGTCGCCGTTCGCTTCGTGAATAACAGCGGGAAGCAGACCGAAGTTTATCCGTTCAATCCAAACGGATGTTGCGAAGGGATCACGGGTCTCACGACTAAAGACGGTCGGTTCACAATCATGATGCCGCATCCCGAGCGCGTGTTCCGCACCGTGCAAAACTCGTGGCACCCGGAGAACTGGGGCGAAGACGGGCCATGGCTGCGGATGTTCAGGAACGCGCGGAAGTGGGTCGGGTAGATCGAAAGACCCGGATCGAACGCGACATGCCAAGCAGGGAGCAATCTCGGGCAATTGCGCGCTCGGGTGCTAACATGTGTTACATGGTGTCACGTTGAGAGATGCACTCATGCCCGAAACTACTACTCTGACCATCCGCATCAGCGCCCAGACCAAGGACCGCCTCGAAAAGCTCGCCGCGAGGCATCATCGCAGCAAAGCGTATCTCACGTTGCAGGCGCTTGAGCGCTATCTCGATGACGAGGACTACATCGCCCGGCGCATTCGCAAGGGGATCGAGCTCGCCGATCGAGAACAGTTCGTCCCCGATGACGAGGTTGAGGCGCTGTTCCGCAAGTGGGGCGCATGATTGCGGGTCCACTGGACGCCGCTCGCGACTTTCGCGCTCAACGATGCGGCGGAATACATCGCCCAAGATAACCCTACGGCCGCGCGGGCGCTGGTCAAACACGTAAAAAAGTCCGTTGCCTCGCTCTCGCGCTTCCCGAATCAGGGGCGGCCAGGGCGCGTAGCGGGAACTCGCGAATTCATTCCGGGGAAGTACCCCTATATCATCGCCTATCGCGTCACGAAGAGACGCATCGAGTTGCTGGACATGATCCATACCGCCCGACTCTGGCCGGAATCGTTCCCCTCGGATTAAACCATCGGACGCACCGGCCCAAATTGTAAACGCCATCCTCGAAGGTGCCCTCATTCCCGTCATGAGCGAGATGACCTTCGCCGAACTTGAACAGGCGTTGGCGCGCTCCCGCCTCAAAGCCTTGGGCGTTCATCCAGGGTGTCTCATAACTTTACAAACTACTTATATTGCATTAGTATATAGTTCATAAAGTCACTGAGCATATTGCCATGAAAAAGACGGCTTCGGTAAAGACAAGCGTGGTGGCCCGCAGAACCGCGAGGAAGACCGCGCGGCGGTCGACGCGGTCGCAGGCCAAGAGTTCGGCCACATCGGTCATTCGTTTCGACTTGCCCGAACAGTCAATCACCGTAGGAGTCGAGGGTCCGCTCAGGCTTCGTCCAGTTGGCCGAGCATTGCTCGAGCGGCTGACCGGGGCAGTGGTCAAACGCATCGCGCGCGTGCCCGAGAAAACCGCCCTCGATCTTCTCAAGCAGAGCACCGACGCGGAGATGATGGTGTCCTTCGCGACCACCGCCGAAGCTTTCCCCGAGCTTTCTACCGTGCACATCGACCCGCTGGCCAAGGCGCGTGCACGGGGGATGGGCCTGCGACGGGAGATCGTCGCTCGAGACGACATGCTCACGCTCGCGGAGGCGGCGCAGACGCTTGGCCTGACTCCGCCGGCGGTCAACAACCGTCTGCGGGCAGGGAAGCTCATCGCCCTGGAAGCGGCTGCACGCGGACGCCGCTATCCTGCGTGGCAGTTCGAGGACGAGATTGTCGGGAGGCCGCTAGAGGCGGTGCTCAGCGTGCTCAAGGGCCTGAGCTGCTGGACGATCTACCGGTTCTTCACGACGCCGGACAGCGCCCTGGAGGACGAGACGCCGGTGGAGGTCCTGCGGCGCGGGGATATCGAGGCAGCAGTCGAGGCAGCCAAGCTGTTCGGAGACGGAGAGCAGGGCGGGCATTGATGGCGAGCCGGAGCCCGCCACCACCTCCGGCCTGCCTCGACCGTATTGACCTTCCGCTCGTCACCGTCAGCCCGCCGAGTTGCTGCGCCTGTTCCCCCTCGGCGAGACGCCGATCCATTTTCGAGTCGCGAAAGGGCAGAAGGCGTGCCGATTCGATGCGCCGAATGGGGAATTCGGCGTCATGTACTGCGCGTTCGCTCTAGAAGTGTGCTTCGCCGAGACGTTGCTGCGCACGCGTTCTTACCGGACGCTCGCGGATCAGCCAACGCTGATTGATGAGAGCGAGCTCCGCTCAAAGGGCGTTGCCCAACTTGGCGGAGGTCCCGGCCATCGCCTGACCCTGGTGGACCTGACAGGGAGCGGGCTCGTCCGCCTGCACATGGACGGAAGCATCTCCACGGTGCCTCGTTACAGCATGCCGCGCCAGTGGGCGCTGGCTCTGTGGAAACATCCGAAGCGAGTGGACGGTATCCGCTATGTATCGAGATTCATGAACTCACAGCTGGCGGTTGCCTTATTCGACCGCTGCGCAGATCGTTTGATCGCGCGCTACACGCAACCTCTCGTGGACAACCCGGACTTGCCTCGGATACTCGACCTATTCAACGTGGGAATCTGATTCCACCTGCGCGACCACCTCGAATTCGACCTGGCTGCCGGGCTGAATGCCGAGCGCTTCCCTCACCGCTTTCGGGATGACAACTTGTCCTTTTTTCGAAACGATCGCTGCCATATTGAGTTTTACGGTCACTTATGCAGGCGGTTGCGCCAGTAACCCGGTCGCCGTGAATGATGGGCAAACGCGATGACGACGATCTCGCCTACTCGTTCCTGGAATACAACGTCATAGGGAAAGCGCTTCAGGATTAGGCGTTTTGTGCCACGTCGTCCGGCGCTGCCGCGCACAGCCGTTGCAGGCACAATCTCCTGCTCCAACAAATCCAATGCGGCTTGTATAGCCCGCTCAAACTTTGCGCCGAGTCCAAGCCGCTTGTGCTCATACCATGCGGCGGCTTCGATCGCCTCTTGCGTCGCTGCCTCATGCAGGCGTACCGCCGTCATCAAAGCTGACGCAGGCGCTCGCGCATACGGCGGGTGAACTCTTCACGACCAATGAGCTTTGTAGCGCCAGAGTCGATCTCGTCCAGGCGTCGCAGAATTTCAGTTTCCCATTCGTTTGGAGCGTCGGAATCAGTGGAACCATCGAGACTTGTCACCAGATCGTGCGCCAGTTCCGCACGTTCGGCTTCAGCCAATTCCAATGCTTCGCTACGCACCCTATCAAGTGCCGGTTTATCCATCTCTTCTCCTTGTTTCTCCAATCTCGTTTAACAAGCTTAACACTGTAAGAAACCAACGACTCCTTGCGCATGAGGCCGCGCCTCTTTGTGGCCATCTCTCTTGGCAGCTATTTTGATGAAAGAGCGAGGTTGCTCAACATCGTCGCGGGCAAGCGCGCCATTAGCGCCGACACCGACTTACGCCTATGCCGGTTTTTGGCCTTTCTAATTATTGGCTGCGTGCCTAGGCAGCTCATAACAGTGGTGGAACGCGCTTTGGGCACCAAGCTCGCCAAGATTAAGCCCTGGGAGGTGCGACGACCGATGGAATCGCTGACCATTCGCCAATGACGTCTATTCAACTTTCGCTTTCGCGCGCAGTTTTACCGCTAAACGTCACGCACGTGCGGCCGGGCCGAATGCGGAGCGCGTCCTCACCGCTTTCGGGATGACAACTTGTCCTTTTTTTCGAAGCGATCGCCGCCATATTGGGCCTTCCTACGCCAACAAATCGCATTTTATCGCTGCAACTTTTACTTGGTAAAACTGGGTCACCGTAACCGCAGGACGGAGTCAGTCCTTTACCTTGTAGTGTTCAACGTTGGGGCCCGTAAGGGTAGGCGGGCTGTCAATCAACACGGCACTGGTCTCGCTGAGTTTGTACGCATCGTCATTTTCAGTGGTTGCCGTGTTCATGGCAGTTATGGATCGACTTCTATGGTTCCGTCACAGTTCGGCAGCCATGGTCCATAGTCATGGTTGACGTTAATCACGCATAGCGTTACTGTCGAGCTTCGTGATCAAAACGTTCAAGTGTGCCGAGACGCAAGCGCTCTCAAGAGGTGAGTCGGTCAAGCGTTTGCAAACATTGCCGCCGTCGCTCGCCGCAAGCTGCGGCAGTTGGAGATCGCGGGGCGATTGGACGATCTGCGCGTGCCGCCCGGGAATCGACTGGAAGCGCTGAAAGGCGACCGCGCGGGGCAGCATAGCATCCGTGTGAACGACCAGTTCCGAGTGTGTTTTCGCTGGACTAGCGCAGGCGCCGAAGACGTCGAGATCGTGGACTATCACTAAATGGAGAATGACGATGCGTAAGCTCAAACCCGTAACTCCCGGAGAACTCTTGCGGGAAGAGTTTCTGAAGCCGATGGGGATCAGCCAGTACCGGCTGGCGAAAGAGATCGGTGTGCCCGCGCAGCGTATCGGCGACATCGTCGGAGGCAAGCGCGCTATTACCGCCGACACCGACTTACGCCTGTGCCGGTTTTTTGGCCTTTCTAACGGATACTGGCTGCGCGCCCAGGCAGTCCATGACACCGAAGTTGCGGAACGTGCTTTGGGCACCAAGCTAGCGAAGATCAAACCTTGGAAAAGTGTGGAGGTTGATGGAACTCGTGCCCAAACACGCTCGTGAAGACACCTCACGCCGCACTAAAGACAAGATTGCTTCGCTTTTGAAGCGTAGCTCGCAATGACGTTTTATCCGATTCTTACGTCTTTAGGCTTCGCAACAGAGTCCTAAGTTGCTCAACTCGGTGTGCGAAGTTCCCCGTCAACACCTTGTCTTACACAGCAGTTTGTGTGATGTTGGCTCGTGCCTACTAATCTCGCTATTGACGATCGGCTGCTGGAGGAAGCGCAAAAGATCGGCGGTCATCGCACGAAGAAAGCGACGGTAAACGAGGCTTTGCAAGAGTACATTCAACGGCGCCGTCAGGCACGTGTGTTAAAGCTGTTCGGCACGATTGATTTCGATCCGGCTTACGACTACAAGAAGCAGCGCCGCCGTGAGTGAACGTTCTCGTGGACACTTCCGTGTGGTCGTTGGCGCTTCGGCGCTCTCAAAAGATTGACGGGCGCTTCGAGCACGAGCTCGGCGAATTGATCCGCGACGGCCGAGTCGAAATGAGCGGCCCGATCCGCCAGGAACTATTGTCGGGAGTGAAGCAGATCAAGGAGTTTCAGCGACTACGCGATGAATTGCGCGCTTTTCCAGATGTCGAGCTTCCGCCGCGAGATTTCGAGGAAGCGGTCAGGCGAAGTAATTTTCCGACGCTCATGGTCGCCTCCTCAAACGCACTGCTGCGCGTAGGGGATCTGCTTCGCGGCGACAACGCCGGCGACGCCCAGCACGACGGTTTTCACCGCGGCGTTCGGCGCGAATTTGTAAAGCGGCCCAGAGAATGCCGGCGGCGATCGCTACGGGCATTAATTTCTGCGCGTCTAGCATTTTTGATCCTTTCACGAAATGACGATCGAATTCGATCGCCGCGAGTGAACCATTGTCGGCGGCGTCCCGCGAAGAGGCAGTAATGGTTCGGTTACGGAAGGAGATTGGGCGACGAACAGTAGGCTATTTTTTCTGCGGCCGCCGTCTTACTTAGGTAAGCACGTTCGTGCTACCATGGTAAGCCGAATTCGAGAATCCAGCATGAGCACCGTCATCGTGTCCGCGAAAGGACAAATGGTCATCCCCAAACAGCTTCGCAAGCAGCTCGGCATCATGTCCGGGACGAAACTGGAAGTCGTTGCCGAGGGCGGCGGCTTCCGGGCGTTGGTCGAGCCACGGCGCAAGACGCGCACGGCGGCTGAGTGCCTGGGGATCATCGGCTATAAAGGCCCCCCCATTCCGATCGAGAAGATGAGCGGCGTTGAAGCCGCGCGGCAACTCGCAAGACGCGGCAAGCTCAAGCGATGATCGCGCTCGATACCAATATCCTCGCTCGCATCGTCGCCAGGGACAATGCGCGTCAGGCCTCGGCCGCGGCCGCGCTTATTGACAGCGGGGAATCGTTTTTCGTGCCCTTGACGGTCACGCTCGAGCTCGAGTGGGTCTTGCGGGGCTCCTATCGCACGGAGCGCGCCAAGATCCTCGAGGGCTTGAATGCACTGCTCGCCATTCGCAATCTCCATTTTGAGCAGGAGGCGTTCATCGTCGAGGCGTTACACCTCTACGAGGCCGGTTTTGATTTTGCGGACGCCCTGCACCACGCGGGAAGCCAAGGCTGCGCGGGCTTGGTGACGTTCGATAAGGATCTCGTCAAGGCTGCCGCGCGGCACGCGCTCGCCCCGCCGATTCAGTTGCTTCAAAGCTGATTTTTCCCCGTGTGACCTTCCCGCTGCGCGTGTCGCGCTCAAATCTTGTCGATCGCGGCGGGCCGCTGACTCGCGCGGCTAGAGACGAAGCCCCCGATGCCTCCCTTCGCGTTTCCATATTCACAACCGATGCCGATTTCACGCATTTCGCACGCGTCCTGCCCATACATCTACATGCGTTTGGCTCGCCGCCCGCGATGAAAACCGATGTCTGAGCGCGGCGTTTAGTGGCCTGTAACGATCGATTCGGAAGTGTTCTAAATCTCCCCTTCTTTTAAGGAGGTGGCACAAGTGCCGGGGTGGTTAAACGGCGACCTCATGCCACCACCCCGCCGCTTCGCGGCACCCCTCCTCAACGAGGAGGGGAGTGGCGGATGTGATACAGCGGCACGACTTCACCGCCTGCGTCGCGCCTCTACTCGACTTTCGCTTTCGCCCGCAAGTCCGCCAGCAGCTTTTCCAATTGCTGTTTCTGCAGCCGCTGCTGGACGAGGTGCTTGATTTCCTCGTAAGGCAGCGCTTCGCTCATGCGCTCGTCTTCGAGTTTGATGACATGCCAGCCGTATTCGGTTTGCACTGGAGCGGCCGTGTGTTCACCTTTTTTTAGCGCGGTCAAAGCTTCGGCAAAAGGTTTGACGTAATTGGTAGCCGGCGCCCACTCCAGCTCGCCGCCCTTGATTTTCGATCCCGGATCCTTGGAATGCTCGATCGCGAGCTCGTTGAAGTTGGCGCCTTTCTTAAGTTGCGCGATGAGATCCTTCGCCTGCTCCTCTTTCTCGACCAGAATGTGGCGAGCGAGATATTCCTTGCTCGGCGCCTGCTGTGCCTTGATTTTCTCGTACTCGGCTTTGAGATCCTCTTCCTTGATCGGATTCGCGTCGGCGAACTCCTTGAAGTACGCGCCGACGAGCAGGTTCTGCCTCGCCACATCGAGCTGTGAAGTGAATTCAGGCTTCTTGTCGAGACCTTTCTTCACCGCCTCCTGCGCGACGATTTCGCGATTGATGAGCTCCTCGCGGACATTTTTTCTCAGCTCGGGCGTGTCGGTCTGGCCTTGCGCGGAGAGTTGCTGAACGAAGAACTCTTCGCGCGCCTGCGGAATGGTCTTGCCATTCACTTTGGCGACGGCGGCCGCGTCGGCCTTGGGTTCGGCGGCGACGGCGGTCTTGGGCTCGGCGCCAGTGTTGCAGCCGGCAATGAAAGCCGCTAGCGCGGCGACAATGAAAGTGCGCATTAGTTAATACTCCGTGATCAAACTTCGTTGGGGGTGAGCGCCTGGATTGAAAGCGCGTGGATTTCTTTTTTCATCATTTCGCCGAGCGCTGAATAGATCAGACGGTGGCGCGCGACCTGGTTCTTGTCTCTGAAAAACTCGGACACGATCAGGACGTGATAGTGCCCGCCGCCGCTCGCCGCACCCGCGTGACCGGCATGCAGCGCGCTGTCGTCGGCGATTTCGAGGCGCTGGGGTTGCAGCGTCTGCAATTTTTCGCGAATGCGCTCAGCGGTCGTCATTCAGGCATCACTCTGTTGAACGGTTTGACCGTGACGCGCTTGAACACTCCGTTAGTCACATACGGGTCGGTGTCAGCCCATTTCTGCGCATCCTGCAAGGAATCGAACTCAGCCACGATAAGACTGCCGGTAAAACCCGTAGGCCCGGGATCCTCGCAGTCGATCGCCGGAAAAGGTCCGGCGAGCAGCAACTGGCCTTCGGCTTGCAGCGCACGCAAGCGGTCCAAATGGGCGGGACGCGAGGACACGCGCTTGTCCAGACTTTTCGGTCCGTCCTCGCCGATAATCGCGTACCACATCACTCGGTTTCCTTCTCCGCGATGTATTTCGACAGCATGATCGCTTGCAAAAGAACGAACCCGAGCATGAGCCCCATTCCGCCGAACAGTTTGAAATTGACCCACGCGTCCGTCGAGAAGTTGAACGCGACGTAGAGGTTGGCGATCCCCATCAGGGCGAAAAACGCGACCCAGCTCAAATTGAGTTTGCCCCACACGGGCTCGGGCAAGGTGACTTGATTGCGCATCATCGCCCGGATCAGATTCTTCTCGAACAAAAGCGGGGCGAGTGCGAAAACCGCGGCGAAAAGCCAGTACAGCACGGTCGGCTTCCATTTGATGAAGGTCTCGTCCTGCAAAGCCAAGGTGGCGCCGCCGAACAAGACAATCACTCCCAGACTCACCCACAACATCCCGTCCACCTTGCGATGTTTGAACCATACCCAGCCGATCTGCAGGAACGTCGCGATGATCGCTACCGCGGTAGCGAAGTAGATTCCCTTCAGCTTGAAGGCAATGAAAAACAGGATGACCGGAAAAAGATCGAAAAGAAACTTCATGACCGCGATTCTAAAGGCCGCAAATTATGACTGTTCGAGAGCCTATTTGCCAGCTTTATTGAGGTCTAACGACGCTGAGTTAATGCAGTATCGAAGCCCGGTTGGCTGCGGGCCATCATTGAAGACATGTCCCAGGTGCGCATCGCAGCGGTTGCATAAAACTTCAGTTCGGCGCATGAACAGGCTGTTGTCGGCTTCGGTCTTGACGTTCTCGGAGTTGACCGGCTGATAAAAGGACGGCCAACCTGTTCCCGAGTCGAACTTCGTGTCCGAGCTGAAAAGCTCGTTCCCGCAACAGACGCAGCGGTACGTTCCCTTGTCCTTGGCGTCCCAGTATTCGCCGGTGAAAGCGGGTTCCGTGCCGGCCTTGCGAGTTACTTTGTATTGCTCTGGAGTCAGCTCTTTTTTCCACTCGGCGTCCGATTTCACGACCTTGTCCATACGGCCTCCTGCCAAAGTGAGTTGGGCAAGCCAAAACGTCGAAGTTCCCTAACCCGGAAACCAGGCAGAGCCGAGATTGGCCAAGCGAAGATCGGCTTCGAGCACTCCCAGAATTCGCTCGATGGTCTGTTCGACGCGGGGTGCGGCGACCGCGCTTTGCGCGCGTTGGCGGGGACGCTCGATCTCAAAATCTTCCAGGTAAACGGTCGTGCAGCCGGCAAGCAGTGGCAGATCAAATTCCATATCTTCCTCCTGCGTGGCGCTAAGCATTGTACGTGCCAGATTACCCAGCGCCGGAAAATCAAGGAGGTAGGTCTGTGGGGTGAAAACGGGTTGTTGCTTTGCCCCAACAACCGTCAGAGGCATTGCGGCATATCGTTGAAATCAAACCAAACTACTTGTTGCGAAAGCCCGACATATTCTGTCGCCAGTCGCTAGTGCAAATGAGTCTCCGCACTCTCGGGCCATTCGGCATGGACGAGTTCGCCGTCGCCGTTGGCGAAAAGCGGCGCACCGCAGTCATCGCAGTATTCGAACGGAAAAAGTTCTTCGAGTGCGACGATGCGAGCGACTCCGCGCTCGCGCAGCAGCGCTTCGATCTTGCGCAAGCCGTCGCTGTCTTCGTTTTCGCTGCCCAAAAGCGGCCAGACGACCCCGTGGACGAGCGCGTCCTTGGCGATGAATCCAATGCGGTACTCATCGAGTTCTCTTTCGCCGAAAGGCGCGACCACCGCGGTGAGTTGGCGCGGATCGGTGTTGGCGCCCGTCTCCAAAAGCGTCATCGAAGCATTGAGCGAAAACGCGCGCCCTTCGCGCTCCGATTGCCGGCAAACCGAAAAGTACGCGTCGGGAAGAATGAGCTCATAGGCGCAACCGGCGAACAGCGGCGCTACGCATTCCCCCGCCTGCGCACGCCACGCGCTCCGCGCTTCGTCGCGCGAAGCGCCGGCTTCCTGCCAGCGAAAAAGCGGGGCGTCCCGCGGCGTGCGCGCCCCGGCGAGGACATAGCGTGCGTCGGCAAGATAACGCGCGGTCTTCGGCTGGAGTTTCGAATCGAGATGAAGTGGGCGGCCCTCCTTTAATGCCGCCGCCATTTGGGAGGTGAATGCGTAAGTCGCAGAATAAGCTTGCGGCAATTGATCGGGACTCAACAGGAGGTCGGCGAGCGAAACTTTTGCCTCGGCCGCGAGCACGTGCGCGGAGAGTTGGGTGCTCAAGTTTTCCAGGACTTCCCCCGGAATCGTTTCGTTGGGGATCGAAAAACGCGACCAGACAAGGATGGGCAGCGCGATCAGCAAGACGACCGAGTCGTCGCGCTCGAAAGATTCCGCGCGCGCTTCGATCGTGTCCGCGAGTTGGTCATAGCCGCGCGGGTTCGCTTCGGACAAGCGATCGAGCGCGGCTTCGAGCGCATCGTCGTCGCCAGCCGCGAGCAGACGGTCGACGAGCTTTGCGAGGTGGATCTCCCAATGCTGGTCCTCGGCGGCGCTCGCTGAAGCGGCAAGGCCTACGGCGAGCCGGGTTAATTCTGTTACGTCACGCGAAGACTTTGGGCGGCGGCGAATGTGCGAGCGGGGCATCCCGCTAGTATCCAGAAACTCAAGATTCGATACTAGTGTTTTAGCTCGGCTCTAGAACGAATACTTGAAAAGGTAACCGTCTTTCGCCCACGTAACTTCGTTGCGTTCCTTGGGGATCGGACTTTTCTCGATGGGGTACCAGACTCTGGGAAAGCGCGAACGAGGAGCTTCCTCTTGTTCGGCAACCTGCGCCTTCGGCGAAACGATCTTGCGCCCGGCGTCGAGCCGGCTCAGCGCAATTTCCTCGGCGGAGGCAGCGCCGGAGAGCAAGAGTAAAGCGATGACGATACTTTTCATGACACTTCCTTTCGAAGGAGGGGCGACACAAAGTCGCGGGGTTCTGCTCTCCCGTGAGCGAGCCGCCGGTAGAGAATGATCGCCGCCGCGACCGGCAACGCGCCTGGAACGATCAAGAGCGCAATTCCGACCAGCGATTTGGCGACACGCTCTCTCGCGATTTCGCTCACTTTTCCGACCTAATTCAAGATCGGCGCGAGCGCCCGATTGATGCGCGTTATCTGAGCCGGGGTGATCATGCCGGCAAGAACTTGCCGGAAGCGCGGCTGCTCGACGCCCGAGATGATGTATTGCCAGCGATAGGCCTTGAGCGCAGCCGCTCTGATCTGTCCGGTCTCGCCGGCCGAGAAGCGGTAGCCGCAAAGCTTCACGAAATACTCGACGTCGGTGCTGGCCTGCGCCTGCAACATTGCGTCCACGGCGCCGACCAATTCGATCAGATCGTTGACGCCCTTGTCGCGCTCGTCGTCGAAAAGCTTGCCGTCTTCGCGAATCCACTCGAGCTCATCGAGAATCGCGTGCTGCGATTCTTCCTTCCAGTGGTAGAGAAAGACGTCCTTGAAAAGCTCCGACAACTGGTTGTCGGGGCGAATGCTTTGGCGATAGTGAGCGAGCGTGAAAAGCTCGATCGCGCACGTCAGCGCGAGCACTGCCCAGGTTGATTTGCTTAGGACAACCGACGCAACTTCATTCGGCCGCGGGATGAAGCGATAACCTTCGGGCATACCGCTCGCGATCATGCACTCGATGCGGCGAAACAATTCCTGGTGCTTGATCTCCTCGGCGCTGAATCCGACCAGCGCCTCGAGAGCGAGCTGGTCGCCAAACCAGTGATCCCGCGCGACTTCGAGCATCTTGGCGTTGATGAAGCGCTCGACCAGCCCGAACATGTTGGCGTAGGTCCGCCCTTGGATCTGGCTGAATAGCCGCTTCTCTTCGTCGCGCAAAAAATCGAGTTGATCGATTTTTGAAATCCCGTCGGGGAGAAACTTCCGCGAGAAGTCAAACTCGCGGCCGCGAATCACATCGCGATCAATGTCCCAGTTGATTCGTTTGGAGTTGGCGACGCACTTGGCGTAACGGTTTTGCATGGTTTGCTCCTTGTTCGTCAAAATTAGGCGGCCAGCGCGTTGCGCGAGACGCGATTGTTCGATTCGATCGGCCACCATGGCGCGGGACACGCGGCGACGTTTTCGATGAAACGCTCGATGATCGGATTGATCGCCTCGGGATGGGTGATCGGCCCCATGTGGCCGGCCTCAACGCGTTGGCGCTCGCAACAGGCGAAAGTGCGCGAGAGGTGTTCGGCGACTCGCCGGCTCGAAGCGGGGCTGGAATCGCCAACGATCAGGCAGACTGGCATCGTCAACTGCGCGTAGTCGCCGAGGTTGGCGGGCTCGTTGAACAAAGCGCCAAAGTGCGATAGCGCGGTCTTAACCTTCGCCGTGAACATCGCCTGCCGATGTGGCGGCAGCGCTCGGTAGGCGCCAATGCCGGCCCAGTAGTCGATGAATATCTCAGCTGCAGCCGCCGGAATGCCGCGTTGCAAGGCGCTGTGCATGATGTCGACGACCAGCTCGACTTCGGCGCGCGCAATATCGTCCTCCGGGAGAACGTGAAACGCGGTAGGTTCATACAACGCGAGACTGATGACGCGATCGGGCAGATTCCGCGCGAGCCGCAGCGCGACTCCACCGCCGTACGAATGACCGACTGCCTGAAATGGCGGGATCCGTCCTACGGCCTTGTGCAGGATTGTTTCGATACGCCTGGCCTCGTCGTCGAGACTCGCCGCACTCGCGTCCGAGGCGTCGCCGTGGCCGAGCAGATCTATCGCGATGACCCGATGAGTCGCGGCGAGATTCTGCGCAAGCGCGCTCCATTGACCCTTGTGCGACAGCGAGCTATGCAAAAGCACAACGGCTTCGCCGGAACCGGCGATGCTGTAGCCGAGAGCCGGGTTCTGCAACGGAGCAAGCAAGTCATTCATCGCTGATTCCCCATGTGCGGCGAGAGACTTCGAGCATCCGGTCCACTGCTGCCGAGAATTCCAATAGCTCTTCGGCATCGCTTTCCTCGATTGGCTCGGCGAATTCGAAGTCTTGCAAGTGGCTGCGTCGAGCAGCGGCGCAGGAGTCAAAGGCGTTTCTCATTGCGATCTCCTTTAGCTTCGATCAAAGCCGGCAAGCGGCGTCGCGTTCTGCTTGATCGCCTCAGCCGACTGAATAGTGCGCAAAGCGTGAGTGAATCCGCAGGACAGCAGATGCGCTCCCCAGTCCGGCATGCTCGTGCTGCCGGCGATCAGCGCCGCCGCGGCGAGATTGAGCAAGGGTTTGAGAGCGGTGCTGCGCATGGTGTCCTCTGGTGCGTAAACAGCGTGTGCGGTTTTCTATTCCGTTACCCAGCAGTCGATTGGCAAAACCTGAATTCGACAGTCGGCGTCTTCGTTAGAATTGCTCGATGTAGCTTTCCTCGAACTCCGTTCCCTGATTCACGAACAGATCGGGAAAGTATTGCCAGTCGTTCGATGAGATGGCCGTCGCCACGTTCTCGGCGGTAGCTGCCGGGACCATGGGCGACTGGCCGGTGCTGGTTAGATAGGCGACGCCGAGCAAGGCGAGCGCAAGCGCAGCCGTTTTGAAATTGCGCGATGAGCTCTTGCCTTGACGCGTATTCGAAGAGCGATTCGAAGCGGGGATGTTTGCATTCATTTCTATCTCCTGTCGGTTATTTCCAAAACGATTCCATTTCCTGCGCAAACAGCTTGTTTCGTTTTTCTATTCCGCTGCTCGCGTGCGTACTCAGCAACCGCTGTGCCACATGCATCTTAATCAAACACATCAATGAGATAGGCAAAGCGAATAGCGGGCGCGCTGTTGTGGCGCCACAACGGCGAATCGGGAGCTAAAACTCAGGTGTCTGTTTTACTAAAGCTTCTTCTTGTTGGAGGCGCCCAACAAAAGTCAGCCGGTTTTGAAAAGTGAAGGATCGAGATGGTGGCGGTGCAAGAGTGAATAAAACTCGCTGCGGTTTCGCTGCGCATAGCGCGCTGCGTGGGTTACGTTGCCGTTGGTCATTTTCAGCAGGCGAACGAGATAATCGCGTTCGAACTCGTGTTTGGCGCGATCGAGCGAAGTCAGGTCTTCGCTCTGACGGACCAGAGCGCGCTCGACGAGCCCCGCCGGAACAACCGGCGTCGTCGACAGCGCAACCGTTTTTTCGACGACGTTGGCGAGCTGACGCACGTTGCCCGGCCAATCGCACTTGATGAGAAGCTCCATCGCTTCGGGAGCGAAGGCGTTGACCTCGCGCCGGTATTTGGCGGCGAGCGAAACGAGCATGTGGTTGGCCAGAAGCGGGACGTCTTCGCGGCGGTCGCGCAGCGCGGGCAAATGGAAAGCAACGACGTTGAGCCGCCAGTACAGGTCGTCCCGAAAGCGCCGTTCGCGAACGTCGTTTTCGAGATCGCGATTGGTCGCAGCGATAACGCGAACGTCCACTGGGATGTTCTGGGTTGCGCCAACCGCGCGCATCGTTTTGTCTTGGAGCACGCGCAAGAGCTTCACTTGCAGCGGCAATGGCATGTCGCCGATCTCGTCGAGAAAAAGCGTTCCCTCCTCGGCCGCCCGAACCAGCCCGGCGTGATCGCGCACGGCTCCCGTGAACGCGCCTTTGACATGGCCGAAGAGTTCCGATTCGAGAAGCTGTTCGGGAATCGCTCCGCAGTTAATAGCGATGAACGCGCGGCTTCGCCGCGGGCTCGCTTCGTGGATCGCGCGCGCAAGCAGCTCCTTTCCCGTCCCCGTCTCACCCGAAATCAGCACAGTAACGTCGTTTGCGGCGACGAGCCGCGCTTCGTTCAACAGGGTTTCCATCGCCGGACTGCGAGTGATGATCTCCTTGCGCCAGGCTTCATCGGGTGTGGTGCTGGCCGAAACATTCAGCGCGCGCGTAACTTCTGCGAGCAGCGCTTGCGCCTCGAAAGGCTTGGTGAGATAGCCGAAGACTCCGCGGCGCGTTGCGCCTACCGCGTCGGGAATCGTGCCGTGCGCGGTCAGAATGATGACCGGCAAAGCAGGGTCGCTTTTGTGGACGGCGTCGAACAGAGTAAGGCCGTCCATCCCGCTCATCTTCAGGTCGGTAATGACCAAACGTGGTTTGGCTATCGCGAGCAAACCGAGTGCTTTTTCGCCGCTGTCGGCTGACCGCACCTCGTAACCTTCGAGCTTGAGCAGCATCGTCAAGAGCTTGAGCAGCGCCGGGTCGTCGTCAACGATCAAGATCATTTGAGCGCCCCTCTTATCGCCTCGAGAATTTCGCCGCGGCTGAAAGGTTTGGTGAGATAGGCCGCGGCGCCGCTCGCGAGCCCCTGCTGTCTTTCGGGTTTGTCGGCGCTGGCAGTGACGAACACGAGCGGAATCGCGGCGGTGCTTGGCTCGGCGCGGATCGCGCAGAGCACGCCGTAGCCGTCGAGCTCGGGCATTTTGAGATCGCAGAAAACGAGGTCGGGAAGATGTTGTTTGGCGAGCGCGACTCCGCGGGCGCCGTTTTCGGCGGTAAGAACTTCGAAGCCTTCGAGGTCGAGCATGCGCGATAAGGTCGCGCGCAATCCCGCTTCGTCCTCGATGACCAGAATGCGCTTCATGGCTCTTTCGCCACGGGCAAGATAACGGTAAAGGTTGTTCCGCGCTCAAGCTCGCTCTTGAATTCGATCGTCCCGCCGTGAAGGTTGACTGCTTTTTTAACGATGGCGAGGCCCAGGCCTGTTCCCGAAATGTTCGATACGTTCCGTCCGCGTTGGAAGGAATGAAAAAGATTCGGCTGGTCCTCCGGCGCGATACCGATGCCTTGATCACTGACCTCGATTCGAATTTCGCCGCTCGCGTGAGTTACGCTCAAGCGCACTTCGCTTTTCGCGGGCGAATACTTGAGCGCGTTGCCGACGAGATTGCTCAGCATATGGCGCACGAGCCTCTCATCGAAGACATGCGTAGCGAGCAAGCCTTCGTGATTGAAAACGAGGCGGTGCTGCATGTCGTCGGTCTGGCTGAGTTCCCCGACCAGCCTGCGGCAAAAGGCTTTGAAATCGAGGCGCTGCGGATTGAAATCGAGGCGGCCGGCGTCGGCTTTACCGATCAGGAGCACCTGTTCGAGCATGTGGGTCATGTGCTTGACCGCGCCTTTGATCAACGCGATCAGTTCGCTTTTCTCCGTCGCCGGCAACCTCTCCCCGTAGTTTTCGACGAGCTCGGTCGCCGACAGAATCGTCGCCAGCGGGGTGCGGAACTCGTGTGAAGTCATGGAAACGAATCGCGATTTGAGGGCGGAAAGTTCTTTCTCTTTGTCCAACGCGCGCTTGAGCTCGGTGATGTCAACGAAAGTCCAGATGCTTCCTCGCTCGGGGTGACCTGCGACGATGCTCGTACCGTAGAGCTGGCACCAGATCAAACTACCATCCTTGCGCTTCATCTGGATTTCGGTCGCATAGGACTTGCGCTGCTCGAGAATAGGGTAGGCGATTTTGCCGAACTCCTCGAAGCTTTCGCGCGACGGGAAGTGCATCACGCTCACTTGCCCGATCAATTCTTGTGTTTGGTAACCGAGCATGTCGGCGAACTTCTGGTTGATCCAGACGTGTCTACGCCCGATTGAGAAAGTGATTCCAACCAGCGTGCTCTGCAAAATAGCTTCTCGCTCGATCAGCGTCTTTTGCAAATCCTCGCGCATATTCCTGCGCTCGGTGACGTCGATCAAGTACCAGATCGAACCTTTGCCGGAATCGGTGGAATTGATCGCCCGTCCCGAGAACAAACCCCAAAAAAGCGAGCCATCCTTGCGTTTGAGCTCGACCTCGATCTCGTAGGTCGAACCCTGCTCGATGGCTGGAACGGCCACGCTCAAAAAGGTCTTGAAGCGTTCGTGCGAAGGAAAGACGATTTCACCGCGTTGGCCGACCAACTCGCCTTTGGCGTAGCCGAGGAACTCCTGCTCGAACACGGCGTTGATCCAGTTGATGCGGCCGTTTTGCACAAAAACGAGACCCGCGACCGCGGTTTCGAGAATGACTTCGCGTTCGGTGAGCGTTCGCGCGAGGTCTTCGTGCAGCCGCACGCGTTCGCTGACATCGCTGACAAAGCTCAACGTTGCGGGACGACCTTCCCATTCGATCGCAACGGCGTTGATCTGTAGAGAGCGCGAATCGAGCGTGCGAAAAACATAATTGTTCTCGATCACCTCGCCGCGCACGCGTCTGTGGTAATTGCCCAGCACACGGGCGCGATCGTCGGCGTGGATGAATTCTTCGAGCGGCCGCGACAGAATGTCCCCGGCAGGTGCGCCAAAAAACTCGGCGCAGCGCGGGTTGACGAAGCGAATCAGCGCATCCTGAGTCACAAAAATTCCTTCGGCGGCGTGCTCAACGACGAGGCGATACTTTTCTTCCGATTGGATTAGCGCATGGGTTAATTCGCGCCGCCGCACCGCCTCGAGCGCGAGGGTGACGATGTTGGCGATTGCGGTCGCGAACTTGACTTCCTCGGCGCTCCACTCGCGCGGCGCGCCAACGTGCGAATGACAGAGAACCCCGACGATCTCGCCTTGCGACCATACCGCGACGTCGAGCATCGACGTGATGCCGTGCGGCTTGAGATAAGCTTCGGTGAATTCGGAGCTCGCCGGATCAGTCTGCGCGCGATGGGCGACGATCGGACGGTGCGTTTGCAGCGCGGCGAAATAGCGTGGGTAGTGCGCCGCGTCGAAAGAGAGCAGGGTTTCGTCGCGCGCGATTCCGCCGTGGCTCTTGAGATAAAGCATTTCGCGCTCGCTTTTGAGGGGCGCTCCCGCCAAGTTCCAGTAGCTCACGCGTTCAACGTCGAGCGCCTCGCAGTCCGCCGCGAGGATCTTTTCCAGCGCTAGTTCGAAGTTGGGTTCATCGAGTTGCGCGAGCTCGAGCAGAACTTTGCGATGATTTTCGATCCGCTCCGCCTGCGCGCGCGCCGCCGCCTCGGCGAGCTTGAGCCTCGCATTCGATTCAAGCAGCTCCTGCTCGGTTACGAGATGGCGGGCGATCTCTTGCTGCAGGCAGCGGTTTGCATCGGCCAGTTCGCGCGTGCGCTCGGCAATGCGGTGCTCGAGCTCCTGGTTAAGCGCCTGGGTTTCTTCCTGCGTACGCCCGGGGAAGGCGGTTTCGTTCATCAGGTTCATCGTTCAACTGTCCCGAAGTCAGGGCTACCCATCGTAGCAACTCACGATGCGCGACTCCAGAAGTGGGTGGTGGAGTCAAAAAGTGGTCTTGAGCGCTTTCTTGAGCGCTTGTTGCACGCTTTTGACATCGGCCATTGCGAGGCGACCTGTCTTGCGGAGTACGAAACGGTGATCGAGTGTAAACAATTTCATCCGGACCACCGACGCGGCGGGAAGGCCCGCGCTGCGCAGATCGGTAACCACGGTGTCCAACGGCCAGGGCGCATTTTCGGAGCTCGTAATCATTGCCATAACGCTTTGACCTGAAGCGCGATTGAATGATTGCGCATCCGATAGTACGAGCGCCGGCCGGCGTCTATCAGCGGCTTTGTCGTTGAAAGGGAAGGGGACTACGACAACATCGAAACGATCAAAGATCGCGGTAGGCATTGTCGTCCGCCCGGGAATCCCACTCAGTCAGCGTTCGTGAGACCGCGGCGTGATAGGCCAGATCAATGGAGGAGGCGCGGCGTAGTCTGACTTCACCCCTCCTGATCTCGAAGACAACGGCGTCCCCCTGCTTGATGCCCAAAGCCTGGCGTACCTCAGC
>JBOIGA010000009.1:0-30406 GCA_050741875.1 Burkholderiales bacterium
CCCTTCCCTTGTCTCAAACCGGCGATATTGACTGCGGTCAGAAGCGCGACGACGATCGCCGCGTAGATCGCCGAGGAGCGGCCGCCCAGCGAATAGATCTGCGAGGCGTAGTCGCCGAACACATAGGCGAGCAGCGCGATCGATCCCGTGGGGATAACCGTAAGCCTCGCCCAGGCGAACAGAAACGAAATATTCCGCCCGAAAGCCAGCTTCAAATAGTGATAGTCGCCGCCGGAATGCGGATACGCGGCGGCGAGCTCGGCGTAACACATTGCTCCCGCGAGCGCGATCATGCCCCCGATCACCCATGCCAAAAGCATTCCGCCGGGGCTGCCCGCATTGGCGGCGACGAGAGAAGGGGCGCTGAAAATTCCGGCGCCGACCACAATGCCGACGATGAGTCCGATGGCGTCGCGGACGCGTAAGAGCGGCTGCGGCGCGTTTTCGGCGGCAGTTGCGGCGTTTGCTGTTGTCATATTGGTGTCAAGGTGGAGGCTGAAGAGTTGATATTTTTATCGCGCTTCAAAAGCACGAATTGTGCCGCATCCGCAAACGGCAAGGCACAATTTGATTCCGGGCTATTTTTCGGAAAGGCGGTATCTAGTTAACGGTAAAAGTTACAAAGCTTGTGAAGAGACGGTGAACTTTTTTACATGATTGGAACGATGAAATCTGTCTCCTCGCGGCGACATCCCGAGCAAGTTGCTAAACCTGTACGACCAATTCGCTATAACGACTCAGGGACGCGTCTGCCGTCAGCAATCGCAGGGTCTCGGAGACCGCCTGACAAACCAACAGACGATCGAACGGATCACGATGATGGTTTGGAAGCGTTGACACGAGAGCGGCATGCGCAGCTTGAACGGGCAGGGCGCTAAAGCCGCTTCTTGCGATGCCTTCGACCAAAATTTCCTTGCGTACATCGAGTTTTCCAACGCCAATTTTTATCGAGGCTTCCCAGATCGAGGCGGCGCTCACGTAGACTTCGCTCGCGTTCTTGATCAGTTCCCGCGTTTTTGCGGGCAACTTTGGCGAGCCTAGAAGAACCCATAGATACACTTGGGTATCGAGCAGCAGCCTCACTTCCCGCCTTCGAAAAGATCGAGCAGGTCGTCGGGAAGCGGTGCGTCAAAGTCCTTGGCAATTTTTATCTTCCCTTTGTAAAGACCAAATTGGCGCTTGGGTTTTGCCGGCTCATAAGGAACGAGCTTGGCTAATGGCTTTCCGGCCTTGGCGATCACAATTTCAGCACCAGCCGCGACCTGATCCACCAGACGAGAAAGGTGCGTTTTTGCTTCATGAATATTGACTTGCTCCATGTCGGTCTCTCGTTAAACTAAGCTTAGTTTAACTGAAAGCAGCTGGCTGATCAAACCGCCTTTGTCGAGAAACGCCTTGCGACAACCACCGCGAGTGCGCCGCCGACCAGTTGCGCCACAATGAACGCGGGAATGTTTGCGGGCGCGATTCCGGCAAAAGTGTCGGTGAGGCTACGCGCGATCGTGACCGCGGGATTGGCGAAGCTAGTCGAGGAAGTGAACCAGTAAGCGCAGGCGATCCAAAGCGCGACCGCGGCGCCGACCTCTTGCTTACTGGCGCGCCACAACAACCGAATGGTCAACACAAGACCGAAAGTGGCGATGGCTTCGCCCAGCCACTCGCCCGGGGTGGCGCGGCTCCGCATGCCCATCTGCAACAAAGGCAGAGCAAACATTGCGTGGGCGAGGAATGTCCCGAGACAAGCACCCACGAACTGCCCCGCGAGATAGGGCGCGACCTCGCGCAGAGGAACGGCGCGTTCGATCGCCAACGCGAGCGTTACCGCGGGATTGAAGTGCGCGCCGGAGATTGGCGCGAACACGGTGATCAAGACGAACAACCCCGCGCCGGTGGCAAGCGAGTTGGCGAGAAGCGCCACTGCCGCGTTCCCCTCGGCAAGGCGGTCGCCCATAATCCCGGAGCCGACCACAATCGCGAGCAGCAGGGCGCTGCCGAGACCTTCCGCCGCGATGCGGCGGGTCATCGCTCTTTGCCGATGTCTTTGAGGCGCTGTTCGGTCGTATAGCGATCGAGACGATCGAGCGGCAGGCTTGTCATCAGACCGATCCGCCGTGCGAGAATCGTATAAGCGCGCAGATAAGCCGCGCGCTTCTCCTCAACGGATCCTTCGATGGCGGCGGGATCTTCGATTCCCCAATGCGCGTAGATTGGCTGTCCCGGCCAGACTGGACAGACTTCGCCCGCCGCGCGATCGCACACAGTGATCACAAAGTCCATGTGGGGCGCATCCGGCTTTTCGAACTCGTCCCAGCTTTTGCTGCGGAGATCGTCCGTTGGTAGGCGATTTTTTTTAAGAAGATCGAGCACGAAAGGCTGCACCTCGCCCGCGGGATGACTGCCGGCGCTGAATCCGCGAAAGTTTCCGCGCGAGGACGCGTTGATGTAAGCCTCGGCGAGAATGCTGCGCGCCGAGTTGCCGGTGCAAAGAAAAAGTACGTTGAAGACTCGATTGCTCATCAGCAGCAGGACTTCGCTTGCGCCGGAGTTCTTATCGTTTCAGGAGGCGGCGCGCAACATGCCTTGGCTTCATTCGCGGTATCCACGCCGAAAACGGGCACTTCACTGAGCGAGTGAAAAGTCTCCCACGCGATTCCCTGCGGATCGGTAACCCAGTATTTATCGGATCGCGCATAACAGCACGCGGCATCCGGCTGATCGAAAGCGCCGATCTCGGCTCTACTCACTTGCTCACGCAAGTGTGAAAGCTCTTCATCGGAATCAACCTGAAAACCCAGATGATCGAGACCGGGTTTTGCCCCACGCCGGGAAATGGCGAAATTGACGCGCGGATCCTCGATCATCCATTTGGCATAATCGGGCTTCAACACGGTGGGTGGTGCGCCGAACACGGCGCTGTAGAAGTTGACGTTTGCCGCGAGATCATCCACGGCGACGTGCACGTGAAAGCGCTTCATGTTTTCTCCTGGTTGATTTCGATTTGGGGGGTTCGGGTACGCAGAACTGCGCTGAGCACTGGGCGAGGTCGCCGCCGCAGCAATTTTCGGTGAGGTAGTCCATGAGAGCGCTCATCGTGTCGAACTGGACGGAATAGATCACGAATCGGCTCTCGCTTCGCGAATCGAGCAGCCCCGCGTGCGTGAGCTCTTTCAGATGAAATGACAGCGTCGCCGGAGGGCAGGCAACGATTTCGGCGATATGCCCGGCGGAAAGCCCTTGCGGGCCGGCTTCGATCAGCGCGCGAAAAATCGCGAGGCGTGTCTGTTGCGCCAACGCCGCGAGCGCGCGTACCGCGAACTTTGATTCCATATTTTGACAATAATGGAAATATAAAACAAAGGCAAGCGCAAAAATGAGCTCGATAATGAACTGGGAGAGATGACGCGGGTGATGTCGGAGGAGGGCAAAGCGCACGAGTCAAGGACCGCTTTCACCTCCCGCAAATCAAAATGGGAGCCGGTTGAAGATGGTCCATATGCTTATTCGACGCAGGGTTCAGGACGTGGGGAAATGAGAGCAGGCGCACGGCGAACAGGCAGACCCATACGAACCGCCGCCACGCGAGAGAGGACGCATTTCGTGCCTCCCTTGCATGCGTCTCGGTTACGCGCGCTTCGACTTTGCGCGCTTCGGGTGATTACTTGTAGTAGCCGACTGCGCAGACCTGGTCGCCGACTTTCGTGACATAGGTCACTTTCTGCACTGGCTCGGTGCTGCCAGGACGCGGCCACATATAGCTCACTTCGCTGATCTTGCCTTCCTGCGCGGTCTTGTAGATCTCTTCTCCGAGAGGCTTACCGGCCTTGTCCTTCAGGTCCTTCAGACTCTTGCCCGAAAGTGTCGGATGCGCAGTGAAGTTGCCGTCTGACCCGCCGCAGAACGGATACAAATCCCGGTCCTTGAAGCCGCCTTCCCCTTTGTTGAACTTGGCCAGCGCCGCGGCCTTGTCCTTCTTGACTTCGACGACGGCCTTCTCGAGCATCGCCTTGGCTTCAGCTGAAGTTCCAAATTCCGCCGCCAGCGCTAGCCCCGAGACGAGCACGCCAGCGACAGACGTAACACTTATCCAATTTTTAGCTTCATGAGTTAATGAATCGAAAACCACCTACAACGGACCAACGGCTGCCCACCGACAAGATAGCGCGATAGAAAAGTGGCGGCCAGCTTTTGAACCTCGTTCCATTTCCAGGTTACGCGCTTCCGCCGCGACGCGACGGATCATCGCTCTGTGCCAATGTCTTGAGGCGTTGCCCAGCCGGCGGGCAACCAATAATCTCCGCGATGCGGCCGGCGAAAGCCGTTCCGGCCCGCCTCGAATCAACGCGCGAAGAATCGCGAGCGGGGTTTCCTGCGCCAGCGCAGTGAGCCCGACCGCGGCCTTCGATTCCATATTTTATCAGCCGGGTAAGCGGGCGAAGCGGCGCCCTTGGCGATTCCTATAAAATGCCGGAGAAATCAAATTGACCCAGCTTATCGTGACACAGGAGTTGTCATCGTTGCGGTTCTGGCAGCGCGCTTTGTTGAGCTATGCGCGTCTTGTCGCGGACCGCGATTTTCGCTCGACCATAGCGCGCGGCTTTTCTTCGCCGGTTCAAGTACGGCGAGACTTTTTCGGAATCAACGTTGCGGCGGGCGAAACACCCGCGCACGACGACTACGTGATCGCGCGTCTGCGCGAGCTTGGTATATTGCGCGTGCGACTGCAGTTCACTTACTCGTCGTTTGGCGCGCCGACGGAACGGCTACTCCGGCGGATGCTCGACGACGGTTTCGATGTCCTGCTCGATCTTGTTCCGCCGTTTGACGAGGCGCTGCAGCTGGAGTCCGGGCAGGGGGTGGCGCGCTGGAAGCAGTTTGTGCAAGAGGTTTTCTCGGCTTTCTCGCCGCGGGTGAGCTTATTCGAAGTCGGCAGCACGTCCAACCGCGCGCGTTGGTCCGGCTACACCTATCGCGGCTACCTGCGAATGTGGCGCATCGCGTGCGAGTGCGCGCAAGACATCAAGCTCGCGGGACCGAATGTCTCGGACTTCGATCCGGCTTACAACATCGGACTCTTATCGTGGATGTCGCGCCTCGGGCGATTGCCCGACGTCCATACCGATAACCTTTTCGTCGAACGCGCGATTGAGTCTGAGGCGTTCGATCTGCGAAAAGGCGGCCGAATCGCAGCCAAAATTCTCAAGCTCGATCTCGCGCGCAAAGCCGCGGTCCTGAAAGGGATCTCGACCCGCTTCGGCATTGGCCAAACCTACTGTACTCATACCTGTTGGACCAGCAAACGTTTGCGCCGCTGGAACGGCGATCCGGCGCCGAAAAAAGCCGACTACCTTGTGCGCTACCTGGTGATCGCTGCCACGAGCGGGAGCCTGGATCGCGTGTACTGGGGCCCTTTGATCGGTGAAAGCGACGGACTGATCGACGACGCGAGCGGAACTTATCCCGCGACGGAAAGAGTCACGCATTACCAGAGCATCGGTGGGCGCATCGAGGGGTATCGTCCGGAACCGGCGTTTTACGCGCTAAAGAATGTGGTCAAGCAACTCTCCGGCGCGCGCTTTCTACGAAGCGCGAGCAACGGCATCTGCTTTTTCGAGTTTGTTCGAAACGATGGAGCCACGCTGCACGCGGTTTGGACTCGCGACGCGAACGTCGTTCCGGCTGACTTGCTGTTTCACAAGATCGGCGCGGTGTTCGATTGTGAGGGCCGCTCGCAGGATAGATTGACAACGCTCTCCGAGCGTCCGGTTATTTTGATGGGCGCCGCGCTGAAGATCGGCTTTGAGGAAATCGGGCATCTCGTTTCCCCCTGCCGGCGAGCGCGTTTCGCCAGCGTGCCTGGGATGGATTTCCTGCCGTGGCAAAACGAAGCCTGGCGAGGCGCGATCGCGGTGGAGCGCGGACAAGACGCAAAGCGGCGCGCGCAAACACTCGAGCCGTCCAATCTCGAGACGCTCGTCGCCGATCCGCTGTTGCGCGATAAGCGCAACCGCGTCTGGTGCGCGCAAGACCCGTTAAACCCCGCGGAAAAATGGGTGATCAAGCGGATTCGCGTGCACGGGGTAAAGCGTTTTTCTTACCGCGTGAGAGCAAGCAAGGCCGAGCGCAACTGGAACAATGCCGCGCGCATGCTGCGGCTGGGGCTGGCGACGCCCATGCCTGTCGCTTACTTCGAGAATAAGCACGGCGGTTCGATCGCCGACAGCTATTACGTCTGTCGCTATGCGGAATACCTGTTTTCCGCGCGCCAGGCGTTCGAAGCGTTTCGAGATGGGTTCGAGGGGTTCGCCGGAGTCTCCCGCGACGAGATATTGGACGCTGCGGCGCGCTATGTGCATCACCTGCACTGGCGTGGAATCGTGCACCGCGACCTATCGTCGGGCAACCTGCTTTTCATGCGCGGCGAGGGCGGCGCGCTCAACGCCACCGCGATTGACATAGGCCGCGCGCGTTTCATCGCGGGGCGATTGCTCAACCAGCGCGAGCGCTTTCGCGATCTCATGCGAATTTGCTACAAGCTCGACTGGCCGAACCGGCGCGCGCTGCTCGATCGCTATTTTCGTTTGTGGGGCGCAAGTGTTCCGGCTTCAAGCGCCGTTTTCCTTGCGTACTACGACTGGAAGCATCGCATCAAGCCGATGCTCAAACGCACTCGCGCTCACGCCAGCCAGCGCTTGCGCCGCCTGTAGTGTTTGACGTCGCGAAAGCTCCTGCGCCCGGCGGCGCCGAGGCCTAGATAGAATTCCTTCACGTCCTCGTTGTTCGCCAGCTCGGAGGCGTTGCCGTCCATCACGACTCTGCCGGTTTCGAGAATGTAGCCGTAGTCGGCGAAGCGCAAGGCCACCGTCGTATTCTGTTCGGCGAGCAGGAAGCTCACCTTCTCTTTTTCGTTGAGATTCTTGACGATCTCGAAAATCTCTTCGACCAGATGCGGCGCCAGTCCCATCGACGGCTCGTCGAGCAGGATCATCGTCGGACGCGCCATCAGCGCGCGGCCCAATGCCGTCATCTGCTGCTCGCCGCCAGACGTGTAGCCGGATTGGCCGTCGCGCCGCTCCTTCAAGCGCGGGAAATACGAATAGACCAGCTCGAGGTCTTGCTTGATCTCGGCGCGGCTCGCTTTGCGCGTATAAGCGCCGGTCAAGAGATTCTCTTCCACCGTCAGGTGCTGAAAGCAATGCCGGCCTTCCATGACCTGCACGATGCCGCGCTTGACCAGATCGGATGGCGTGAGCTGGTCAATGCGCTCGCCTTTGAATTCGATCGAACCCTTGGTGACGTCCCCACGCTCCGCGCGCAGCAGATTTGAAATTGCTTTCAGCGTCGTGGTCTTGCCCGCGCCGTTGGCGCCGAGGAGGGCGACGATGCCCTCCTGCGGCACCTCGAGCGAAACGCCCTTGAGCACGAGGATGACATGATCGTAGATGACCTCGATGTTGTTGACCGAGAGAAACGAAGAAGTTGTCACCGCTTACCCCTCACCCCGGCCCTCTCCCGCAAGGGGAGAGGGAGTGCGGTTTTGCAACGACGGTTTTCCGCCTCACGCCTACCGCCTCACGCATGAACTATTTCGTCACCGCGGTCTTGCTTTCGCTTCCGCAGTCGCGTGGTGTAATGCCTTTTTCCTTTGCGTACTTTGCCGCCGACTCTTCGACCAGCGGACGCACGATCGTCTGATCGGAGGCGATCCAGTCGGTGATGACGTTCCACTTCTGCCCGTTCCACTGCATGAACTTGACCGCGCCGCCGCCCTCATGGTCCATACACGACATTTTCACCGGCTGCAAAAGATTGGTCGCGCCGATTCGCTTCAGCGCCTTCTCATCGATATTTAGATTCTCGTAACCCCAGCGGACCTGTTCTCCGGTCAAAGACTTGTTACCGAATTTCGCCTGAGCGGTGCGAATCGCCTCGCCAAGCAGGATTCCCTCGATCACACCGCGGTTGTGGTACTGCTGTCCGATACGTTTCGGGTCGTCGAGCGCGCCCTTTTTGCCGTCCGAGTAGACGTGCTTGATGATGTTTTGAATCACCGGAAATTCGGTGCCTGATGGGTGAAACGAAGCAGCGATATATCCCTTGGCGGCATCGCCCGCGGGGATCACGTCTTCTTCCGCGCCGCTCCACCACACGCCGACAATTTTGTCCCTGGGGAACCCGATCTTCTGCGCGGCTTTTAGCGCGGTCGGATTCATCACGCCCCAGCCGCGCAAAATAACCCAGTCGGGCTTGATCTGGCGGATCTGCAGCCACTGCGACTGCTGCTCATTACCTGGATGCGGCACCTCGATGTGCGTGAGTTCGAATCCGTACTTCTTCGCTTGCACGTCGAGGATGGGAATCGTCTCCTTGCCGTAAGCCGAGCCATGATAGAGGTTGACGATCTTCTTGCCTTTGAGCTTGTCCATGCCGCCTTCCTTCTGGCCGATGAACTTGATCTTGGCGGTGTTCTGGCTCCAGTAGTTGGTGACGATCGGGAAGACGTAGGGAAAAACGCGCCCGTCGGAAGCATCGGCCCGGCCATGGCCTATCGAGACCACGGGAATCTTGTCTTGCGTCGCGCGGTCGATCAGCGCGTAGGTGATTCCGGTTGACAGCGGCTCGACGACACTGGCGCCGGTCGGTCCGTTCTTTTTGAGCCGTTCGTAGCACTCGACTCCGCGGTCGTTCTTGTACTCGGTCTCGCATTCTTCCCAGGTCAGCTTGACTCCGTTGATCCCGCCGTCGCGCTTGTTGAGCATATCCATGTAATCGATGTAGCCGCTGTAAAATCCGCTTCCTCCCGCGGCGTACGGTCCTGTGCGATAGCTCAATACGGGAATGAACTGCTCGCCGGCGGCGTAAGCGTTAAGAGCTGCCGCCGCTAGTACACCTGCCAAAATTGCAGTTGATTTCATTTGCTTCACTCCTATGCCCGCGTTTTACGATATCGCGCCGCTAGTGCGGGAACGGCCAGAGACGCAACTTTTCCTTGCCAATTTGCCATAGCCGCGCGAGCCCGTGCGGCTCCACGGCCAGAAAAAAGATGATAAGCCCGCCGAAAATCATCAACTCCAAATTCGAAAGAAGGTTGGTGGAGACGCCGGGGATCAGGACGTGCGCCCAGACATTGAGCACGATGGGAAGCAGCACGATGAACGCGGCGCCCAGAAAAGAGCCGAGGATACTGCCCATGCCGCCGATGATGATCATGAACAGGATTTGAAATGAGCGGTCAAGGGTAAACGCCGCCGGCTCCACCGTCCTCAAATAGGCAAACGCCCATAGCGCGCCGGCGACTCCGCAGTAGAAAGAGCTTACCGCAAACGCGAGCAGTTTCGCTTTGAAGACATTGATCCCGATCACTTCGGCGGCGATGTCCATGTCGCGCACCGCCATCCAGCGGCGGCCGGTCTCGGAGCGCACCATGTTTTTCGCAGCGAGCGCGAGCACGGCCACGATCGAAAGCGTGAGCAGATACTTGGAGCGCGGTGTATTGAATTCGTAGCCCAGAATAACGATTCGCTGCGCGTCGATCACTCCAGAGGGGTTGTAGTTGGAAAACCAGCCGAACTTGACCAGCGCCCACTCGATGAAAAACTGCGCGGCAAGAGTCGCCACCGCGAGATAAAAGCCTTTGATGCGCAGGCTGGGCAAGCCGAACACGAGGCCGACCAGCGCCGCGGTCAAGCCCGCCAGAGCAAAGGCGAGCAGGATCGGCATACCCGGAACGCGCAGCATGAAGTTAAATGCGGCGAAAGCGCCGACCGCCATGAACGCCGCTGTGCCGAGTGACAGTTGTCCGGTGTAGCCAGTCAAAATGTTCAAGCCGAGCGCCGCGAGCGAGAGAATCAAGAACGGGATCAATATCGCGGAGAGCCAATAGTCGCTGGCGATCAGCGGCACGATCACGAACGCTGCGATCAGAATCGCCGTCATCGCATAACGATCCTGACGGATCGGGAAGATCTGCTGATCTTCCGCATAGGTGCTCTTGAACTGGCCGGCTTCGCGGTAAAGCATAGTTGTCAGTGGGAAGTGGACAGTGGGCAGTCTTTAACTCGATCGAAGTTTCTGTCCACTGACCACTGCACACTGCCCACTTTGGTTAAACCCGTTCAATTCTCTTTTCGCCAAACAGTCCTTCCGGTCTCACGAGCAGGAACAACATCGCGAGCACATAGGGGAACCAGTTCTCGATTCCGGTGCCGATGTTGAGTCCGATCGAGGAACCGATGTAGACCTCGGCGAGTTTCTCGGTCGCGCCGATGATGAGCCCTCCCACGATCGCTCCAGGGATGGACTCGAAGCCGCCAAGAATCAGAACCGGCAGCGCTTTCAACGCGGTGAACGTGAGGGCGTATTGGACGCCGGTGCGCGAACCCCACACAAGACCGGCGACAAGCGCGACGAAACCCGCCACCGCCCAGACGATGGCCCAGATATGCTTCAACGGAATTCCCACCGAGAGCGCCGCCTGATGGTCGTCGGCCACCGCGCGCAGCGCCCGGCCGATCCGCGTCTTCTGAAAAAACAGCGCAAGCACCGCAACCAATACGCCTGCGGTGCCGGCGGCAAAGAGATCGAACTGACTGATGTTGACTCCCGCAACCGTGAAAGGCTTGTCTTCGATGCCAAGGTCGAGTCCGTGCACCTGCGCCCCCCATACTGCTTGTGAGAGCCCTTCGAGAAAGAAGGTGAGCCCGATCGTTGCCATGAAGAGCGTGATCGGCGCCTGATTGACGAGCGGCCGCAACACGATGCGTTCGATCAAGATGCCCAGCACGACCATGACCGCGAGTGTCGCCGCCATCGCGAGCCAGAAATTCAGGCCACGCTCGACCAGACTCACGAAAGTGAGCGCGGCGAAAAATACCATCGCGCCCTGGGCGAAATTGAAAACCCCTGAAGCCTTGTAAATGAGAACGAAGCCAAGCGCGACCAGGGAATACATGATTCCCGCGAGCAACCCGCCGATCAGGACTTCGAGAAAGAACTGCCAGTCCATTGGTTAGTGGAAAGTGGACAGTGGACAGTGAACAGCAAAAGCGCGCGGGAACGACATGTCGCAGGTCGGTTGTAGCTTACTGTCCACTGCACTTACTGCTCGCTTTCAGTGCGCCACCCCTAAATACGCCTCGATGACTTTTTGGTTGCTCCTCACTTCGTCGGGAGTCCCTTCCGCAATCTTTGCGCCGTGGTCAAGAACGACTACGTAATGGGAAATATCCATCACGACTCCCATGTCGTGTTCGATCAAAATGATCGTCGTGCCGAACTCGTCATTGACGTCGAGGACAAACCTCGACATGTCCTCTTTTTCCTCGAGATTCATCCCTGCCATCGGCTCGTCGAGGAGCAGCACCTGGGGTTCCATCGCGAGCGCGCGCGCAAGCTCCACGCGCTTCTGCAATCCGTAGGGCAGCCGGCCGACCGGGGTCTTGCGAATCGCTTCGATTTCGAGGAAGTCAATGATCTTCTCGACATACTCTCGATGCCGGATCTCTTCCTTCTGCGCGAATCCCCAATACAAGGCGTCGGTCAGGAAGTTGCCCTTCATCTTCCAGGCGCGGCCGGTCATGATGTTGTCGAGCGTGGTCATGCCTTTGAACAAGGCGATGTTCTGAAATGTCCGCGCGAAGCCGAGGCGCGCGACGCGATGCGCCGGCAAATGCGTGCGATCCCTGCCCTCAAAAAAAATTCTTCCACTCGAAGGCCGGTAGAAGCCGCTGATAACGTTGAGCATCGAGCTTTTGCCCGCGCCGTTCGGGCCGATGATCGAAGTGACCGAGCCTCGCCTCACTGCAAAGCTCACATGGCTAAGTGCCCGCACGCCACCGAAGTTGAGATTGATGTCTTCGACTCCCAGGAATGCTTCGGCGGTTTCGAGCGGAGTTGTCTCCCGGCGGCGTTCTGGTGAGGCGGACGAAGATCGTTGGACAACGCTGCTCATCAAGCGACTTTCGCAACCGGGCCAAACACTTTCGCCTCGCGTATTTCGACGTCTGCGCTGATTTTGCCCGTCCGCCCATCCTCGAATTTGACCTGCGTCTCGATGAATTGCGACGTCTTCCCGGAATAGAGCGCGTCCACGAGGATCGCGTATTTTTCGGAGATGAAGCCGCGCCGCACTTTGCGAGTGCGGGTCAACTCGTCCTCGTCGGGGTCGAGCTCTTTGTGCAGGACGAGGAAGCGACTGATCTGCGTCTCCGCCATCGTGCGATCGGCGGCGAGTTCGGCGTTTACTTTTTCCACGCACTCGGCGATGAGGTCGCCCACTTCCTTTTTGCCAGCGAGATCGGTGTGCCCCGAATAAGGCAGGCCGCGGCGTTCCGCCCAGTCTCCGACCGAGCCCATGTCAATGTTGATGAAAACGCACACGCGATCGCGGTCGTGCCCGAATGCCACCGCTTCCTTGATGTGCGGGAAGAACTTGAGCTTGTTTTCAATGTAGTTTGGCGCAAACATCGCTCCGCTCTTCAATTTGCCGACATCTTTCGCGCGATCGATGATCTTCAGGTGCCCGTCGTCATCGAGAAAGCCGGCATCGCCGGTGTGAAAATAACCCTGTGCGTCGAGCGATTCGGCGGTCGCATCGGGTCGTTTGAAATACTCCTTGAGCAGCATTGGGCCGCGAACCAGGATCTCGCCGTCGCCGGTGATGGAGAGCTCCACTCCTGGCGCGGGCTTGCCGACCGAATCGAGCTTCACGTCGCCGTCGGGTTGAAAGCAGATGTAGACGCAGGTCTCGGTCGAGCCGTAGAGCTGCTTCAAGTTGATCCCGATCGAGCGGTAGAAGCGGAAGAGATCAGGGCCGATCGCCGCCCCCGCGGTGTAAGCAACGCGGATTCGGCTCATTCCGAGCACGTTGCGCAGCGGTCCATACACGAGCGCGTCGCCGATCGCGTAGAGCACGCGATCGACGGGCGATACATTGCCTTTCCCGTCGAGAATCTCGGCGCCGCAGCGTTTGGCGACATCCATGAAGGTGTGAAACATCGCGCGCTTGATTGCGCCCGCGTCTTCCATGCGGATCATGACTTGCGTGAGCAGGTTCTCGAAGATGCGCGGCGGCGCGAAAAAATACGTGGGACCGATTTCGCGCATGTCGATCATCACCGTCGCGGGCGATTCTGGGCAATTGATCGTGAACCCGGCGACAAGCGCCTGCGCGCACGAGAAAAGGTTGTCTCCCACCCACGCCATCGGCAGATAGCTCAACACTTCTTCGTTCTCGCTCAATTTGTCGAAATCGCGGCCGCCGCGCGCAGAAAAAAGAAACGCGCGGTAAGTCAGGCATACGCCTTTGGGTTTTCCCGTCGTCCCCGAGGTGTAGAGCATGATGGCGCTATCGCCGCTTTGCCCGGCGTTGACGCTGTCCAGGAAAAAATCAGGATTGGCGCGATCGTGTTCGCGCCCACGCCCCTGGACATCGGCGTAGTCGTAGACACCTTTGTATTCGCGCAGGCCGCGCGGGTCGTCGTAGATGACGGTCGATAACTGCGGCAGCCGCGATCTCAATTCGATCAGCTTATCGACCTGCTCCTGGTCTTCGGCGACAGCGAATCGTGCTTCGGCGTCTTCGAGCACGAACGCCATTTCGCCAGCGACAGCGTCCTGGTAGAGCGGAACGGGAATGCCGCCGAGCGCTTGTGCCGCGTACACCGACCAGTAGAGGCGGGGCCTGTTGTCGCCGACGATCGCAAGATGGTCGCCGCGCTTGAAGCCCATCGCGGCAAGCCCGCACGCGAGGGCTCGCACCTCTTCGGCAACGCGGCTCCAAGTCCAGGTTTGCCAAATCCCCAAATCCTTTTCGCGAATCGCGGGCTTGTCGCCGCGCCCGCGCGCGTGTTCGAGCAGAAGCTTCGGAAAGGTATCGAGCCGCGGATCGACATCAGTCACGGTCTTTGCCGTGTCCTTCACAACTCCTCCTGCCGGGTGGGGGGCTGCGAAGGATTATGCCATGGCAACTAACCGCCCGTGAAACGCGCGGGCCGCTTCTCTAGAAATGCGGCGACGCCTTCTTTTTGATCGCCGGTCGTAAAGCAGAGTGCGAACGCTTCGGCTTCGATGAGGGAAGCGTTGTCGAGATCGAGGCTTTGCCCGCGCTGCACCGCCTGCTTGATGAGCTTCAATGCGACTGCGGGCTTTGCTGCCAGCGAGCGCGCGATTTCCATTCCCTTGTCGAGTAACTGCTCGCGCGGATACACGGCGTTCGTGAGACCGATCCGCAGTGCCTCGTCGGCTTTGACCTGCCTTCCGGTCATCAGCAACTCAAGCGCGCGATTGCGGCCGACGAGTCGGGTAAGACGCTGTGTCCCGCCCCATCCCGGCATGATTCCAAGATCGATTTCAGGTTGCCCAAAGACTGCGTTGTCGGAAGCCAGAATAAAATCGCATGCAAGCGCGAACTCGCAACCGCCGCCGAGAGCGTAGCCGTTGACGAGGGCAATTGCGGGAACAGGAAGCTCCTCGATCATTCTGAAGATCGCCAAGCCTCTGTTCGAAACTGCCAGCGCTTGTATTGGCGTCAGGCCCTGAAATCGCGCGATGTCGGCTCCCGCGACAAAGGCTTTTTCTCCCGCGCCGGTGATGAGCAGAACCCGCGCTTGGGGATTTTGAGCAATCTCGCTGAACGCGCCCTCGAGCTCGTCGAAGACCGCGGGGCTGAGCGCGTTGAGCTGCTTTGGCCGATTGACCGTCAGCAGAAAAATGCCCGGCTCTTTTTGCTCGAAGAGGATTTGATCGAAAGACATGGGGCCATTGTACGGCTACCCGGCGTAGCCTACTCACCTGTCTGACGCGAAGTTGTCGTCCGGTTGACAATCGTCCGCGATGCCGGCGCTCAAGGACAGTGCAGGGCGCGACCCGCGCTCGCTCACCGGCTCGCTGCGGATAGAACACGATCCCGGCGGGGCCGCAATGCTGAAAACGGACCAGCTTTTCGGCTCGAAACCGAGTCATCGCTCAAGACTTTCAATGAAACGAGTGATCGCTTCGAGCGCCTGTTCCGGTTGATCTCGATGTGGCGAGTGTCCGCAATCCTTGAGGTAAATCTTCTCGATGCGAGGCGAATTGAAAGCGCGCTCGGCAATCAACTCGATCTGGCGGCGGGTACTGTATTCGTCGTTTTCACCGAGTATCGCCAGCACCGGGCATCTAATGCTAGGAAGATAGTCTTCCAAACTCCACGATTTGAACTCGCGGTTGAGCCAGATATCGTTCCAGCCCCAAAACACTTGATCGACGTCGTCGTGGTAGCGCGCAAGTCTCTTCCTCATATCGGTGGACTTAAACGCCGCCTTCGCACGGCGTATGCGATCCAGGTTGAACTCCTCGACAAAACACAGCGGCGCCATGACCACGAGTCCGCGAACGTCCCATTGGCCCGCGCCGGCATGCATTAGGGCCATTGATCCGCCGGTCGAATGTCCAATGAACACCGGCCGCTCGACGCGGAGCGTATCGCGTAAGCCAGGTAAAACGTTCAAGGCTTCGTCATGCATGAAGCGCACTGTGTACGGTTGATGACGCTTCGATGAGCGGCCATGGCCATAGCGCGAGTAAACGATTGTGCGGCAGCCCGTCTCGCGGGCAACCCGCGCCGGGAAGTTCCGCCACATCGACACCGACCCCAGACCTTCATGTAGAAAGACGAGCGTATGACGCTGCTCGCGCTGTGCTGGAATGTCGACGTATTCGAGCCTGTGCCCGCAGACCTCAGCAAACTGCACCGTGGGACGTGCACGAGAAGAAAAATTTGTTCATGCAAGCAGCTTTGATTCTCGTTCGAGGATGTCGGCGCCGAAAATGTTTGGCCCAGCGTTTGCCGGAGGCAAGGCTTTACGATTGTTTCCTTGAAAGCTCAGCCTCAAGCGCGGCGGCAACAATGGGTTTCGCCCAATCAGGGCTGTCTTCCAGGTTCTTCTTATTCTTTATCAGACCTTTTTCGTAGTCCAGAATCAGCCGTGGCTCCGGCGACGCGCCTTTGTCAATAGCGGCTGTCTGGCTGTTGTCATAGATCACTACTCTAGCGGCCTTGGGCAGCAGCCCGGCAAGATTAGCGCGGCTATTGTCGTAACGCAGCCGGACGAGGGCCTCGGGAATATCATGCCCTCCGCGAGCGGCGCGGGCCCGTACTCGCGTTAGGTGTTTTTCCGGGCTGTCGAGCGCGATGTACCAGATCCAGAGCTCGATGCCGCTGTCCGCAGCGCTATGGAGCAATCGACAAATGGTTTGCCCGCCGAGCGTGGTTTCAAATGCATGGTTTTGCCGCTTGTCGATCGCACTCCGCAGCCGCTTTACGCCTTCGCCCCAGGCGGCGGAATTAGCGCCGCGATTGGACAAGTCGGGATTGGCTGACTTGAGCGCGACTGCGTATTCGTCCGGATTGAAATAATTTCCTCCGTAGCGACGAATGATTTCTCCACCGATACTGCTTTTTCCACCGGCGTTTGGCCCGGCCAGGACGTAGATCGTTGGCTTCTGTTCAGAAGCCACGCTTCTTGAAGCCGCTTACATGCGCTTTGCCGAGTTCCTTTGATGATGCGCTGAACGCTTTTCTCATAGCGCTGCGCTGTTCCGGTTTCTGCATAGCGGAGATAAGCGCATCGAAGCGAGCAGTCAGCAGGTCAATCGTCTTGCCGGCCGCCGGCTGCAATGCCTCGTATTCCTGAATGGGAATCATGGCGACGACCGGACGGCCATGCTTCTCTATGATGACCGTACCCTTCTGAGCTTCGTCAAAAACGCGACCGAAGCTCTGCTTTACAACCGAAGCCGATACTTTAAGCGGCGCAGCCATGGCGTACTCCCAAGTTGTGTCCAATAGGCACATTATAGACAAAAAAGACAAGGCGATCAGGTAGGCTTCTTGGTTTTTAGAAGCGCGGCTTCTGAAATGCAAGGCATGTTCAAGCGCCTCGCCGCTGGTCGGCTGCGCGAGTTCAGCCGAGGTGTATCTGCGCGATCGGCCTATCGCTCGCGGCCGGTCTCGCTTGGTCTCATCGCCCACTGCGAAATGATCGCATGCAGCGCGTCGAGTCCATCGGTCAACGCCGCTGGACCGGGCTGCAGGATGATCGACGATTTGATTTCGTGCACTTCGCCGTCTCGCACCGCGGAAATCGCATCCCAACCGGGCCGGTTAGCGACCCGTTCAGGCCGGAACTTCTTGCCGCACCACGAGCCGATGATGATGTCGGGCTGGCGGCGTACGACTTCTTGCGGATCGGCGAGGATGCGGTCGCGCGCGAGCGAAGCTTGCGCGCGCTCGGGAAACACGTCTTCGCCTCCGGCGATGCCGATCAACTCGCTGACCCAGCGAATGCAACTGATCTGCGGCTCGTCCCACTCCTCGAAGTACACTCGCGGCCGCCGCGGTAGACGCAGCGCCAGCTCACGAACGTGCGCGACATGCACTTCCAATTCGCGCGCATAACGCTCGGTCTTCTCCGATGCGCCCACCAGCGCTCCCAGCCTGTGCACATAGGCGAGAATGCCCTCGACAGAGCGGTGATTGCTGATCCACACCTCGACCCCACGCTTGACCAGCGCCTGCGCGATGTCAGCCTGAATATCGGAAAATCCGATCGCGAGATCGGGATCAAGAGCAACAATCTCTTCGACCTTGGCGCTGGTGAATGCCGAAACTTTTGGTTTTTCCTTTCGCGCCCTCGTTGGCCGCACGGTGAAGCCCGAGATGCCGATGATGCGATGCTCCTCGCCAATCGCATAGAGAACCTCGGTGGGTTCTTCGGTCAGGCAGACAATCCGCTGCGGATAGGGATCGTTCTTCAAGCTGGCTCCGTCAAATGCTGCTCGACGAGCCGGCAGCGCATTTAGAACTGCGGCTTTCTCTTCATCCGAATAATTGGTCCACCCCGCGATTTCCTCGATCGTGCGATAGCACCCGACGCACTGTTGGGTCAGCGGGTCCAGCTTGCAGAGGTTGACGCAGGGAGATTCGCGCTCGTTGTTCTCGTTAGCCAATGCTTCTTCGGCGGGGTGATCGTGAAGAGAAAGGTCCCCGGGTCTTTTTCTTCCAGAACAATGCTTTTCGTATTACATGAATCGGAGAGATTGGCTTATCTGATCAAAATTTAGTTTGTGAAAACAAATAGCGTCTGGGATCGGTAAATACGAGTCGAAGTGACAAATCGTTTGCGCCGCTTATATTTTCGCCGGATATGTTGATTCGATAAGTTCTTCCGCAATGTATGTAGCGATCTCGAGGTCCTCATTAGTCACCCCGTGAATTCCAGAATGCGATGGGTCCACATATTTACCATCATCAAGATGTGGCTCATGCCTCACTTCAAGTTTCCGTCTATACTCGGTCCGAACGGAGGTTTTTAGCGGCCCAACCGCAAGGACTGCAAGTTTTGCTTGACCCCCTAAAGTTATGGACTCTGACATGCGCCTGCGAATATCAGCGACCTGAGAACTTCGATCTGGAAGCTTGGCGTATTCGAGCCAAAACACCGATAAGTACGACTCGTCACGTTTCGGAAGAAAAGCCGTACCGCGAATTTGACCGTTTTCTGTTTGTCGCAAGCGGGGACAATAACGACTTACGTGATCGTTATCGGGCAGCGGATCACCTCTATTGCTCATGTGCCCACGTTAGACCGTCCAAATCTAGGAGCTTGCCTACAAGCTCGTCGATCGTTGTAGTTCCGGAATATCGATCAATTATCTGTGGATGACGCGCATTGGGTCGGAAGACGACGAATTTCAATGTCGGTGAGTCGGAAAAATAAACGCCAAGCAAACGTCGCCCGGATTCCCGCCATTCTGCGAGAAGTGCTCCACCAGGTCCCAATGTTAAGTCGGGATACTTCAACGCGGGGTCATTGCGCAGGAATGCACGAAGTGCATCCATCGCCTTACTAGAAGGACCTGGCTCACATTCTTCTACCGCGGCTAAAGCCAGATTGCGGAGTCTTTCGACTATTCGTTTTCCGTGCCGGATGCTAGACGTGCTAAGGAGATCGGAGAGGATGCTGTCTGAACGTGCATCCGCTTGGTCAATAGATTCATAGGCCTCCTGCAAGGCTGAATTGCTCTCGAATTTCATACCGGTCGACTCAGTAGGCTGGCCTGCTGGTTCAGCCACAACTGAAGAGGCAGTTCCATAGCCCCTCGCTCTCGCTAATTTTGCAACGGGAAGTGTACTGAGGACACTCATGTCGGTAGTGTTGAGCGCGAGCCATCTCATGAAGTTGGGTGGCTCTCGCAGTTCTTCATTGAAGGACTCGTTCCGACCCGGCAGAACCATTGGCCGAAAGAGGGTTTCTCCCGCCACAAAGGCTGTCGCTTCACTCGCCGCTTCCTCGAAGGCGAACCTTTGCACCTTCTTGCCCAAGGCTTCATATGTAGCTGCGGTCATTGCTTACCCCAAACGCGTTGTTGGAATTCCCGGCTGGTCAAATCCTCAAAGCCTTTCACAATCCACTCATGAGCCACTTTGAACCAAGTCTCAATGGTTTCTTTAGTCGCCTCTGTTCCCAACCCTTTCGCACTTAGTTCGAGCAAGAATATCGGCTCCTTCTCGTTGCCTCGGAGAGCAGGGTGAATCCTTGCGTTAAGACGTCCCTTCGATTCTGGTAGCTCGTATGAGGCAGTCCAAGTAATACTGCGAGGTGAGGGGAGGAACCCTGTCTCACCGCGAAGAGATGCTAACGATACAAAAACGTTCACCGCTTCCTTCATAGATGCTCCCGCGGTGCTCGAAGGAATATGGTTAATGTACGTAAGCTCGCACTCTCGAATGACAGGCTGTTCTAGCCCAACGTCGGTCAAGAATGTCGTATAAAGTTTCCAGCTTTCTTGGAAACGCTGGAAGATCTCCGCGTAACTCGCGTACTTGGACTTGTTTGGCCCTTCCCGCCAATTAAAGTAGAACCGATCCCTCTGGAGCTGGATAAGCTCGTCCTGAGTTTTACTTATCAACCAAATCCTTGGCGGCGGAAAGAATCCACTCTCCTGATCCGAAGGAAGCGATTCCTCCATTACGAGAGGAGGCGCATGCCGAGACTCAGGGTATTGATCGCGAATTCTATGCCAGAACAATCCGAAGTGAGGGAGCGTTAATCCCTGCACCGGCTGCAGAACGAAACCCGAAACAACCTCGACGACTGGCGGGTTCTTATACCGGGCAAGACTTTTCATTCACTCCTCCACGTCCGCGATGTTTCCAGCCCAAGACCCTCTGGCGAGTCCTCTGGTTCAACGATGGTTATGTATTCGCACATTTCCGCACCGGGAAGGAGCTACATACTCCTTCGATATTGGCCGCCCACTTCGAACAGTGTGTGGGTAATCTGTCCGAGCGAGCAGACGCGCACCGCATCCATCAGCACTTCGAAAACGTTCTTGTCGTCAATCACAGCCTGCTGAAGCCGGCGCAGCATGGCGTCGCTTGCGGCTTTGTGGTGCTCCTGGAAACCGGCGAGGCGCTTCAACTGACCCCGCTTCTCTTCTTCAGTCGAACGGATAAGCTCGACGTGCTGGGGCGCCGAATCGCCGCGCGGATTGCGGAAGGTGTTGACGCCGATGATCGGATACGAGCCGTCGTGCTTCTTGTGCTCGTAATAGAGCGAATTTTCCTGAATCCTGCCGCGCTGATAGCCGGTCTCCATCGCGCCCAGCACGCCGCCGCGTTCCGAAATTGCCTCGAATTCTTTCAGTACCGCTTCCTCGACCAGATCGGTCAATTCCTCGATGACGAAACTGCCCTGGTTGGGATTCTCGTTTTTTCCGACACCCCATTCGCGATTGATGATGAGCTGGATCGCCATCGCGCGGCGGACGCTCTCCTCAGTTGGGGTTGTGATCGCCTCGTCATACGCGTTGGTGTGCAGCGAGTTGGTGTTGTCGTAAGTCGAGATCAGCGCCTGCAACGTGGTGCGGATGTCG
The DNA here is from genome assembly GCA_050741875.1 of Burkholderiales bacterium. Lineage (GTDB taxonomy): Bacteria > Pseudomonadota > Gammaproteobacteria > Burkholderiales > JBOIGA01 > JBOIGA01. The sequence continues at coordinate 20,914 of JBOIGA010000009.1, forward strand.
TTGAAGGCGATCTCCTGCGCGTGCAGGCTGCGGCCGCTCGTCTGCGAATGGAACTTGAGCTTCTGCGAGCGCTCGTTCGCGCCGTAGACGTCGCGCATCGCCACGGCCCAGATACGCCGCGCGACCCTTCCCAGCACTGCGTACTCGGGGTCCATTCCGTAGGAGAAGAAAAACGAGAGATTGGGTGCGAAGTCGTCGATGTGCATTCCACGCGCGAGATAGGCTTCGACGAAAGTGAAGCCGTTGGCGAGCGTGAAGGCGAGCTGCGAGATCGGGTTCGCGCCCGCCTCAGCAATGTGGTAGCCCGAGATCGAAACCGAGTAGAAGTTCCTGACGTTGTGATGGACGAAGTACTCCTGAATGTCGCCCATCACTTTGAGACTGAACTCGGTGGAGAAAATGCAGGTGTTCTGACCCTGGTCTTCCTTGAGAATATCCGCCTGTACCGTGCCGCGCACCGTTGCGAGAGTCCATTGCTTGATTTTCTGGATTTCGTCGTCAGTGGGTTCGCGTTGATTGTCGGACTTGAACTTCTCGATCTGCTGATCAATGGCAGCGTTGAAGAACATCGCGAGGATCGTCGGCGCCGGGCCGTTGATCGTCATCGAAACCGAAGTCGCCGGATCGCACAGGTCGAAGCCCGAATAGAGCGCCTTGATGTCGTCGAGAGTCGCGATCGAGACGCCTGAGTTGCCCACCTTGCCGTAGATATCGGGACGCGGATCGGGGTCGAAGCCGTAGAGCGTCACCGAGTCGAACGCGGTGGACAATCTTTTCGCCGGCATGCTCTTCGAGAGCAGATGAAAGCGCCGGTTGGTGCGGAACGCATCGCCTTCGCCGGCGAACATACGGGTCGGGTCTTCGTTCTCGCGCTTGAACGCGAACACCCCTCCAGTGAACGGGAACGAGCCGGGAAGGTTTTCGAGCATCAACCACCGCAGAAGCTCGCCGTGGTCTTCGTATTTCGGCAGCACCACCTTGCGGATTTTGGTGCCCGAGAGGGAGGTGTGGATGAGCGAAGTCTTGATCTCCCTGTCGCGAATCTTCACCACATACTCGTCGCCCGAGTACGCGCGTTGGGTGTCGGCCCACATTGCGAGAAGTTTTTTCGCGCGGGGATCGAGGGCGTTTTCGCGGGCGGCAATCAAACGATCAAGTTCCGATATAGATTCGTCATTCCCGCGCGGGCCTGCCCCGGCATGATTAAAGCCGGGGCGGGAATCCAGCTTTTCTTCGGCGCCAGTAGATCCCCGCTTTCGCGGGGATGACAGAGACTCGGCGAGCATTCGCCTGGTCTCTGTCAATTGCTGCCGCTCTCGCGCGAGCGTCGCTTGCTCCACGGCGTGCTCCTTGTAGCCGCGCACCGTTTCCGCGATTTCCGCCAGATAGCGCACTCGGGCAGGCGGCACGATCGCGATGTTGCTCGTTGACGCCCTGATTGAAACCTTGGGCAGCCGCCCGGGCTTGAGCTTAAGCCCGCATTCGACGAGCTTCGGCAAAATCGCTTGGTAAAGCGCGGTCACGCCATCGTCGTTGAAGCGCGAAGCCTGCGTGCCGAACACCGGCATCTCTTCGACCGGTTTTGAAAAAAGCTGGCCGTTCCTCTGATACTGCTTGGAAACATCGCGCAAAGCGTCTTGCGCGCCCTTGCGGTCGAACTTGTTGATCGCGACAAAATCGGCGAAATCGAGCATGTCTATTTTTTCGAGCTGACTCGCGGCGCCGAATTCGGGAGTCATGACATAGAGCGAAACATCAACCAGCGGAACAATGCCTGCGGCGCCCTGGCCGATCCCCGAGGTTTCGACGATGATGAGATCGAAGCCGGAGACGCGGCACGCGGCGATCACTTCGGGCAGCGCGGCCGAGACTTCGGAACCGGTGTCGCGGGTCGCCATCGAGCGCATGAAGATGTTGGGATGCTCAATCGCGTTCATGCGGATGCGATCGCCGAGGAGCGCGCCTCCCGTCCGTTTGCGCGAGGGGTCAATCGAGATGATCGCGATCTTGAGACGGTCTTCCTGATCGAGGCGGAAACGGCGCACAAGTTCGTCGGCGAGCGAAGATTTACCCGCGCCGCCGGTTCCGGTAATGCCGAGGGACGGCTTTGGGGCGATGGCCGCTTCGTCGCGCAGGCGCGCTTTCGTTTCTTCGTCGTAAGCGCCGTTTTCGAGCCCGGTAATAATTCGCGCCAGTGCGCGCGAATCGCGCGATCGCAGCGCCGCCAGAATCGCCTCCACGCCGCGGGGCGCGGCTTGAGTCAAATCGTGGCTGGCGCGCGCGGCGACGTCATCGATCATCCCTTGCAAACCCATGGCGGCGCCGTCCTCGGGCGAATAGATCCGGGTGACACCGTAGCCGTGCAGTTCGCCGATTTCGGCAGGTACGATCACCCCGCCGCCGCCGCCGAAAATCTTGATGTTGTCGCCGCCGTTTTGGCGCAGGAGATCGAGCATGTATTTGAAATATTCCACATGTCCGCCCTGGTAGGACGTGATCGCGATGCCGTGCACGTCTTCCTGCAGCGCGGCGCTTACGACCTCGCTGACCGAGCGGTTGTGGCCGAGATGGATGACTTCGGCGCCGCTTGCCTGAAGTATGCGGCGCATGATGTTGATCGCTGCGTCGTGTCCGTCGAACAAGCTCGCGGCAGTGACGAAACGCAGCCGTTTCGTCTTGGGCACTACTTGTGGAGCAGCCTGAAGCGGCCGCACGCTCAAGTCGGTCATGATGATGGGATTGGCGGCAGCGCTAGCTTATCGCACAACGTGGCGCTGGCAAAACGTGAAGCTACGGCTCAGGAAACCCGCGCGATGTCCGGCTCGCCGCTCACGCGCACGATTTCGTTGCGCGCGGCATCGCGCAGTTTCAGCGCGGCCCGCCAGTCGGTCTCTTCCGACAGTATCGGCGGCCCGACGGAAACCACGATTTCACCGCGGCGCGGCAGCCAGTGACCTTGGCGCAAAATCGAGCGTGTTCCGCGGATTGTCACTGGAACGACCGGAACATGCACCTGCGCGGCGGTGAGAAACGCGCCCATGTGAAACGGCAGGACTCCCGAGCCTCTGACAAAAGTGCCCTCCGGGAAGAAGACCAACGTGCGTCCGGCGCGAAGCAACTTTGCCAGGCGGCCCGTGTCCTCCAGACCCTGCCGGGCATCGAAGCGTTCCACGAATTCGGTTCCGATTCGCTTCAAGTACACGCGTGAAACCAAATGATCCAGGAGTTCGCGCTTGGCGACGAAGCTGAATTTTGTCGGCAGCGCGGCGATCAGCACGATCCCGTCCAGGTAACTGGCATGGTTCGCAACCAGCACACAGGGCCCGCGCTGCGCAAGCTGTTCGGTGCCTTCAACCTTGGGCGGCGCGCCTGAAAGGCGCAGAAACAGGCGGGCCGAGCGGCGGCTCAAGCCGAGACTCGCGCGCGGCAGTAGCGCGCAGCCAAGCCAGGTCAGCGGCGCGAGCGACCAAAAGACCGCCCACACATAGGCGGCGTGAAGCAGCTCCGCAGCCGTCCGACGGCTGCGTCGCAATCCCGGCAGCACGCTTGCCCACGCAACGCGAGCGAGCTGCCACCAGACCGCGCGCGGCCGCCCGGCGCCGGTTTCATACAATTCGCGGCACGCCGCGCGCCGGAGTTTTCCGCTGGAAGTCTTGAGCACGCTATGGGGTGGAACGAGCGCCACATCGTCCGGCGGCGAGCCCAATAGCTCGACTGCGACATCATTGATTTTTTCGCGCAGCCGGTTTTTGGCATCACGGCCGGTGTCGCGCGTTTCCGCCATGACGATCAACCGCTCGGTTTCCGAAACGCGGTCGCGGCTTCCGAACACCGCGACGCAGCCCTTGCGGATTCCGGGAATCCCGCCCACCGTCTCTTCCAGCTCGTGCGGATAAATGTTGCGCCCGGCGCGAATGACGATGTCTTTGGCGCGGCCGGTGAGATAAACCTCGCCTCCCGCCATGTATGCGTAATCGCCGGAGTCCAGCCATTTCCCGCGGATGAGCCGCCGCGTTTCTTCGGGGTTGCGGAAGTAACCGCTGGTCGCCGAAGGCCCTTGGAACTCAAGCCGGCCTTCCTCGCGCTCGCCCACCTCGCGTCCGGCAGAATCGACGATGCGGATTGGGTGACCGGTGAGCGGCCGCCCGCAGGCGACGAAGCGCAGGGCTTCCGGATCATTTTCATGCGCAGGCCGGGCGACGCCGGTCTTCACGAACGCGTCGCGGTTGACGCGGTCGATGAGTGGGCCGCGGCCGGAGGGTGGAAATGCAAGCCCGACCGACACTTCGGCCAGCCCGTATACCGGCGCCAGCGCTTCCGCGCGAAGACCATAGCGGGAATAACGCTCCTTGAATTTGATCAGGGTTTCCGGGCTCACGGGTTCGGCGCCGTTGAAGGCGAAGCGCCAGGAGCTCAAGTCGAGTCCCTCGATGTCCTCGTCGCGGATTCTTTTCACGCAAAGTTCGTAGGCGAAGTTTGGCCCTCCGGACAGCGTGCCGCGATGCTTGTGTATCGCCCACAACCAACGCTGCGGTCGCGCGAGGAAGGCGAGCGGGGACATGAGCGACAGCGTGGCGCCGTAGTAGAGGCTGCCCAGCCAGGTACCGATCAAGCCCATGTCATGGTAGAGCGGGAGCCAGCTGACAAATACATCGTTTGAATTGGCGCGCACCGCCTCGCCCATTGCGCGGATATTGGCGAGCAGGTTGCTGTGGCTGAGCATCACCCCCTTGGGGCTGCCGGTGGCGCCGGAGGTGTATTGCAGCAGGGCTAGGTCGTCGGGCTTGATCGCGGGCGCCGAAATTGGCCTGCCCTCGGTGCGTAACAATTCTTCTGCGGTGACAACGGATCGCAAGCTTTCCACTTGCGGCTTCAACAGCCGGGCGAGCGGTTTTGCCTGAGGGACCGTGATCAGGACCACCGCGCCTGCATTGCGCAAGATCCCCGCGTGACGACGCAGATGCTCCTCGAGCTGCGAAGGGCGCACCGGCGGATAGACCGGAACCGGTACGAAGCCTCCGAGCAGGATCCCATAGAAACTGAAAAAATATTCGAGGGACGTGGGAAGCATGATTGCAACGCGGTCGCCAGGATCGAGGTCGAGCGTATGCAACGCGTGCGCAATCCGTCCGGATTGCTCGCGCAGGTCCGCGAAGCGGACCGTTTGTTCCGTGCCGGAATCGTCTTCGAGCAGGATATGGAGTCGCTCAGGATGCGAGTTCACGTGCCAGTCGAGCACGTCGAGCAGGGTCTCTGCCCGGTCGGGAGCAGCGTCAACGGGCTTGGCCTCACGAAGGGCGGCGGATTCAGTGGCGGGGGAGTGTGAAGCGCCCGGGGCGGCTGAGATCGCGTCGGCTAGATCGCCTAAAGTTTCCGCGCTTCCCAGGAGTTGCTCCGGCAGCGTGACGCCCAGCTGGCGCTCGATCCGCGTTAGCAGTTCCGCGCGGGCGAGGCTATCGAAGCCCAGATCCCGGTCCAGCCTTGCCGCAAGCCTGAGTTGGATATTTTGCTTTTCCGGATTGATTTCGCCCGCCAGATCACGCGCGATCTGGATCAGGATGTCAGCGCTTTCGGCGGGAACGTTGGGAGCCATGAGCGTCCGTACAATCAATTAGCGGCAATATTGGAACTTTGCGCGGGTTAACGCAAGGCAGTAAGCCTGGCGGAGCCGGGAATTTCAGGCCTTTGCGTCGAGCCTCGATATCTTCGTTTCGAGTCGATCAGTGCGGCTGGTCGTGCCTTTGCTTCAAACCGCTTAGGTGAACGACGCTATCTTGAAATGCCAGCTCCTAAGTTCTTCACTGAGTGCTACGATGCACGCAGCCGTCTGGTACACGGACGTAATCCTCCTGACTACAAGGAGCTTGGCCGTTTGGCGGCGACCTTGGAGGAATTCGTTTCTGACCTCCTGACGCAGCCGTATTTTGCTGGCGGTACCACCTAACTCGCCTATATGGACTCTCCCCGAGAAGAAAGAGATTGATCGATAGTCTGGCATGTGGGGTTTGAGCTTGCAGTCGTATATCCGGCATCTGGAGTGGGCTCTCGTTGGCCCGTGCCGACATGGAATCTGCGAGACCGCTGCGCCAATCGTTACGAGCGGCAGGCGTGCTGCTGCCGGCAGAGTTATCGGCGTCAAACGGTTGGGGAGCGACCCGGGGTGCCATGATGGGCGATCGATCTCTAAGCAAGCGACGGTGGGGTGAAGGGTGGTTCAAGCAGAGGTAGCCGAGGCGTTCATCGTTGCGCTCATGTGGGCATTTCGAAGGCGGTGCGAGCGATCTTCTTTTCCATGCGCGCGACGTGGCCGTAAGGCTCGGCGTCACGCAGTGTGGCGTAGCAGATGCGCGCCATCTTGTTGGCCAGCGCGCAGGCGGCCTTGTTGTGATTCGAGCGACCTTGAACGTTGAGTGCCCAGGCGCGAAGCGGATCCAGAGGCTTGGCGGCGTTACGCGCGACGGTAGCGGCACGCAACACGCTGCGAGCGCCGTGGGTGAGCAACATGCGTAAGTACCGGTCCCCTCGCTTGGAGATGCGCCCGAGCGATCGGGTGCTGCCCGAGGAGTATTCCTTCGGAGTGAGACCGAACCAGGAGGCGAAATGACGCGCATTGCGAAAGTGATTCACCTGGCCGCCGGTAGCCGCGACCATGGCGGTGGCAGTCAGCAAGCCCACCCCGGGGATCGACAAGAGCGTTGCGCAAGCCGCGCTTTGCCGTGCAACCGAAGTGAGCTCGCGCTCGAGCTGCGCGATGCGCGCCTCGAGCAAGCGGATCTCTTCGACGAGCAGACGCATGGTGCCGCGGATGAGCGTGGGCACGGCGCTGGTCGGATCAGCGAGCACGCGACTAATTTGCTCCACCCCGACGCGGCTACCTTGCGCGATGGCGATCCCGAACTCCCGGCAGAACCCGCGCAAGGCATTGATGCGGCTGGTGCGCGTACCCATCCACAGCGAGCGCGTGCGGTGCAGCCCTTGGAGCGCTTGCTGCTCGATGCTCTTCACACGCACTGGGACGATATCGGAGGCACGCGCAGCTTCGAGGAGCGCGGCGGCGTCCGCCGCATCGGTCTTGTTGCGCTTCACATAGGCGCGCACGTATTTCGCTGGAAGCAGCTTTACCTCGACGCCAAGCAACGCCAGCCAGCGTGCCCAGTGATGCGCCGAGCCACAGGCCTCCATGATCACCAAGCCCACCGAACGATTTACGAACCAGCGCTCGAACTGAGTGCGCGTGAGGCGATGCGTCTCGATGATGCGCCAATTCGAATCAACCACAGCCAGTTGAAACACGCTCTTCGAGAGATCGACTGCAACGCTGAGCGACGCGGCGTTAATATTCATATCGGACTCCTTCCGGTTGATCGCTGACACCCCACACCACATGAGGCCAGCTGGCACGATGATGCCGACAAAAAGCCGGGGGGAGTCCATCCCATCATTCGAGCGGACCGAGCAACAGCAGCGCTTCGCTTGCTGTGGTCCGGCCGCTCATGTCAAACGTTGAAGCTGTAGAAAAAGTCACCAAGAGTGCTACCAATGACGTTATCATTGCGCTGAAGAGAGTTGGCTGAATGAGGGGAGGCGATGGCGCGATACAAAGACTACTCCTACGATCAAGCAAGACTCATCCCGATTTCTTTCCAGCAGCAGATTCTTCCCGGCACGTTTGAATCCACCCTCAATTACCTCATCGATCAGGAGTTCGATCTCTCGCTATTCGAAGCGCGCTACCGCAACGATGAGACCGGGGCGCCGGCCTATGATCCGGCGATTCTGTTAAAGATCATTCTCTACGCCTATTCGCGCGGGATTGTCTCCAGCCGCGAGATCGCCAGGTCTATCGCGACCACATCATCTTCATCGCGCTCTCCGCAGATAGCGCACCACATTTCACGACGATTGCGGATTTCGTCTCCTCGGCTGGCGAGGAGATCAGCGTGCTGTTGCGCAATGTGTTGCTCACCTGTGATGAGCTGGGGCTCATTGGGCGCGAGCTCTTTGCCGTAGACGGGTGCAAGCTCCCGTCCAATGCTTCCAAGGAGTGGAGCGGCACACGCGCGGATTTCGAGAAGAAGAAACAGAAGATGGAGCGGGCCATTCGCTATTTGCTCGAGCGCCATCGCGAGCTCGATCGGGCGCAGTGCGATTCGTCACGCGTGGAGCGCGAAGAACAGCAGCTGAAAACACTGCGCGAGAAGGTCGGAAAGATCAAACGCTGGCTTACCGAGAATGACGATAAGCCTGGAAAAGAGCGGCAAGCCTAAGAAGAGTAATCTCACCGACAACGAAAGCGCCAAGATGAAGAGCGCTCATGGCGTGATTCAGGACTATGATGGAGTGGCCGCGGTTGACGCCAAACACCAAGTCATCGTCCATGCCGAAGCCTTTGGCGAAGCGCAAGAGCATGATCTTCTGGCGCCGATGGTTAAGGCCACGCGCCAGAACTTTCAGGCAATCGGCGTTGCAGAGGACATCTTTGAGAAGACCAAGCTCACCGCCGATGCCGGCTTTCACAGCGAAGCCAATATGAAGATGTTGTTCGAGGAAAACATCGATGGCTATGTGGCTGACATCCTGTTTCGCAAACGTGACCCGCGCTTTGCTTGTGCCGCGCGGCACAAGCCCCCCAACGATTCAAAGCCCGACCCTTCACGCCTGTTCCAGCCCTCCGATTTCATCTACGACAAAGCCACGCTTACTCGCATCTGCCCGGCGGGCAAACGCCTCTATCGCAACGGCCGGCACTGCGTGATCAATGACTACCAGGCGGTCAAGTTCCAAGGGGCCAAGCGCGACTGCCGCGCTTGCCACTTGCGCAGCCGCTGCCTCAAACATCCTGAACGAACTGAAACCCGGCAGGTGCACTTCTTCGAGGGTCGCGCGCCATCCGCGCCCGAGACCTATACCCAGAAGATGAAGCGCAAAATCGACTCAGTCTTCGGGCGCTTCATTTATTCCTGGCGCCTGGCGACCGCCGAGCCTGTGTTCGCCAACATCACTCGAACGCGGCGACTCAACCGCTTCACATTGCGGGGCAAGCGCAAGGTCAATGGCCAATGGCTGCTCTACTGCATCGTGCACAACATCGGCAAGATCCATCGCTATGCGCCCGGATTTGGATAGCGGCAGGAGGCGCAGGTGATCGCCGGCAGCGTAAAGACCAGGCAGGCTAGCGAGCAACAGCGCCGCAATACCGAATAGTCACACCGGCAATCGCGCTTTTTAACTGCGCTATGATCACAGCACAACAGCCAACGCAGAACGGGGTTTTTCTACAGCCTCGTTATATAGCAAACCACGTAAGGCATGTCTCAAGATATAAAACTTAGACTGGCGAGCGTCTCTGATGCTTTTCAGATCGCGGTGATATCGCGCGATGTCATCGAAACCGGTTTGGGTTGGTCGTGGACGCCGCCACGGGTGATTCGAAACATTCGGTGCCCGGATACTACGGTATTGGTGGCTGATGCCAGATCTCGGATTGCCGGTT
>JBOIGA010000010.1:0-9167 GCA_050741875.1 Burkholderiales bacterium
GCCCTTACGTTCATGCGGAAGAGGCTCGCGGCCGAGCTGCAGCGCGCGTTCCGCCCTTTCCAGCTCGCGTTCGGCGCGGGCGACGTCACCCGTCGGCGCCGGACCGCGCGGCCCCGTTTCGTCAGCACCTTCAAACCGTTCGACAACTCTCGCCCCATGAATCGGCGCATCCGAGTAGATCACCCGCCCGTTCGCGTCCAGCGATTTGTAAATCGTCTCCGCCGGGACGGAGAAACTCGCCAGAATCAGCAGAAACAAGATCGCCGCTTTCATTTTGTTTAAGACCGCGCGCGCCTGACCCAAGTTCAGCGCCAAGAGGTGCAGCGGCGGGAGCCACTGCATAGGCGAGTGCTAAAATAGCGGCGAAGTCATGCCCTCCCCCGCTTTCATTCACCTCAGGTTGCACAGCGAGTATTCGATCGTGAACGGGATCGTTCGTATCGAGGATGCGATCGCGCGCGCGGCTGAAATCGGCATGCCGGCGCTGGCGCTCACCGATCTTTCCAACGTTTTCGGCATGGTGAAGTTCTACGACGAGGCGAGGAGCCACGGGATCAAACCGATCATCGGCTGCGATGTCTGGATCGAAAATCGGGACAAACCTTCGCGCCTGCTCGTGCTTTGTCAAAACAACGAAGGCTACTTGCGTCTTTGCCGCCTGTTGTCGCGCGCTTATCGGGACAATTTGCAGGCCGGCCGCGCCGAAATTCGAAGATCCTGGTTCAGCGAGGAAGGCTCCGAAGGTTTGATCGCACTCTCGGGAAATCGCGACTCCGACATCGGCATGGCGCTTGAGCAAGGCAAGGAAGCCGGGCGGCTCGCCTCCGAATGGGCGGCGCTTTTTCCCGGCCGCTTCTATCTCGAACTCAACCGCACGGCACAGCCGGGAAGCGAAACCCTGGTCAAGCGCGCGCTTGCGCTTGCCGCCGAGCTCAAGCTTCCCGCAGTCGCCGCCCATCCCATCCAGTTCTTGCGTCCGGAGGATTTCAAGGCGCACGAAACGCGAGTGTGCATCGCCGAAGGCGGGCTGCTCGCCGACAAACGCCGCGCGAAGATTTTCACCCCGGACATGTACTTCAAGAGCGTCGCAGAGATGAGCGAGCTTTTCGCCGACATCCCGGAAGCGCTCGCAAACAGCGTGCATCTGGCCAAGCGTTGCAATGTGTTTCTCGAACTCGGGCGGACTTGCCTGCCGGCTTTTCCGACTCCGCCGGACATGACGCTCGATGCCTTCCTGCGACACCGCGCCAAAACCGGACTCGAAGCGAGGCTCACTCAGCTTTTCGTTGATCCCGCGTTGCGGGCGGTCAAGGCGCTCGAGTATCGCGCGCGCCTGGAATTTGAAATTTCCATGATCGAGAAGATGGGCTATTCGGGCTACTTCCTGATCGTCGCCGACTTTATCAACTGGGCGAAGCGAAACGAAGTGCCGGTCGGCCCGGGACGCGGATCGGGCGCCGGATCGCTCGTCGCTTTCAGCCTCGGCATCACCGATCTCGATCCGCTTCGCTACGATTTGCTCTTCGAGCGGTTTCTGAATCCAGAGCGGGTGTCGATGCCCGACTTTGACATCGATTTCTGCGAGCTCGGACGCGACCGGGTGATCGAGTACGTGAAAAACAAATACGGCGCCGAATCGGTATCGCAAATCGCGACTTTTGGAACGATGGCGGCGCGCGCCGTGGTGCGCGACGTCGGACGCGTGCTCGACCTGCCTTACACCTTTTGCGACGGTCTGGCGAAGCTGATCCCGTTTCAGCCCGGCAAGAAAATCACGCTGAAGGACGCGCGTGAAATGGAGCCGCTTTTGGCCGAGCGCGAAAAAAAGGAAGAGGAAGTCGGCGAGTTGCTCGAACTTGCCGACAAGCTCGAAGGACTCCCGCGCAACGTCGGCATGCACGCGGGCGGCGTCTTGATCGCGCCGGGCAGGCTCACCGATTTTTGTCCGATCTACGTCGCCGAAGGCTCGGACAGCGCAGTCTCCCAACTCGACATGAAAGACGTCGAAGCAATGGGGCTGGTCAAGTTCGACTTTCTAGGATTGACCACGCTCACGATCCTCGATTGGGCGGTGAAACACATTAGGACTCAGGACTCAGAACTCAGGACCCAGGATTCGGGTTTAAATACTCAGTCCTCAATCCTCAGTCCTCAGTCCTTTTCCTTGGAGTCAATTCCTCTTGGCGACAAGGAAACCTTCGCCATTTTCGACAGTGGCAACACCACGGCGGTGTTTCAATCGGAATCGCGCACCGCGCGCGACCTCGAGCGGCGGCTCAAGCCCGACACTTTCGACGACATCATCGCGCTGATGGCGCTGAATCGTCCCGGTCCGCTGCAATCGGGGATGGTCGACGATTTCATCAAGCGCAAGCACGGGCTCGCGCCTGCCGAGTATTTTCATCCCGCGCTCGAGCCCGTGCTCAAGCCGACTTACGGCGTCATCGTTTATCAGGAGCAGGTGATGCAAATCGCCCAGATCCTGGCGGGATACAGCTTGGGTTCGGCCGATCTCTTGCGCCGCGCGATGGGAAAGAAAAAACCAGAGGAGATGGCGAAGCACCGGACGATCTTCGTTGAAGGCGCGATCGAGCGCGGTGTCGGCCGCCATCAAGCTGAACGTTTGTTCGGTCTTATGGAAAAATTCGCCGAATACGGCTTCAACAAATCGCATTCGGCTGCGTACGCTCTGATCGCCTATCAAACCGCGTACTTGAAGGCGCACTACCCGGCGGCGTTCATGGCGGCGACGCTTTCGGCCGAGATGGACGACACCGACAAGGTCCATCTTTTTTACGATGACTGCGTCGCCAACAGCATCAAAGTGTTGCCGCCGGACATCAATCTTTCCGAGTACCGCTTCGTTCCGGTCGACGCCAAATGCGTTCGCTATGGTCTCGGTGCGATCAAGGGAACGGGTGAATCGGCGATCGCGTCGATAGTGCGGTCACGCGAAACGAATGGCCCTTATCGGGATTTGTTCGAGTTCTGCTCCCGAGTGGATAAGCGGCTGGTTAACCGCCGCGTGCTCGAGTCGCTCGTACGCGCCGGGGCATTCGACTCGATCGATGCCAATCGTGCGAGCCTGTTCGCTTCGATCGGAATCGCGCTCGAAGCAGCGGAGCAGCAAAGCCGTTTCGCTTCGCAAGACTCTCTCTTTTCGGAAACGCCGGCGCCGCGCCTGACGCTTACGCGCGAATGGCCTGAAGTACAGCGCCTGCAGAATGAGAAAGCCGCGTTGGGTTTCTATTTCAGCGGCCATCCTTTTGACAGCTACCGCAGCGAAGTTGAGAAGTTCGCGAGAACGCGGATCAGCGACCTCGCTGCACAGCCCAATTCGCAAGTCATTGCCGGAATCATCGTCTCGGTGCGGATTCAGATGGCGCGGCGCGGCAGAATGGCAATCGTCTCGCTCGACGATGCCAGCGCGCGAGTGGACGTCGTCGTTTTCAGCGATCTTTTCGAAGCCAATCGAAGCGCCTTGAAGGAGGACCAATTGCTTGTGGTCGAAGGCAAGGTCAGTCACGACGAATTTTCCGGCGGGCTTCGCGTTTCCGCCGACAAGCTTTACGATCTGACGCAGGCGCGAAAAAGCTTCGCCAAGGGGATGCAATTGGTCGTCACCGAGCAATGCAATGGCGATGAGCTGGTCAAAATTCTTTCGTCAAATCGCAGCGGAACTTGCCCGGTTAGGATCGCTTATCGCAACGGCCACGCCGAATGCGAGCTCGAGCTCGGGCCCGAGTGGTGCGTGGACCTCAATTCCGATCTGGTGCAGAGCTTGTGCGCGCGATTGAAGCAGGAGAACGTAAGAATCCTGTATCAATAAAGGAAGGGGAGGCGGTAGGCGGTAGGCGGAAGAAGATTCATCCTTCATCCTTCATCCTTCATCCCTCATCCTTCATCCCTCATCCAGCATGTCCCTTCTCGTCCAAACGGCAATTTTTTTAAGCGCCATGGTGCTTGCGGTTCCGCTCTCGCGGCGGCTGGGCTTGGGCGCGATCCTCGGTTATCTCATTGCCGGAGTCGCGATCGGGCCGTGGGGGCTCGGACTCGTCAGTGACGTCGAGAACGTCTTGCACTTTTCCGAACTCGGCGTCGTCCTCTTGTTGTTCGTCATCGGGCTAGAGCTCGAGCCTTCGCGTCTTTGGAGGCTGAGAAAAGCAGTATTCGGGATGGGCGCCGCGCAAGTCTTCACCAGCGGAGCCGTGTTTGCGTTGGCCGGTATCGCGTTTGGCCTGCCTTACCCCGCGGCGATCATTGTAGGGCTTGCGCTGGCGATGTCGTCAACGGCATTCGCTCTTCAGATGCTCGCCGAGCGCAAAGAGCTTACCGCGCGCCACGGACGCAGCGCTTTCGCCATCCTGCTTTTCCAGGACTTGATTGCGATTCCGATCTTGGCGCTTATTCCGTTGTACGGGGCCGGCGTGGGCGCCAGCAGTTTTTCGCTCGTGGATGCGGTCACAGTGCTGGGGGTTCTGGCCGCGGTGGTGATCGGCGGACGCTACATCCTGCGTCCGATCCTGCGCATCATTGCGGCCGTTCGCACGCAGGAAGTATTCACCGCCTTCGCGCTCTTGATTGTCATCGGCACCGCCTTGATCGTGCAGTCGGTCGGCATCTCGATGGCGTTAGGGGCGTTCATGGCGGGCGTACTGCTGGCGGATTCCGAATACCGCCACGAGCTGGAGGCAGACATCGAACCCTTCAGGGGGCTCTTGCTCGGACTATTCTTCATTGCGGTAGGCATGTCGGCAAACGTGGGTTTGGTGCTCGATCAACCGCTGCTGGTACTGGGGATCGTCGCGGGCCTGCTGGGCATCAAATTTCTCGTGCTTTTCGTTCTCGCCAAAGTCAACGGCGCCAGCAACGCTTCGGCGCGCAAGCTCGGATTCAGCATCGGGCAAGGTGGCGAGTTTGCCTTCGTGATTCTCGCCCTCGCGGTCGGAGCGGGCATGCTCGCGCAGAGCGTCAGCGATCTCATGGTCGTGGCGGTCACGCTGTCGATCGCCGCGACGCCGCTCCTGCTTTTTATCAACGATGCTCTGTTCAGATCGGAAAAGCCGCGCGAGAAGGAATTCGATCGGCCGAGCGAAGACAATGCTGTAATCATCGCCGGCTTCGGCCGCTTCGGCCAGATCGTCGCGCGAATCTTGCGCGCCAGGAAAATCGGCTTCACCGCGCTGGAAATCAGTCCGGAGCAAGTGGATTTCGTCGGCAAATACGGCAACAAGATTTATTACGGCGACGCTTCACGGCTCGAACTTTTGCGCGCCGCGCGCACGGAACAGGCAAAAGTATTCGTGCTTGCGATTGACGAAATCGCCGCATCGCTACGCACGGCGGAAATGGTTCGCAAACACTTCCCCGAAGTAAAAATCTACGCGCGCGCCCGCAATCGCAAGCACGCGTATCAGCTCATGGACCTGGGCGTCGCGCTCATCTGGCGCGAGACTTTTCTCTCCAGCCTCGACATGGCGCGAGAGATTTTGCGCGGACTTGGGCTATCGAAAGAACAGAGCGAGCGAGCGGTGCAAACTTTCAGGAAGCACGACGAAGCGCGGCTGATCGCACATCACGAATCGCACAACGACGAAGAAAGAATGATCTATCTCGCGCAGAAAGCCACGCAGGAGCTGGAAGAATTGTTCGCGCAGGACGTTGGAGACGAGCGCTGAAGCGTCAGCGCTCGCACTTCCGGTTCAGAAAAGGCAGCGGATCGCGGAGAATGAAACGCAAGTTGGTCTCGCGCAGGAGATTCGGAATCACATCGCCGTAGCCTTTGAGCTTGCGCGCTATCCGGTTCAGCGCATGCTGGAGTTCCATGTATTCCTGCAAGCGGTACTGCCGTTCAGGCAGAGGTCTTTTCAGCGCCGTGAGGCAGCACAGGTAGGGAAAGTTGACTCCAGCCGCCATTGATCCCATCAGGTTGCCCCAGAAGCGCGGATTGAAATCGAGAATCCGGGGCGTGCGTTCGTCGAATTTAATTCCCACGTTGGCAATCCCGCTCCAATTGAGAGCGGACATCAACCCTCTGACGACTTCAAATGCCGGGGGACAATCGAGCAGCCTGATGCAAAAACTGGTGGCGAAAGGGCGCGGGGCTGGAATGGTGCGCTGGTGGATCGTGTGAGCGAGGATTTCGCCATCCCTGCACAGTACGCTGCAACTCAGGTCACGGCCCTCGACCAACTCTTGCGCAATATATTCTTCGACGGTAGCGCCCTTCGCGCTGAGGATTTTCTTCAAACTCCTTTCATTCTGACAATATTCAATTCCGAGGCCTCCGGTCAAACGCCGCGGCTTGACCAGCAATGGCAAGGTGATGCCGGCTTCGAGCGCGCGAGCAAGCGGGACGGTCCTTGGTGTGGGTAAATCGTGCTCGTTCAGGAAACGCGCGAGCGACCCCTTGTCAACCGCTACGTCGAAAGTGCGAGTGTCGGGAAGAAGCGGGAGGGCGGCGAGTTCTGATAGACGATCGCGGCCTGCGGAAACGAAGCGCACCGCTTCCGAATAAACCGGCAGGATCACATTAACGCGCTTTTGCCTGGCGACATCCCTTATCTGATTGAACCAGTCTTCTTCACTCGCGCGGGTGCGCAGGCTAAAGGATGAGCAGAAACGTGAATAGCGGACGCGCGTGCGGGCCTTGCTGGAGATGACATGAATCCTGACCTTCGGCGCCTGCGCGAGACAGGTAAGCACTTTGAACGACGCGTCGTGTTCCCCGTCTGGAATGAGCACTGATATATCGTCCGGCGCCATGTTTCCATTTTATGTCAATTTTATGTCAAAGCGACAGGGCGTCGAAGAGCGGAGCGGATCAACTCGAAGAAAGCGCCGCAACCCGAGCGCCTCGTCCTTGATAAAATCCGGGCATTCCTGCCGGACCTCGGTCTCGCGTCGTCTGCGCAGCCGATGTACGAAGAAACGAGTGGCGAATTCTAAGGTCGAATGAAAAACTTTTACCCAGCACTTGCGATGATCTATGTCCCGGTGCTTGTGTTCCTGGGGATAACAGCCTTGGCAAACGTGTACGCCGACGTTCCATTCGCTTTTTTCTCGCGCGATCCGGTTCGCCTGTTGAACGGGCATCCCTTAACCGGCATTCAATCGCATCTCGGCGTGCTGTTGTGGTCGGCGACCGCGGGGATTTGTTTTTTTACCTACCTCGCTCTCAAACCGGCACGGGTTACGTTTGCCTCGTTCCTTCTGTGGTCGGGTATGGTCACGCTGGGGCTTGCGCTCGACGATCTATTCTTGTTTCACGAGGATTTGGCAAGACGTTTTTTCGGAATCCCGCAGAAAGCCGTTTATCTTGCGTATTTGCTTTTTTTCGCGTGCTACGTCATCAGGTTTCGCGAGGTCATCTTCAGATCCGACTTCGTTTTCGCGATTCTGGCGGCGGTCTTTCTTGCATCGTCTGTTGCCATAGACGTCCTCGAGCATCTCTGGAAGTCGCCATGGCGTATCTTCTTTGAAGATGGATTCAAGCTGCTTGGACTGGTGAGTTGGAGCGGGTACCTGATTCTAACCTGTCTTCAGACGATGAGGGACGCGGCTAAAGCTGAATAAACCGATTCGTTCAAGCCAGCACGCGCTTGGAGAAACGGCTCCGACGAAGTCCCATCAACCAGAGAGCGCGCTGCGAAAACGAATCTTAACGATCACATTTGCGGTTCAGATAAGGCGCCGGGTCGCGCAGGATAAAAGGTAGATTGGTTTCGCGCAGCAGGTTCGGGATCACCCCTCCCTGGCCTTTCAATTTGCGCATAATTCTCTTAACTGCGTCTCTTATTTCCATGTATTCCTGCAGACGGCGCCGCGACTCAGGCAGCGGTAACCTCAAGGCGGCAAGGCACGACAGCCAGGCGAAATTCACTCCCGCCGCGGCTGAGCTCACCGTGTTCCCTCCAAAGCGCGGGTTAAAGTCGAGAATCTCGGGGCGCTGGGTGCGTTCGTTGTATTTGAACCCGACGTTGGCGATACCGTCCCAACGAAGCGCAAACATCAGGCGTTCCACGATTTCATAGAGTTGCGGCCAGTCGATATATCTCACCGAGCACGATGGACCAAAGACGCGTGGGCGCGGCGCAGTGAACTCGCGCAAGGTATGCGCCAAAATCCCGCCATCGCGGCAAAACGCGGTGGCGGCGAAGTCGCGCCCCCCAACGAACTCCTGGACGATGTAGTCCTCGAGCTCATGCCGGTGAGCATCTATGGATTCTTTCAAGGTCTTCTTGTCCGGGCAAACTGCGATTCCCTCCCCGCCCATCAAGCGCCTGGGTTTGATGAGTGCGGGAAACATGAGATTCGGGTGATCGAGTGCGTGTGTAGCGGGGATTGTCGTGGGAACGGGGAGACCCCTCTCATGCAGGAAGGTTGCGAGCGAGCCCTTGTCGTGCGCGAGGTCGAAAACGCTGGCATCGGGAAGCGGGGGCAGCGCCGCGAGCTCGGATAACTGCTCGCGCCATACGGAAGCGAACCGGACTGCTTCCGCATGGACGGGCAAAATCACCTGAATTCGCTTTTCTTCGACCGCATCGCTGATTTGCTCAAACCAACCTTGCTCCGGGCCGTCCGGGCGAAAGGTATAAGAGGAACAGAAGCGAGAGTAGCGAGTGCGCGGATGAGTCGTGCTTGCGGACAGGACGTGGATCTTGATCCTGGGAACCATTGCGAGAGAGGTCATTACCTTGAACGCGGTGTCGCTCTCGCCATCCGTTATCAGGACGGTGAGCCCTTTCGCCATGAGTTCTTTTCCGTCCGGCTGACGCGCAAGGATATTTTCGGCCGCGTTCATGGGTCGGTCCTGACAGAACACCTATCCTTTGCGAGCCGGCCGTTTACTTCGCAGTGGCGGACTGGTTTTTCGCCCAGGCACTTTTCAAAACGCGTGCTCGCTTAACAAAAAAGCGCGTCTTATCGTTCACATCTTCTCAGGAACGGCTCCGGGTCGCGCAGGATGTACTGTAAGTTCGTCTCGCGAAACAGATTTGGAATCGTCGCGCCGCGCCCTTTGAGCTTGAGCACGATTCTGTCGAGGGCGTGATTCACTTCCATGTATTCCTGCAACCGGTAGCGCGATTCGGGTAGCGGCAGTTTCAAGGCGGAAAGGCACGACAAATAGGGAAAATTGATTCCTCCCGCGGTAGAACACATCAGGT
>JBOIGA010000010.1:9177-29817 GCA_050741875.1 Burkholderiales bacterium
ATCAGGTTGCCGCCAAAGCGCGGATTGAAATCGAGAATTTCCGGCCGCCCGGTCCGCTCGTTATACCGAGTCCCGACGTTGGCAATGCCACTCCAACTTAACGCCGCCATCAGTCTTTCCACGACATCGGAGAGCTGTGGATGATGAATGAGACGGACCGAAAAACTCGGAGCGAAGGGCCGCGGACTCGGACGCGTCCACTGGCGCAGCGTATGCGCGAGAACTTTTCCGTCCTTGCAAAACAAGGTCGCGCAGAGATCTTTTCCTTCTATGAACTCTTGCACGATGTAGTCTTCGAGTGAGGACTGATGCGTCAGAACGAACTCCTCCAGGCTTTTCCTGTCGGGGCAAACTTGGATTCCCCGGCCGCCGCTCAAGCGCCGGGGTTTGATCAGCAGAGGAAAGCCGATTTCCGGCCGATCGAGCGCGCGTGCGGCGGGAACTGTTTTTGGGGAGGGAAGATTGTGCTCGTGCAGGAAGTTCGCGAGCGTTCCCTTGTCAAACGCAATATCGAAAGCCCAGGTTTCAGGAAGGAAAGGCAGCGCCGCGACTGCCGCCAGTTGTTCGCGCCACCGGCAGGCGAATCCAATGGCTTCCGCATGAACCGGCAGGATCACATCAATGCGCCGGTGCCGGACCACTTCGCGTATCTGATCGAACCATTCCTGTTCAGAGGTTCCTCTGCGAACGTAATAGGAAGCGGTGAAGCGCGAATAACGGGTGCGCGGACGCTTGCCGCTCGAAATAATGTGAACGCGAATTTTCGGAACCAGGGCGAGACTGGTGAGAACTTTGAACGCTGCATCTTGCTCGCCATCCGGGATCAGGACGTTGAGCCCTTCCGCCACAAGTTCTTTTTCGCCCGACTGAGATACAAAAACGTTTTCGGCTGCGTTCATGGGTCAGTTCTTATGGCGTCGATGGACGGCGGGACGATTCGATCGTACATGCGATTTGTGTGTTCAAAGTTACAGATGCGGATGGCAGGACCGGAGAACAAAGCTCCTGCGACCGGCTCGCCCCGGACTCATCCGGGACCAGACATCCATCCGCCGCGGAGACTTCACGCCGAGAAGTTAGTCCAGCGGGGCGAGGGAGGAGAGAAAGCCGGCGCATAAAACCGCACCCACCCCGCGTTTCTCAGCACTTTTCTCGTGGCGATCGATCGAGCGATTCAGAAAAGGCATGGGGTCGCGCAAGATGAATGGCAAGTTCGTCTCCCGCGCGAGATTCGGAAATATCCCTCCGCCGCCTTTGAGCTTGCGCAACGCCATCTTGATCGCGTCGCGCACTTCCATGTAGTTTTGCAGCCGGTAGCGCGTTTGCGGCAGCTCGGCGTTCATCGCGCTCAGACAAGCGAGATGGGGAAGGTTGACCCCGGCGGTCAATGATCCCACCACGTTGCCAGAAAAGCGCGGATTGATTTCAAGAAT
Organism: Burkholderiales bacterium; assembly: GCA_050741875.1. Classification (GTDB taxonomy): domain Bacteria; phylum Pseudomonadota; class Gammaproteobacteria; order Burkholderiales; family JBOIGA01; genus JBOIGA01. The sequence goes on from JBOIGA010000010.1 coordinate 10,611, forward strand.
CTCACGTTGCTGCGTGCGTTTGTTGTAGCGAAAGTCAATGTTGGCGACGCCCCCCCAATCGAGAACCGACATCAATTTCTTTACCGTGGCGAGCGTCTGATCGCACTCGACGTGTTTGATGCAAAGGCTTGCGGCAAACTGCCGCGCGTGCAGAACGATCGGCCGGTGAATCGTGTAAGCCAGAATCTCTCCCTTCCTGCAAAGTACGCTGCAACTTGCGTCCCCACCCTCAGCGAACTCTTGCACGATATATTCATCCAGTGTGTCGGCGTGGGACGCGGCAAACCCCTCGAGTACCCTGCGGCTCTCGCAGAGTCTGATTCCAGCGCCATCGTTTGAACGCCTCGGTTTGATCAACACGGGAAACCCATCAACACTGCGGTCGAGCGCGACGGAAAGCCGCACTGTACGCGGGTGCGGCAGCTCGTGCTTGGCGAGAAATTCGGCGAACAATCCTTTGTCGGCGGCTAGATCGAAACTGCCGGTACTCGGAAGCGGCGGAAGCGCAGCCGATTGCGCGAGCCGCTCACGCCAGACGCAGGCGAAGCGGGTCCCCGTCTCGAAGACGGGCAAAACTACATCAGCGCCGGTTTCGCGAACGACTCTATTTATATGCTGCAACCATTCTTCTTCGGTGCCGCGGTCGCGAAAATGAAACGACTGGCAGAAGCGCGAAAAGCGGGAGCGGGGATTCTTCTTCGAAGACAACACATGAACGCGGACATTTGGCATTTGAGCGAGACAGGTCAGAACTTTGAATGACAAATCGGCCTCGCCATCTGGAATCAATACCGAAAAATAGTTCTTTTTGCTTCGTGACATTTCAAAGATGAAGGGAAAGATTCCCGAGTTGGAAACGTGGCAGTAAGTATACTTTTAGCATGTTACACGCCAAGGACGCGCCGGAGCGGCCAGACGAGATGCGTCCATAATTGCAGTGACCGTTCGCATATGCACGGCCCGGAAGCAAGCGAGATGGCCGGATGAGGAGGAACAAGCAATGCCGCAATAATCCATGTCCACTGTTGGGACATCAAGTCTGGATTCTGGACAGCAAACGCGCGACACGGGCGAATCGCGAGTCGAATCCTCAGAACGGGCCGTCGTGTTTTTCGCATCGCCAGCTCGAGGGCGCTATCGCGTGCGGCGAATCTCGAATCGCTCGAACTCGCCTTCGCCTTCGCTTACGGCGATTCCGTCAACGCGGGCGAGATCCGGACCGGTCTTCGCCCACTCAACGATGCGCTCCACCGCTTCGCGTTCTCCTTTCACGACAGCTTCTACCGCGCCATCGGAACGGTTCCGTACCCAACCCTTCAGTCGCAGCTCTTGCGCCCGGCCGGCGAACGCATAGCGAAACCCGATCCCTTGAACCCGGCCATGGATGATAAGTTGCTTGCAAACCACTACTTTACTTTCATCCCCGGTTGCGCTCCTTCGTCGGGAGAGAGTAGGAAAAGTCCGCCCTCTTTGTCTGTTTCGTCCGAAGCGGCAAGAACCATCCCTTCGGAAATGCCGAACTTCATCTTGCGCGGCGCCAAGTTCGCGACTGCCACGGTCAAGCGCCCGATGAGTCGATCGGGCGAATAAGCTGATTTGATGCCGGCGAAAACCGTCCGTCGCTTGTCGCCAAGGTCAAGCGTGAGTTTTAGCAACTTGTCGGCTCCTTCGACGTGCTCCGCAGCGACGATGCGGGCAATGCGCAAATCAAGTTTGTTGAAGTCATCGATGGAAATCGTCTGCGCTCCGTTTTCCTCTCCGCTCCCAACGTTCTTCTCGCCTTCTCCTCTCGCGGCAGACGCCGTTGTCGCGGGAGCAGAGACCGACGGTGAGGGGGAAACGCGCTCTCTATTCGCTTCTCCTAAGGCCACTATCTGGCTCTGTTCAATACGTATCATCAAATGCTGATAAGGATTGATGGCGTGGCCGGCGGGAAGATGAGTCCATGCGTCGGACCATTTCAATTCAGGAATGTTGAGCAGCCGTTCGACATCCCGAGCGACCTTCGGTAGTACCGGTGCAAGGTAGAGCGTGAGGTCGCGAAATAACGCCAGGGCGGTGGAGCATGCCGTGTGCAGTTCCGCGCGCTTGCTTTCGGCTTTCGCCAATTCCCAAGGCTTTTTCGCGTCGACGTACTGATTGGCGACATCGGCAAGCGCCATGATCTTGCGCAAGGCTTTCGAATATTCCCGCTTCTCATAGAGCCCGGCAATTTCACCGGAGACGGCAGCAAAACTCGCTTCAATCTCCGATGAAAAATCAGGCGTACCCAGTCGTCCTTCGAAGCGCTTCGAGATGAAACCCGCGCACCGGCTCGCGATGTTCACGTACTTGCCAATCAGATCACTGTTCACGCGCGCGATGAAGTCTTCGAAATTGAGGTCGATGTCCTCCATCGTGTCGTTGAGCTTTGCGGCGTAGTAGTAGCGAAGCCATTCGGGATTCAAGCCTTGCTGCAGATAACTTTCCGCGGTGATGAAAGTGCCGCGCGACTTTGACATTTTCTGTCCGTTCACCGTGAGGAAGCCGTGAGCGAAAATCGCCGTCGGAGTGCGATACCCCGAGTAGTAGAGCATCGCCGGCCAGAAGAGCGCGTGGAAATAGAGGATGTCCTTGCCGATGAAGTGGTACAGCTCTGAATACGCGCCGGCTTGCCAAAACGCGTCGAAGCAAGGTTTGGCCCCCTCCCCCCTACCCTCTCCTGCCAGGGTAGAGGGAGACATTCTGTCGCACAGATTTTTGAAGCTTCCCATATAACCAATCGGCGCATCGAGCCAGACGTAAAAGTATTTGTCCGCCGTCCCCGGAATTTTGAAGCCGAAGTAAGGCGCGTCGCGCGAAATATCCCAATCCTGCAGGCCCGCGGACAGCCACTCGTGCATCTTGTTCGCGGCTTCCGCCTGCAAATGTTCAGCATTAGTCCACTCCTCAAGAAAATCCTGGCAAGCGCTCAAGCGAAAGAAATGGTGCTCGCTTTGCTTCTTGACCGGCGAAGCTCCCGATATCGCCGAGTATGGGTTGATCAGGTCGGAGGGTTGGTAGGCCGACCCGCACACTTCACAAGCGTCGCCGTATTGATCCTTGGCGTGGCACTTCGGGCATTCGCCCTTGACAAAGCGATCGGGCAGAAACAGGTTCTTCACCGGATCGTAGAGCTGCTCGATCGTGCGCACGGCAATCAAATCGCGCTCTTTAAGCTTCAGATAAATTTGCTCGGCGAGTAAACGTGTCTCCTCGGAATGGGTCGAAGAGTAGTTGTCGAAGTCGATATGAAACGCTTTGAAGTCGCGCCTGTGCTCGGCATGCATGCGCGCAATCAACTCCTCCGGCGCGATGCCTTCGGCTTCGGCGCGTAGCATGACCGGCGTTCCGTGCGTGTCATCGGCGCAGACGTAATGGCACTCGTGACCGCGCATTTTGTGAAAGCGCACCCAGATGTCGGTTTGGATGTATTCGACGAGGTGACCGATGTGGATTGCGCCATTGGCATACGGCAGCGCGCTCGTCACGAGGAGTTTTCGCATGGGTGGATTGTATGAGATAGAATGGACGGCCCGCTAGAGAAGAGAAGTGATATGGCAATTTCGGAAGCACAAGTTCAATCGGCGTTGCGCGAGATCGTAGACCCCAACACCGGCAAGGATCTGGTCGCCGGAAAAAACATTCGCAACATCAGAGTTGACGGAAACGACGTCGCGCTCGACGTCGTTTTTGCTTATCCCGCTAAAAGCGTCGCCGATGCCACGCGAAGACAAGTCATCGGCAAACTGAAGACAATTCCCGGCGCCGGCAACGTCAGCGTCAACGCGTACAGCAAGATCGTCTCACACGCCGTGCAAAGCGGAGTCAAGCTGATCCCGAACGTCAAAAACATCATCGCGGTCGCTTCCGGCAAAGGCGGCGTCGGCAAATCGACGACCGCGGCCAATCTCGCCCTCGCGCTCGCGGTGGAAGGCGCGTCGGTGGGCGTGCTTGACGCCGACATCTACGGTCCTTCGCAGCCTATGATGCTGGGAATCCGAGGGCGGCCCGAATCGCTCGACGGCAAAACTTTGGAGCCGATGGAAGCGCACGGCGTGCAGGCGATGTCGATCGGTTTTTTGATCGAAGTGGAACAGCCGATGGTTTGGCGCGGGCCGATGGTAACGCAGGCTTTGCAGCAGCTCTTGCAGGAGACGCGCTGGCGCGAGCTCGATTATCTCGTGGTGGATATGCCTCCCGGCACTGGCGATATCCAACTCACGCTCGCGCAGCAGGTACCCGTCACTGGTGCGGTCATCGTCACCACGCCGCAGGACATCGCCCTCATCGACGCGCGCAAAGGGCTCAAGATGTTCGACAAAGTCGGCATCCCCATCCTGGGAATTGTCGAGAACATGAGCATTCACGTCTGTTCGAAGTGTGGCAACGCCGAGCCGATCTTCGGCGAAGGCGGTGGCGCCAGAATGTGCAAGGACTACGGCGTCGATTTTCTCGGCGGACTACCACTCGACATCGCCATTCGCGAGCAGGCCGATTCTGGCAAACCGACCGTCGTCTCCGATCCTGATGGCCGTATTGCCGAGATCTACAAGACGATCGCGCGCAAGATCGCGCTCAAGATCGCCGAGAAAGCGCAAGACCGCTCGCACCTCTTCCCGAAGATCGTCATTCAACAGACGTGATAGCCGGGTATCGGGTATCGGGTATCGGGAATCCAACACCGATTTCCTATTCCCTATTCCCGATTCCCTATTCCCGAGTCTCATGACCATCAAGTCCGACAAGTGGATCCGCCGCATGGCGGAGGAGGCGCGGATGATCGAGCCTTTCGAGCCGAACCAGATCAAGGAGAGTCGCGGCCAGAAAGTCATCTCGTTCGGCACATCGAGCTACGGCTACGACATCCGCTGCTCGGACGAATTCAAGCTCTTCACCAACATCAACACGACAATCGTCGATCCCAAGCGCTTCGATGAGAATTCATTCGTCGACGTAAAGAACGATGTGTGCATCATCCCGCCGAATTCGTTCGCGTTGGCGCGCACGGTCGAATACTTCCGCATTCCGCGCAACGTGCTCACTCTTTGTGTCGGCAAGTCAACGTATGCGCGGTGTTTCCGAGGAGACACTCGCGTTGCGCTGGTGGACGGCAGCGCCCCCACGCTCGAAGAAATGGCGCGAAGAGCCGAGACTGGCGAAATGCTTTGGGGCTACAGCATCGGACGTTACGGGCGGGTCATGGTGTGCTTGCTTGAAGCGCCGCGCTACATCGGCAATGACAGCTTGGTCGAAATCATCTTGGACAACGGAGAAGCCATCCTCTGCACTCCGGACCATCGCTTCCTGTTTCGTGACGGCAGAACAATGGAAGCTCATCAGCTGCGTCCAGGCAGTTCACTGATGCCGTTGTACAGACACCTCTTTCGTGGGTATGAAATGGTGTATCAGCCAGTGAACGGATATCTGCATCCAACCCACCGGCTGGCAGACGAATGGAATCTAAGACATGGTTGTTACGAAGACGCACCCAACACCCATCGCCATCATGTCGACCACGATCGGCGATATAACAGGCCGTGGAACGCGAGTGAACACATCAGGCATCACAATCAGGAATCGTATGGCGAAGATTTTGATCCCGACGAACACAGTGCTGCGATTCGCTCAGCTTTAGAGCGTTTGGCTCAGAATCCCCAGTGGGTCGAGCGTTATAGTCAGGCTCAGCAGTTTAGAGCGTCGCGATTTTGGAACGATGAGATATATGCGGACACGCGCGCGAATCTGATCAGCCGAAGAAGAAATCCGAGCGACGAAACTCGTCAGCGCCATCGCATTGCCACACTCAAGAGATACAACGCGCCCGAGGAGCGCGAGCGTCAATCCGCGCTAATGCGGCAGGCTTGGACGAAGGACGATGGTTCTCGAAAGCGGCGTCAGCAGGAGATTGCTCGCGCCATCAATCTTCGCTCGGAGATCACGGCGAATGTTGTTCGCATAGCTCTCGACGAGACGGGCTCGATTCGGGGCGCGGCCAAGTTGCTCAATTGCGATCGCTCGGTTTTTCGCCGCTTTCCTCACGTCGTCAACTCATTCAAAGGCGTGCAACGCAATCACAAAGTCACTGCCATCCGCGCAGTTCCCGGAACACATGACGTATATTGCTTGACCGTTCCCGAGGCGGGCAACTTCGCCTTGGAAGCTGGGGTCTTCGTCTCTAATTGCGGCATCATTGTGAACGTAACGCCTTTCGAGCCTGAGTGGGAAGGCTACGCCACTCTCGAATTTTCCAATACCACTCCGCTCCCCGCGAAAATCTACGCCAACGAGGGCATCGCGCAAGTCGTCTTCTTCGAGTGCGATCCCACCGACGTTTGCGAAACGTCTTATCGCGATCGCGGCGGAAAATACCAGCGCCAACACGGCGTCACCTTGCCCAAAATCTAAAGCCCCCGCTTCGCCCTCGCTCGACCCAAAAAATCGCTTGTGTTGGGGGAGCGAAACCCTATAATTCGTTTTTTTTCAAGCTGACCAAAGGAGGTCATCATGACAGGCGAGAGGAACTACTACGCGATCCTTTCCATTGATTTCACCAACCTTCATGTCCCAATGACGTAGCGTCTATGAGGAACAACAATGGCCAGAATCGCCGCAGTAAAGAAAGCACCGCGAACCACCGATCTTTTTGACACCCACCCCGAAATCAGCCTGGACTTGTCTGTCGTCCGGGAGTATTTGAAAGCCGGCTACCAGCAGCCGTTTCTTTTGCTGGATTCCAATCTCATCCGAGCCAAAGTTCGCCGCTTCAAGGCAGCGATGCCGCGCGTGCAGCCGCACTATGCAGTAAAAGCGAACCCGCACCCGAAAGTGCTCAAGACGCTGATCGAGGAAGGCGCAGGATTCGAAATCGCCTCGATCGCTGAACTCGACTGGCTGCTCGAACTTGACGTGCCGGCGCACGAAATCTTCTACAGCAATCCGATCAAGTCGCGGCGCTTTATCGAGTACGCCGCCGCCAAAGGCGTCGAATGGTACTGCCTCGATTCAGTCGAGGAGCTGGACAAGATTGTCAGCGTCAAGCCCGACGCGAAGATGTATCTTCGCCTCGACACGCCCAACGCCGGCAGCGATTGGCCGCTTTCCGGCAAGTTCGGCGCGCATCCGAACGAAGTGCGCGAGATCATTTCGCGCGCGGCAGAGATCGGCGCTGATCTCGCCGGCGTCACTTTCCACGTCGGGTCGCAATGCCGCAACCCGCAGAACTGGAAACTCGGCATCGAGCGCGCGATCGCGGTCATGGGCGAGATGCGGCAAGCCAAGCTCTCCCCTCGTCTCCTCAACATCGGCGGTGGTTATCCAGTACGGCACGTGAAACCGATTCCCTCGATCGAAGTGATCGCCGATGTGGTGAACCGTGCAATCGCCCAGCTGCCCGATAACATCCGCGTCATCGCCGAACCCGGCCGCTATCTCGTGTCGGACGCCGCATATTTCGTTTGCCGGGTCGCGGGAACGGCCACGCGAAAAGGACGGCGCTGGATGTACTGGGACGCGGGCGTCTTCGGCGGCATCATCGAAACGTCCGAAGGCCTCGTCTACGACATCGTCACCGACAAATCGGGGCCGAGAGTTCCCTGGGTCGTCGCCGGTCCGACGTGCGACTCGATGGATGTGCTGATGCGCGACCAGATGTTGCCGAACAACCTCGTTGAAGGGGATTTCATCTACATCCCCAACGCCGGCGCATACACGAGTTCGTACGCGTGCAACTTCAACGGCTTTCCCTTGCCGGACGTGATCGTCATCTGAAAGTGAAGGGCCGGACGCTTTCGCGTCCGGCCCTTGGTCTGAAATTTCTCAACCCCCGAACATCTTCCTCAGGTTGTCGAATCCCGCCTGATAGATTCCCTGGATTGTTTTGACGGCTTCGTTCTCCGCGCCGGTGGGCTTGAATTCGCTCGACCATTCGACGGTCGAGGTACCGTCGCCATTGTCCTTAACCCGAATTTCGGCGATGTAGTCCGCCACCGGAAGCGGTCCGGAAAGAATCGTGTAACGGCACAGCCTCTCCTTGTCGCTCAATTCTTCGAGACGCTCCTCGATCTTTCCGCCGCCTGCTAACGAGAGCGTCCGGGTCGATCCTTTCTTATCGCCCGTCGCTTCGCTTTTAACGATCGCCGGATGCCAGTTGGCGAGTGAGTTGAAACCGCCAATTGTTTTCCACAATGTGTCGGCCGAAGTCGGCACGCGGCTTTCCATTTTTACCTTTGACATCGTCTTCTCCTCTTGTTGTGTCCTATGACATTGTAGTCCTCGTTGCGAAGCTGCGCATGCCCCGAGCACGGATTATGGGTACAACAGGAAAATGAAGGCGTAAGGTTGACATATTGACGTCTTGACGTTTTACCGTCCGGACGCCAGCATCTAATTATGGACAGTCAAAAACGCGTCACAGTCTATTTCGATGCCGATGTACACCGCGCTTTGCGCTTCAAGGCCGCAGCGATGGACCGATCCATCTCGAATATGGTCAATGACGCGGTGAAAGCGGCCCTCGCCGAAGACGCCGAGGATCTAGCGGCCTTCTCCGAAAGGAAGAACGAAAGAAACCTTTCCTTCGATACTTTCGTTCAGGGCTTAAGGCGGCGTGGCCGAATATAGGCTTCTCATCAAAGCTTCCGCCACCAAAGAAATCGAGGCGGTAGGAACAAAGAACGATCGTCAACGCATCATTGCCCCAATCCGGACTCTGGCTGAAGACCCACGGTCTCGGGGCGCCGAAAAACTAGCGGGATACGAAAACCGCTACCGAGTGCGGCAAGGACATACAGGATCATCTATCTCATTGAGGACGAGCGTCGAGAGATCATTGTCTTCAAAGTCGGACATCGCAAGGAAATTTACCGTGCGGGGATTTAGGAAGTGCCAGAAGATCAATTGTCGGCATGCCCTTTTAGTGGAGCCTTCTAATTTGCGGAAAAAGCAAAGTGGGCGCCAGTTATCCGGCCATTCAATCCCGCCCGAAGGTTTTTAGAGTTCGAACCGTTTTGCTTGCGAAAGCGATATGAAGAAACTGCAGCGATCTAAGGAAGATTCTCTATGCCGCATGTGAAGAGCACCTTGACTTGATGAACGATGCCCGGCTTAAGCTATTCGAAAAACCGCACGCTTTTCGTGACCTAGCGGCGCACCTGAGAGTGCTTGTCTGCAAAAAGGCTTCCAATCGACCGCTCTTGCTCGATCTTATGGATGACACTGGCTTCCATGCGATTGTCGAGGAAGCGTCGAGGCCATGCCACCCCTTCCGCCTTAGTAGAAGTGTTCTGAGATACCAAGAGAATTTAGGAACTTTCATAAACGGCAGAATCGTACCTCAGCCCGTTTTGGCGACGAGTTCTCTCAATTTCCTTCCAATCCTTCTTGTTCCACTCGGGAAAAAAAACGTCGCCTTCGAAATCGGCGTGGATTTCGGTTAAGTAGATTCGATCGGCGAGCGGAAAGGCTTCCCGAAAAATTTCCGCGCCGCCAATCACAAAAATTTCGTCATCGTCTTTGCACGCTGCGATTGCTTCTTCGAGGGAATTCGCGATGATAGCCCCCGGTACTTGGTAATCTCGTTGCCTCGTGACAATCACAGTCGTTCTTCCTGGAAGCAAACGGTCGATGGATTCGTAGGTTTTGCGCCCCATGATGATGTGATGCCCCATCGTCAATTCTTTGAAGCGCTTGAGATCCGCTGGAAGATGCCAAGGCAGTTTGCCTTTGTTTCCAATAACGCCGTTTTTGGCAACGGCAACGAGGATTGAGACTTGCGGGCGTTTTTTATCCTTACTCCTCACTCCTCAGTCCTACTACACGGCGACGGGCGCTTTGATCAGCGGATGCGGATCGTAACCCTCAAGGACAAAGTCTTCGTACTTGAAATCGAAAATGTTGCGTACCGTTGGATTGAGTTTCAGTTGCGGCAGCGTTCTCGGCTCGCGCCGCAACTGTTCGCGCGCCTGATCGAGATGGTTCAAATACAAGTGAACGTCCCCGAACGTGTGAACGAACTCCCCGGGTTTCAGATTGCACACCTGCGCAACCGTCAAATTCAAGAGCGCGTACGAAGCGATGTTAAAAGGTACCCCGAGAAACACATCGGCGCTACGCTGATAAAGCTGGCACGAAAGCTTTCCCTCCGCCACATAGAACTGAAAAAACGCATGACAAGGCGCGAGCGCCATTTTCGGAATGTCCGCGACGTTCCACGCGGAAACAATCAATCTCCGCGAATCAGGAAAGCGCTTGAGTTCTTCGATGACCTGGCCGAACTGATCTATGTGCCGCCCATCAGGCGCCGGCCAGGAGCGCCACTGGTAGCCGTACACGGGACCCAATTCGCCCTCTTCGTCTGCCCATTCGTCCCAAATCGTGACGCCGTTCTCGCGCAGATAGCGCGTGTTGGTTTCGCCGCGCAGAAACCAAAGCAGCTCGTGAATCACCGATTTGACGTGAACTTTTTTTGTCGTCAACAACGGAAACCCTTGGCCGAGGTCGAAGCGCATTTGTTCCCCGAAAAGCGAAAGCGTACCCGTGCCGGTGCGATCCGACTTGCGGGCGCCATGGTCGAGTATTTTTTGGATTAGATCGAGATAGGCGCGCATGGAGGGTTGGAATGCGGCGTTTAAGGTAAGGTAAATTCCGGGCGCGGGCAACAACGTCAGCATCACGCGGTTATAATCGCGCGACGTGATCCGCTTTCATCCTCACCGCATGAGAAGGCCATGGCGATTTTTGATCATCGTACGAGCGAATTTTCGGATGTACGCATTCCGGCCGATACGCAGGTTCTGAACAATGTGCTTCGCATCATAGGCGAGACCGGCGGCCTGGCCGGATTAGTGCTCAAGTTCAAAGATAACGGCTTGGGCGCCATCGCCGAGTCGTGGGTCGGCACGGGCGGCAACCTGCCCGTTTCCGCCGAGCAGATACAAGACGCGCTCGGTTACGCCGAGGTGGAACGACAGGCCGAGCGCGCCGGAATTCCTGGCGACGAGTTCGCCGCGCAGCTTGCCCGTCTTCTTCCGTCCATCGTCGATCGGCTCACGCCCGATGGCGTCATTCCCGCTGCGCGTGTTTGACTTAAGCCAGAAACTGCTTCGCATGCAGCGCCTCACACTGACTTCTTGCAAGGCGCCGAATGCAGAGCACACCTGCCGCGCGGTTGGCAACATCGAACAGCGTCTTTCGATTACGGTCGACTTTATCTGCGATATACCCTGGCAGGAACGTGAACGGCGTATCGCCGAAGGCGTGCGATTGTAAAAGACGTCGCCATTCGCCCGCCTGCTTCCTGGTAACCATGCTTGCCAAGCTTACGCAAAATGCGTCGCAGATGACGCAACCGGTCCTTGAAAAAACTTCGCACACGCTTTTTGTCCTTCCGCGCTCGGCAACGTTGCCGAAAGCGCCGGGAATCGACGCCGCCAATGCGATACTCAAGCGCCGCGGAATGAAAGTCGATGAGCTCGGCGAGACGCCGATCTCGGGCACATTGCCGCACGGAGGGCTCGCTGTATGGATGATGCTCAATTCGGCCGAGCCGGTCTTCGAACAACAAACCGCGATGCGAAAAGCGTTGCAACTCCTGCTCGATGAACATCCGCAGTCGATCGCGATCTCACTGCACGGAACCAAGGAAGAAACCACTAAGGCGGCCGAGACCTTTTGTGCATGGGTGAATGGGGTCAAGTTACCCGACCGCAAGAAGGAGTCGAAGACGAAAGCGCTAAGCACGATCGCGTTGTACGGCTGCATAGGCGATCTAAACGTCAGCCCAATCCGCGCCCGTGCCGAAGCCAACGTACTCGTCCGCGAACTGACGATGCTCCCGCCCAATGAGTTGACGCCAGGGGCGTACCGCGAGCGCATCCGGAAGATCGCGGGTGAACGTAAGTGGAAGCATCGTGAATTCGATCTGAAAAAGCTGCGGGAACTGGGCGCCGGCGCGTTCGTCGCGGTCGCGCAGGGCAGCGCAATCGATGACGCCGCGATCGTCAAGCTTTCCTATCGGGGTAAAGGGGCAAAAAAAAATATCGCGCTGGTCGGCAAGGGAATCTGTTTCGACACCGGCGGGCACAATCTCAAGCCCGCGCGCTACATGCACAACATGCATCGCGACATGAATGGCTCGGCAGTAGCGCTCGGCATTCTGCACGCGGCGACGCAGGCTGCGCTTCCCGTTTCGATCGACTGCTGGATGGCGATCGCGCAAAACCACATCAGCCCGAAAGCTTACAAACAGAACGACGTGGTGACGGCGATCAACGGCACGACGATCGAAATCGTCCACACCGACGCCGAAGGCCGGATGGTGCTCGCCGATACCCTGGCGCTCGCCGCGCGCGACAAACCCGCGCTGATCGTGGACTTCGCGACTTTGACCGGAGCGATGCACGTCGCGCTCGGCGATCGCTACAGCGGCGTGTTGAGCAATCGCGAAAAATTGCTCGCCCAAGCAGTGGCGTCAGGACGCGCCAGCGGCGAGCGTGTGTGTGCTTTTCCCCTCGACCGCGATTATGACGACGCCATCAAAAGCAATATCGCCGACGTCAAGCAATGCACGCTCGAGTCCAATGCCGACCATATTCTCGCCGCCCGTTTCCTGCAAAGGTTCGTCGGCGACGTGCCGTGGCTGCACATGGATCTATCGGCGAGCGATTGCGAGAAAGGCCTGGGCGCGGTCGCTTCCGAAGTCACCGGATTCGGCGTCGGCTGGGGACTCGCATTTTTGAGCGCGTTTATGGCAAACGATGTTCAGCGGGTTTGAACGCAAGTCGGTCAACGTCGGTGAGGTCGCAATCAACTGCCTCATCGCCGGCGACGGGCCGCCCGTCCTCATGCTGCACGGCTATCCGCAGAATCTCGCGATGTGGGCGCAGGTTGCGCCTGAATTGGCCGAAAAATTCACGGTTGTGTGTGCCGATCTTCGCGGCTACGGCGATTCATCCAAGCCGCGCTGCTCGGCCGATCGTTTGAATTATTCGTTCAGGACAATGGCCGCCGATCAAGTGGCGATGATGGGCAAGCTCGGCTTCGCCCGCTTTCCTGTCGTCGGGCACGATCGGGGCGCGCGCACCGGTCACCGCATGGCACTCGATCATCCGAACGCCGTCGAGACCCTGTCCGTCCTCGATATCGCGCCGACCTTTGTCATGTTCATGGAAACCAACCGCCATGTTTCGGGCGCCTATTGGCATTGGTATTTTCTTTCTTTGCCGGAGCCGGTTCCCGAGCGTCTGATCGGCGCCGATCCTGATTTTTTCTACGAGTTCTGTCTCGTCAATTGGGGCGCGACGCCGCTCGATAATTTCGATCAGGAAATGCTCGACGATTACCGGCGTTGCTGGCGCGAACCCGCAATGATCCACGGCTCCTGCTCGGATTATCGCGCCGCCGCGACCGTGGACCTCGAGCACGATACCGCCGACCTGGGCCGGAAAGTCGCCTGCCCAACGTTTGCCTTCTGGGGATCGAAGGGACTTATGCACAAATACTTCGACCTGGCCGTAGTGTGGCGAGCGCGCGCAAGCGATCTGCGCACAGCGACGCTCCCGGGCGGCCACTTTTTTATCGACCAGTTTCCGGGGGAAACTTCGCGAATGCTGCTCGATTTTCTCGCGGGCTGAAGGTGCGCGGCAAAACCATCGCCTTGCTCGAAGCGCGTCTGTCGACGCAGCTCGCCGATCTCGTTCGGAAGTATGGGGCGACCCCGTTCAGCGCGCCGGCGCTGCGCGAAGAGCCGGATATCGATCTCCAAGGAATCGAGCGACTGGTGCAGGATTGGCAGCGCGTTCCGCCGGATCTTTTTATTTTCCAAACCGGCGTAGGAACGAGGGCGCTATTCGCCGCCGCTGACAGTTTAGGTTTCACCGACGCGCTGCTCGGGTTCCTGACGCGTGGGCGAATCGTCGTCCGCGGCCCAAAGCCAACCGCCGCCCTACGCGCACGCATTGTTCGAATTGATTTGTCGGCGACAGACCCGTACACGACTGCCGAAGTATTGCAGCAACTTGAGCACATCGAGCTAAACGGTAAACGCGTTGTGGTGCAGCGTTATGGCGAACCGAATGTCGATCTCGATTCCGCGCTCAAAGCGAAGGGAGCGGAAGTGATCGAGGTGCCGACTTATCGGTGGGCGTTGCCGGAAAATACCCAGCCGCTCATTGATCTCATGGAAGCGCTGGCGCAGAAACGAATCGATGCTGTCGCCTTCACCAGCGCATCGCAGGTGGACAACTTCTTTGCTGTCGCCGAGAAGCAAAACAAGCGAGACGCGCTGCGGGATGATCTCAACGCAACGCCAGTCGCATCGATTGGTCCGGTATGCAGCCGCGCGCTGGCAAAACACCGCGTGACAATCCAGCTCGAAGCGAGTCCGCCCAAACTCGGCCCGCTCGTTCAGGCGATCAACGATTTTTTTTCTTCCAAGGCCTGACTTAGCTTTTCTTCTTGTCCCAAACGTAACGCACAAAGCGCTGGTAGCGGCTTTGTTTCTCAATCCGCGGATTAGGCTTGTGCGCGCGTTGCCGAGGCGATGGTCTAGGTGAAGCCGGCCTTTTCGTGCCGCCTTTCATGGTGAGCCTATAATACTCGCCGTCATTTATAGTCAAACGCATGTCAGGCAACACACTCGGCAGATTGTTCTGCGTCACTTCTTTTGGCGAATCGCACGGCCCGGCGATTGGCTGTGTTGTGGACGGCTGCCCGCCGGGAATGGAATTGGGCGTCGAAGACATTCAGCGCGATCTGGATCGCAGAAAGCCCGGAACTTCGCGGCACGTGACGCAAAGGCGCGAATCCGACACAGTGGAAATTCTCTCTGGAGTGTTCGAAGGCAAGACGACCGGCACTCCGATCGCGCTCCTGATCCGCAACGAAGATGCGAAATCGAAAGACTACTCGAACATCAAGGACCTTTTTCGTCCCGGACACGCGGATTACACGTACTGGCAAAAGTACGGCATCCGCGATTACCGCGGCGGCGGCAGGCAATCGGCGCGCGAAACCGCGGTGCGAGTCGCGGCGGCGGCGATCGCAAAAAAATGGCTGCGCGAGAAATATGGTCTCGTCATTCGCGGCTATCTCTCGCAGCTCGGTTCGAACAAGATCGCATTCAAGGACTGGAGCGCGGTCGAGCGCAACCCATTTTTCGCCGCGGACGACAGCGTCGTCGCCGATCTCGAAGCGTTCATGGACGGGCTGCGCAAGTCAGGCGATTCGTGCGGCGCCAGGATTACCGTTGTCGCGGAAAATGTTCCGGTCGGTTTGGGTGAACCGGTCTACGACAAGCTCGACGCCGAGATTGCGTACGCGATGATGAGCATCAATGCGATCAAAGGGGTGGAGATCGGCGCGGGTTTCGCGAGCGTCGAGCAAAGGGGGACCGAGCATTCCGACGAAATGACTCCCGAAGGTTTCTTATCCAATAACGCGGGCGGAATTCTCGGTGGAATTTCCACGGGACAGAATATCGTCGTTAATGTTGCGATCAAACCGACTTCGTCGGTTCGCCTGCCACGGCGCACTATCAACAAGCAAGGCGAGCCGGCGACAATCGAAACACACGGCCGTCACGACCCGTGCGTCGGAATTCGCGCGACACCGATTGCAGAGGCGATGCTCGCGCTCGTGCTAATGGATCACGTGTTACGGCAGCGCGCGCAGAACGCCCATGTCGACTGCCTTACTCCGAAGATCGCCGCCTCCGCGAAGTCGCGACACATGGATTCGCCATCCAAGCCGGTCGAAAATCCAGATCCCGACGAGGCTTGACTGGCACAGTCATTCCAGCGTTGCTGGCGGAATGTTGTTGGATGAAATCGGCGCCGCATGGGTTTTCACTTGTGCATCGCTATTCGCCCTAGCAACTGAGCAGCGTCAACGCATCCGAACTTGCGGCGTTTTGCGAAGTCGTATATTGAGAGTACCGAAGGAGAGCATCATGAGAATCGTGCGCGTTGTGCTTGCAGCTGTCATGTCGGCGGCGATCCTCGCCGGGTGCGCCGAGGCGCCAATCACCGGTAGAAACCAGCTCATCGTCGTCCCCGAGGCGCAGGTCTCGCAGATGGGATTGCAGACTTTTCAGGAGATTCTGAAGAAAGAAGACGTTTCCAACGATTCCAAGCTAAACGCGCTCGTGCAGAAAGTCGGCGCAAGAATCGCACAGGCGGTTGACGCCGGAGTCAAGTGGGATTTCGTCGTTTTCAATGACGACAAACAGGTCAACGCCTTCGCGCTCCCCGGCGGGAAAGTCGGCGTCTATTCGGGACTTTTCAAAGTCGTGAACGGTGAGGCCGAGCTCGCCGCGGTGATCGGTCACGAAATCGCGCATGTCACCGCAAAGCATGGCGCTGAGCGCTTGAGCCAGGGAATCGTCGCCCAGGCGGGGCTGGCCGCCACTGCGATCGCTTTAAGCAATCGCGATCCAACGACCGTTCAGCTCGTGACCACGGCACTGGGCGCGGGCACCACCGTCGGCGTTCTGCTGCCCTACTCTCGATTGCAGGAATCCGAAGCTGACAAACTCGGAATGATCTACATGGCGAAAGCCGGTTACGATCCGCGCGCGGCGAAAGACCTTTGGGTGAAAATGGCCAAAGCCTCGCAAGGGCAAGCGCGACCTCCCGAGCTGCTTTCAACCCACCCCGCTTCCGAGACGCGAATCGCGCAGATTGAAAACTGGATGCCGGAAGCGCTCGAGCATTACAAAGACGGCAGGCAGTCGGGGCGCTAGCGTCGCGGCTGCCCTTGGCTTTAAAAAACGGCCGTGAAACCGACCGTTTTTGCTTCATGTTTCCGAGCCGTTGCTCCTTGGCGAACAGCGCTCGTTCGCATGACTACGCGTATAATCTACGGCCTGATATGAGGCCTCAGACTCTCTACGACAAATTGTGGGAAAGCCATGTCGTTCGGCGAGAACCGGGCGGCTCGGCTTTGATCTATATCGACCGCCACCTCGTTCATGAAGTGACGAGTCCGCAAGCATTCGAGGGACTGCGTCTTGCCGGGCGCCAGCCGTGGCGGGCTGATTCGATCGTCGCCACCGCCGACCACAATACCCCGACGGTTCGTTCAAGCGAGGGAATCAACGACCCGCTATCTCGTTTACAAGTCGAAACCCTCGACGCCAACATCCGCGAATTCGGCGCGCGAGCGTATTTTCCCTTCGGTCATCGCAACCAGGGAATCGTGCATGTCATCGGTCCGGAACAAGGCGCGACTCTCCCAGGAATGACGGTTGTCTGTGGCGATTCGCACACGAGTACGCATGGCGCCTTCGCTGCGCTCGCGTTTGGCATCGGCACTTCGGAAGTCGAGCACGTGCTGGCGACGCAATGCCTTTCGCTGAAAAAATCGAAAGCGATGCTCGTCCATGTTGACGGCCAATTGAACAAAGGCGTCACCGCGAAAGACGTAGCGCTCGCCATCATCGGCAGGATCGGGACGGCGGGCGGGACCGGACATGTGATCGAGTTCGGCGGCGGCGCGATCTCCGCCCTGAGCATGGAAGGTCGAATGACAATCTGCAACATGGCGATCGAAGCCGGGGCGCGGGCGGGGATGGTCGCCGTGGACGACAAGACCTTGAGCTATCTCGAGGGCCGGCGCTATTCGCCAAGAGGCGAGATGTGGCAACGCGCGACGCAATACTGGCGCACGTTGAAGAGCGACGAAGGCGCGAGCTTCGACAAGATCGTTGCTATCAACACCGCAGAGATCGCGCCGCAAGTGACCTGGGGAACATCTCCAGAGATGGTCGTGCCCGTTACCGGCGCCGTGCCCGATCCCGCGCGCGAGCGCGACTCCACTCGCCGCGAAGGAATCGAGCGCGCCTTGCGCTACATGGGCCTCGATCCGAATACGCCGATCAACGCGATTCCGCTCGACAAGGTTTTCATCGGATCGTGCACAAATTCGCGCATCGAGGATCTGCGCGCGGCGGCTGATGTCGTGCGCGGAAAAAAAATCGCGCGAAACATCAAGCTCGCGCTCGTTGTCCCCGGCTCAGGTCTCGTCAAAGCGCAGGCGGAACGCGAAGGCCTCGACCGGATTTTTAGAGAGGCGGGATTCGAATGGCGCGAGCCCGGATGCTCTATGTGTCTCGCGATGAATGACGATCGCCTGGAATCCGGCGAGCGCTGCGCCTCCACTTCCAATCGAAATTTCGAAGGCCGGCAAGGGGCCGGCGGCAGGACCCATCTGGTCAGCCCGGAAATGGCGGCCGCGGCCGCGATTGCCGGGCATTTCGTTGATATCCGTGTAAGGGGAGATTGATATGCTGCGGAGACTACTTGCGCTTTTGGCTGCTGTTCTATTCATCTGTGGTTGCAACACGATGGCCGGTTTCGGCAAAGACGTGGAAAAGCTGGGCGACAAGATCGAGAACAAGGCGGAACAGAAGAAAAACTACTGATGGAAAAGTTTGTTCGCCTCGACGGCTTGGTGGTCCCGCTCGACCGCGTCAATGTCGACACCGACCAGATTATTCCGAAGCAATTTCTGAAGTCGATCAAGCGCACTGGGTTCGGCCCGCATTTATTCGACTCGTGGCGTTACATCGGGGAAGAGAGGCGGCCTAATCCTGATTTCCCGCTCAACTTGCCGCGCTATTCGGATGCGAGCATCTTGCTCGCGCGCGAAAATTTCGGTTGTGGTTCGAGCCGTGAACACGCAGCGTGGGCGATGCTCCAGTTCGGTATCCGCGTTGTGATCGCCCCGACCTTCGCCGATATCTTTTACTCGAACTGTCTGAAGAACGGATTGCTGCCTATCGTGTTGAGTACGGACGAGATAGACCGGTTTTTTCGCGAAACCGAAGCGTCACCGGGGTATCGTCTCAAAGTTGACCTCGAGCAGCAGATGGTAACCAATCCACTCGGGAAGCAGTTCGAATTCGTGATCGAACCTTTTCACAAAAACTGTTTGCTCAAAGGCCTCGATGAAATCGGACTGACCCTCGAGCACACCGAAGAAATCAAAGCGTTCGAAGCGAAGAGGCGGGCCGAACAGCCGTGGCTATTTGAAGGATGAGGGATGAACCTCAATCCTCGATCCTCAAATCCTAACCTTGCAGATGAAAATCGCAGTCCTTCCCGGTGACGGAATCGGTCCCGAAATCGTCGCGCAAGCTGTTAAAGTTTTGCGCGCGCTGAGGAAATGCGGCGTCGACGCCGATCTGCAAGAA
>JBOIGA010000011.1:0-29745 GCA_050741875.1 Burkholderiales bacterium
CCTCACTCCTCACTCCTCACTCCTCACACCTCACCAGGTTTCATCTACCCAATGATGAACAACGGTTCGCCGTACTCCACGGGTTGGCCGTTTTCGACGAGGATCGCCTTGATCACACCACCTTTGTCGGCCTCGATCTCGTTGAGCAATTTCATCGCCTCGATGATGCACACGATATCGCCTTCGGCGATTGTCTGACCGACTTCGATGAAAGGGGGACCGCCCGGAGCCGCCGAGCGGTAGAAAGTGCCGACCATGGGCGACTTCAGCACGTGCCCTTCGGGCAATTCGGGCGCTTCATTTCCGGCCGGGCGAGGTGCGGCTTGCGGCGCCGCTTCTGCCGGCGCCGAAACGGGAGCAGCGCTTGCCACAGTCTGAGAAACCATGCCGGAGCGGCTGATGCGAACCTTCTCGTCCCCTTCGGTGATCTCGATCTCGCCGATTCCGGACTCCTGGACGAGATCAATCAGTTTTTTTAGCTTGCGCAGGTCCACGAAGTTATTTACGCAGCGCGAATTCGACGGCGAATTCGTAACCCAGAGCGCCCAGGCCGGTGATCGTGCCTATCGCCCGCGGAGAGAAGTAAGAATGGCGGCGAAATTCCTCGCGCGAATGAACGTTGGAAAGATGCACTTCGATGAAAGGAATAGAAACCGCCGCCAGCGCGTCGAGCAGGGCGACGCTCGTATGAGTGAAGGCAGCAGGATTGATGATGATGAAGTTGCAACCTTCCCCTTTGGCCTGTTGAATGCGCGCGATCAACTCGTGCTCGGCGTTGCTTTGAAAAAAACTGATACTCGCTTTTGCCGCTCGCGCTTTTTCTTCCAGCCTCTTGTTAATTTGTTCGAGCGTTTGCGATCCGTAGATTTCGGATTCGCGAGTCCCTAAGAGATTGAGATTGGGTCCGTGCAGAATAAGAATTTTTTTTACGGACATGGACGACTCCGCCAAGTCGACGGAACGGTTAAATTGCCGTCAGTTTGCCGCAAATCACAGCAGATTGTCCAGTTTTGCCGGAAGTTCCCGGCGCCGACTACAGGAGACCTTGAATTACACTTTCAAGTTTCTCTTCGCCTAAGACGCCGGAAAACGCGTCCGCAAAGCTGCCGTCTGGCTCGATCACCACAGTAAAGGGAAGTGCGCTCGATTGGTTTCCCGCGTCGCGGGAAAGCCGCATCGCCTCGTAACCCGCGAGCAAAATGGGGTAGTTCATCTGCGTTTCTTCGGCAAAACGTTTCACCTGCTCTTCGCTATCCAATGCGACACCGATGAAAATCACGCCGTCGTCGCGGTATTTTTCCTGTAGCCGAACGAAGCCAGGGATCTCTTCCCGGCAAGGGTGGCACCACGTCGCCCAGAAATTAACGATCCTCACTTTTCCGCGCCAATCCGATATTTTCGCGCCATTTCCGCTCAGATCGGTGAATTTCGTAGCGACCAAATCTGTGAGGTTCGGGTCGGAGGAGGTAGGCAGGGAGTACGCCAGGAAGCCCATCGACAGCGCCCCAAGCGCGATGGCCACGACGAGTAGCTTATCCCTGAACCGCTTTTCCACTTTGCATTACCCGGGCAAGCGACTGAAGAAACTTTTGTGGTGGCTCGTACCCGATGACCCGATGCGTAACCTCGCGTCCCCTCGGATCGTAAAAAATAATTCCGGGCGGGCCAAAAAGTTGAAAGCGTTTCAACAGCGCGGCGTCCTCGGCGCTGTTGGCGGTGACGTCGGCCTGCAGGAGAACGACATCCCTTAGACTCGCCTGCACTCGAGGATCGCTAAACGTAAAGCGCTCCATTTCCTTGCACGCGACACACCAATCGGCGTAGAAGTCGAGCATCACAAAACGCCCTGTGGCGGCGGCGATCCGCGAGTCGAGCTCGGCGACATTCTTCACGCGCTCGAAGTTGAGATGCGAAGCCTGCTCGCGCGTGCCGGAGCGCAACGCGGAAAGCGGCTGCAGCACATCGCGTCCTCCCGAAAGCGCGCCTACGAGGAGGGCGACTCCCGCCAGCAGCGCGAGCACGCCCACCCCTTTGGAAAATTTGGCCATCCCGGGCGCGGGATTCGGCAGGGGATCGAGGGCCCGCAGATAGACTGCTGACATAGTCAAAAGCGCTGCCCAAAGAAGCATGTGCGCAACAGCAGGAATGACGGGCGAAATGAGCCAGATCGCAACCCCTAGCAGCAGTACGCCAAAAAACTTCTTCACTGCGTCCATCCATGGCCCGGCCTTCGGCAACAGTGTCCCGGCCGAGGTGCCGATAGCGAGAAGCGGTGCGCCCATGCCGAGCGCCATGGCGAAAAGCGCGCTGCCGCCACGCGCGACGTCGCCAGATTGACTGATGAACAAAAGCGCACCCGCGAGGGCGGGAGTGACGCAAGGCCCAATGATGATCGCGGAAAACGCGCCCATTATGAGGGCGCCGGTAAAGCCGCCGGTGATTCGTCCACTCGCGTCCGACAGCTTGCTTTGCAGCGCCGCGGGCATCTGCAATTCGTAGAAACCGAACATCGATAGCGCGAGCACAACGAAGATGAGCGCAAACGCGCCCAGCACCCAGGCGTTTTGCAAAGCCGCCGACAACATTGCGCCAGATAATCCCGCGGCGATTCCGGCGAGGGCGTAGGTCAATGCCATCCCGAGCACGTAAGCAGCGGACAAGCCAAACGCCCGGTTGCGTGTGAGTTTCGAGCCTTGACCCGCGATGATTCCCGAGAGGATTGGAATCATCGGGAAAACGCACGGCGTGAAGGCAAGCGCCAGTCCGATTCCGAAGAATCCGAGGCCGAGCAGAAAAAAGTTGCCGCTCAAAAAACTCGCGATCCGTCCGGATTCATCGCCGCCCGCCGGAGCAGGCGGAGGCGAATCTACTTTCGACCGAGGCTCCGCTCCTGTCGCATCCGCGTTACTCGCGGGCAACAGAAGCGTCGCTTTTTCCGTGGAAGGCACGTAGCACACGCCGGCGTCGGCGCAGCCTTGCGAAGTCACCGAAAGCACCGCGCTTTGCGCTGCGTCTTTACTACGGTCGAGTGGAAGCCGAAAACTCAGCTCACCGCGATAGATTTCGACCTTGCCGAAAAACTCGTCTTCGTGGACTTTTCCGGCCGGAAGCTCAGGCTTGCCGAGAGCGAGTGACTGCGGCGAAATTTCAAACTGGAACTTCTCCCGGTAGAGGTAATAACCTGGAGCGATGTCGTAATTGACGATGACTTCATCGGGGCCGGTTACGCGCACGGAAAATCGAAACGCCTGCTCGGGCGGCAAGAGCTCGGTCTCTTCGGCGTGGGCGAAGGCGGAGAACGCGAGGAGAAGTATCAGCCAGCGCATGATTCGGCTTCGACCCAATCGAGATACCGTTGCAAGCCGGCGGCGACCGGGACCGCGACGATCTCAGGCAGTTCGTACGGATGTGCCGCCTTGATCTCGCGCTCGACCTCGGCGTAACGAGCAGAAGTCGTCTTGATCAGCATGGGCACTTCCCGGGCGTTCTCAAGCTTGCCTTCCCAGCGATAGATCGACCCACATTCGGCGAGGACATTGACGCAAGCGGCGACGCGCCTCTCGACGAGGCGACGCGCGAGTTGTTCCGCCGATTCGCGATCGGGAAGATTGGTGAGCACGATCAGAGTTTCCATTGCGACCAACGATAGCGCCAAAACTTCGCAGAATTATCTCTGGCGGGACGATAAATGACAAACCGCGCTACCGGGATGCTCTTTCTAGGAGTTGAAATATGTTGCGCAAGTCATCGACTCTCGGATAGTGCGCGTTCAATCCGCTCGGGTTCGGCAGGAGCCAAACCTCGGCTTCGCCGACCGTTTCCTCTTGTCTTCCGAGTCGCGCCCACGGACGCTCGAACGCTTTGCGGTACACGCCGATGCCGAGAACGGCGACGCAGCGCGGGGAGTAGCGCCGCACTTTTTTCTCCAGCACCCTCGCTCCGGAAAGCAGCTCGTCCAGCGAAAGCTCGCTTGCCTTCGCGGTCGTTCGCGCAACGAGATTGGTGATCCCGAGGCCGAAGTCTAAAAGCTTCGTCTCCTCGTGCGGCGCCAAAACGCGGTCAGTGAATTCGGCAAGGTGAAGGACTCGCCAAAAGCGATTTCCCGGACGCGCGAAATGATGACCGACCGCTCCCGAGTACAAGCCCGGATTGATGCCGCAAAAGAGCACGCGCAGTTTATGCGCGATCAGATCCGGCACGGTTTTGCCGGCCGCGGCGAGAAGCTCGGCCCGCGACGGCGCGGTCGAAGCTGTCCACGGAGGCCGTTCGCTTAAGACCAGTCGAAGTAAAGGGCGATAAAGCCCGAAGCGATTGGCGGGCAACCGATTCTTTTCATTTCGATCCTCCATGCAATGCGAGGCAATACGTCCCTTATTCTTCTCGACAGCGCCAAAACCGATTTGTTGCCGGAAATATGCGCCAATTAAGCTAAACTGTGATTAGGCGCCGCTTCAAAGCTGCGGGGCATCCGTTACACACACCAAGGAGAGCACGATGGAAGTCGTTATTGTCGCCGCACTGCGCACCGCAGTCGGCAAATTCGGCGGAACTCTCGCCAAAATTCCCGCCGCTGACCTCGGCGCGCACGTCATCAAGGGGCTTCTTAAGAAAACCGGGCTCGAAGGCAATCAGGTCAACGAAGTCATTATGGGACAAGTGCTGACTGCGGGGGTCGGGCAGAATCCGGCTCGCCAAGCCTCGATCAAAGCCGGAATCCACAACATGGTCCCGGCGACGACGATCAACAAAGTCTGCGGCAGCGGCCTCAAGGCCACCCATCTCGCCGCGCAGGCGATCCAATGCGGTGACGCTGAAATTGTCATCGCCGGCGGCCAGGAAAACATGAGCGCTTCGCCACATGTTTTGAACGGGTCGCGCGACGGTTTTCGCATGGGCGAGGCCAAACTACAGGACACGATGATCGTCGATGGGCTGTGGGACGTCTACAACCAGTACCACATGGGAATCACCGCCGAGAACATCGCCAAGAAATACGAAGTGTCGCGGCGCGAACAGGACGAGTTCGCCGCGCTGTCACAACAGAAAGCCGAAGCCGCGCAGAAAGCGGGCAAGTTCAAGGATGAAATCCTCGCGCTCGAGATTCCCTCGAAAAAAGGCGCGATCACTTTTGATACCGACGAGTATCCGAAGCACGGCACGACCGCCGAGCAGCTGGCTTCGCTCAAGCCCGCTTTTTCCAAAGACGGCACGATCACCGCCGCCAACGCTTCGGGAATCAATGACGGCGCCGCGGCAGTCGTCATCATGTCCGCTGACAAAGCCAAAGCCTTGGGCTTGAAGCCTTTGGCGAAAATCAAAGCCTATTCATCGGCCGGGGTGGATCCCGCGATCATGGGAATGGGGCCGGTGCCCGCGGCTCAACTTTGTCTCAAGAAGGCCGGATGGACGCATGAAGACATCGATCTCATGGAAATCAACGAAGCTTTCGCCGCTCAGGCGATCGGAGTCAACCGCGAAATGGGCTGGGACACGAGCAAGATCAACGTCAACGGCGGCGCCATCGCAATCGGGCATCCGATCGGCGCTTCGGGCTGCCGAATCCTGGTGACCTTGCTGCACGAAATGATCCGGCGCGATGCCAAACGCGGGCTGGCGAGTTTGTGCATCGGCGGCGGCATGGGTGTCGCACTCGCAGTCGAACGCTAAAAGGAGAAAACAAATGGCCAAAAAAATTGCATTGGTGACGGGCGGCATGGGGGGTCTGGGTGAAGCGATCAGCACCAAACTTGCCGATGCCGGATACTCGGTCATCGTCACGCATTCGCCCACGAACAAAACCGCGAACGAGTGGCTGTCGGGGATGAAAACGCAGGGCTATGAGTTTCGCGCCTGCGGGGTTGACGTAGCCGATTACGATTCGTGCCAGCAGGCGGTGGGGAAAATGCAGTCCGAAGTCGGCGCTGTTGATGTTCTCGTCAACAACGCCGGAATCACCCGCGACACGAGTTTCAAAAAAATGGGCAAGCCCGACTGGGACGCTGTGATGAAAACCAATCTCGACTCGGTTTTCAATATGACCAAACCCGTGTGCGACGGCATGGTCGAACGCGGCTGGGGGCGGATCATCAATATCTCGTCGGTCAACGGGCAGAAAGGCGCATTCGGCCAGACCAACTACTCGGCGGCGAAAGCCGGAATGCACGGTTTCACCAAAGCGCTGGCGCTCGAAGTCGCGCGCAAAGGCGTGACGGTGAATACCATCTC
The DNA here is from genome assembly GCA_050741875.1 of Burkholderiales bacterium. Lineage (GTDB taxonomy): Bacteria > Pseudomonadota > Gammaproteobacteria > Burkholderiales > JBOIGA01 > JBOIGA01. Next base: position 6,226 of record JBOIGA010000011.1, read on the forward strand.
GCCGGGTTATCTCGCGACCAAGATGGTGCTCGCGGTTCCCGAGGACGTGATGAATTCGAAAATCCTTCCGCAGATTCCGATGAATCGCCTGGGAAAACCCGAGGAGATCGCGGCGCTCGTCGTTTTTCTCGCGTCCGACGATGCCGGGTACATCACCGGCGCCAACATCGCGATCAACGGGGGACAACACATGCAGTGAGCCAGCGAGGAGAAAACACATGGCAATCTTAAATCAGGACGAGCTGTTGAAAAATCTGGCGAGTCAATCGGTCAAGCAGGGTGAGAATCTACGCACTGCGGTCCGCGAGATGACGCTGCGGGCGTTGACGAGCCGCGAGTTGAGCTTGACGCAGATCAAGCAGGTCGTCAGCAGCATCACCCAAGGAATCAATCTCGGCGCGGCCGAATCGAAAATGGATCCGCAAAAGGCTGTCGCCGATGCTCTAGCGGGAATGGACGAGGCGGTCTTGAAAGCCGCTCAGGCAAGCCGGGTCGCGCTTGAGCACTTCGGCGCCGGAAAAGATTTCGAGCAGTCGCAGTTGAAACAGGCGCTCGACGATCTGGAGCACATGGAAGACGAATTCTTGAGTGCGGTGAAAAAGGCGTCGAATGGCGCGACCGATCAGCTGCGCAGCCAGTGGGCAAAAGCGCTGAAGGACGCGAAGATGTCGGGGACCAATACCGGCGAGCAGGTCACCGAGGCGATGGAAGCTTTTGGCAAACGCATGCAGGCCAGCATGCGCGAGCAGCGCGCAGCGAGTTTCAAAATGGCGCACATGATGGGACAGAACTTCGCGACGCTCGCGAGCGGTGTGCTGATTGGATTGTCCGAAGCGTACGAACAGAAGGGCAAGACCAAGCGAAAGGAGTCTTGATCTCTTTTACCGCTGTGCTCGGCTTGACGATTGGTCGCGACCAGCGCGGTTAGCGCGGGCTATCTCGACCTGCCGGACCGGCCACTCCTCCGTCTTTGGCGGGATCTTCCTCGAACGCGGCAACGAACTCGGCGCGTGAAACTCTTCCGTCGCCGTCGCCGTCAATGGGCTTGAGCTCGAGCTTGAGGTCGGCCGAAAGCTCTAGTTCCTGTGCGCTGAGATAGCCGTCGCAGTCATGATCGAGTTTATCGAATAAGGCCGCTCTGTCACCCGATGCCGCCTCCTGGGCGCTCACTGCTGAACAAATTGTTGCCAACGCAACCACTGAGAGCAAACGACTCATTTCTTACCTCCTCGTTACCGTTATCTTTGTCCTCTGCCGCTTGACCCTCCGCTTGAGTTCTCACCGGACGAAACTCCCGGAGAAGACGCAGGAGGCTTCTCCACGATATCGCCTCCCGGTCCAGCGGCGCCGCTTTGCTCGCCCGCTAATTCGTGCATCGACAGCCGCCCGTCCTTGTCGGCATCGAGCGCGCCGAAGTTGATCGCTGGATTCGCTTTCGCTTCGCTCTCGCTCAGATACCCGTCGCGGTTGCTGTCAAGGCTTTCGTACTGAGTCGAGGAATGCCGTTCGGTCCCAGACACGGCTCTGTCATCGGCTAAAGCCAAGCCCGCGGCGAATGCCAGCGCAGTTGCCAATGTTCTATTCATGATGACCCTCCTTTATAGTTGATCGAGCAAACGATTGCAGTCAGAAGTGATAAGCAGCAAGCGCCATGCCATGAACAAACCCATTGCAAAAGCAGGACGTTAGTTCTGGAAGCGGGAATAAGAGAGAGTGAAGCGAGGGAAAAATTACAAGGAGTGCGAAAGAGCTGTATGCCAGGGACGGAACTGACCTTTCAGGATTTTGCTCGCTCACGCTCGCGAATCCTTGGTGGCAGGGACGGAATTGACCTAATAGGATTGCTCGCTCCGCTCGCGAAATCCTTTGGTGGCAGGGACGGAACCGCCGACACAAGGATTCTCCTGGGAATTCTCGCGCGTTCCCGGCACCTGCGGGAGTCTAAGGAGACCCTCGCCGTTTTTTCCTCCAGACTCTGAGCAGCGCGCTCAGCTTCTCCCTGGCCGGCATGCGCTCGTCCGACAGGGCATCGAGGAATTCCGACAAGCGCTTGGACTTGACGATCGTGTACAAGGTCACCGCCACGGTCGGGACGAACACGATCAGGAAATAGAGAGACTTCACCGGCCAGGGCTGCTCGGCTTCGGCGATCAGGTTCATACCCAGAAACCCGGTTGCCACCGTGCCGATAAGCCGTCACCACGGTGAGCCGAACCACAGTCTCCGCTTGCCGTCTCAGGCCATCGCTATTGAGGTACTCGCTCATGTCCTGGATTTCGTCGCGTACTTCGGCGTAGAGCTGATCAATGTTCAGATGACCAGTCAGCATCCGGAACATATCGCGCGCCTGAACTTGGTTGGATACCTCGTGGAACCAGTAGCGATGGGTGAAGCGGAGGAAGATCTCCAGGATGCGCCGGATGCTCCGCTTGAATTCCTTGATTGACTCTACGCTGGTGATGTCAAGTCGGCTCACTGCCACTACCAGCCGATCCGACAGCATGAGCAGAGCCGCCTTCTGGAAGTGGCCGATCAGAAACAGCAGAAAATACTGGTGGCGGAACTGGCCGAGCACCCCAGTTTCCAGGCCAACGTAGAACGGGTCGTCGGCGCTGCCAACGACAGTGAAGGCATGTCCGCAGGACATGAGCCGGGTATTCATTGAGCCGTGGCTTTCCGCCTCCCAGTAGCGGTCGTAGCAGTAACGGTATTCGAAATCCTGCAGGTGCCTCGAGGAATAGGGCAGAGTCAGGGAATCACCGGGTTCCGTCACCAGCGCGAGTCGCACGTAGTCTCCGCGGCTGAGTTCCCGCGGATCCTCCATAGCGAGGTAGTTCATCACCGGCATGCGGTAGTATTCGAGTTGCCGGTAGCGAATCAAGCCCTGTTCGCCGGAATGGTGCAGCACCATCGGTTTCAACAGAAATTCCCAGTGAGAGGAGATGCATGGTGAGCGATGGCGGCACGCGAAAGAGAGGTATTTCTCCCGCTTCTCATAGTCTGATGCCGCCAGCACCTTCCCCCCGGGGGAAAGCCATTCCACCCGCTTCAGGCAATGTCCCCCTTGGCCGTTTTGTTCCCAATAGGAGGGATAAGCGCGCCCGAAACGGAACAGGGTGTCCTGGGCGCGTTCCAGACTCAAGTCTTGCGCGAAGATCTCCACTACAGGGATGGCGATGTCAAGGTCGTAGAGGAAGTACAGGTCCACGTGGGCGATGTGAAAATCAACCGGCTCGTCGTTATCCCCGTAGATGACCCGCACGCCCGCCACGTCGCTGCGGCGGAACACGTGGATGGGCGATTCGCCGTAACCTGCCTTGGTGCTGACCCCGACCCCCTCGCCGTAGAGAAACCGCTGCACATAGGGAAGGAAAGTGACGAATTCGACGTAATGCCGTTCTTTGAACTCGGTCGGGTCGCCAGTAAACTCGTCGGCTACCTCGCGCCAGGGATTGTCCTTTCCCGCGTGCGCCAAGTATTCCCAATGCCTCTGGATCTGAACTCCTTCGCGCAGCGGCATCAACTGCAAAGGCCAGAGCAGAATCTGCCTGAACTTCCTGACCAGCTTGCGTTGTTCGTTCATCGGTCGATTGCCGACTGAGTCGTCTTCCAGAGACCTTCGGTTACCCGTGAGCGGATATCACGCGCACTGAGCCCGTCTTGAGCTACTTCGGCGATGGCGGCGCCGGCGAGATTTTCAACCGCGCTTCCAGCTCCGCGACCCGCTTGCGCAGTGCTACCTCCGACAGGTAGCGCTCGGTGGCGTCGCTAGCGACGGCGACTGCTCCCACTACTGCCCCAGCGCCGTCTTTCACGATGGCGAAACTTAAGTCTACGTACAGCTTTTTCGGTCTTGTGAATCGAGCGGGTCACCATCACTTGTCTCCCGTACTTGGTACGGCCGGTTTCCACGGCCTGGTGGAAAGCCTTCCAATGGGCGGACGCAGGCGCTCGGGGATGATCACATCCAGGCTCTGCCCGATGACTTCTTGCGATGAGTACCCGAAGATCGCTTCCGCCCCCGCGTTCCAGTCGGCAAGGATAATCGCATCAGAGGTTCCCTCAGCATCAACTGATGCGCAGCTTCACGTAGGACCCGGGCGCGTTTTCGATGGGCCTAAGTTTCCCGCCCCCCGGCTTGCGTATTGGAACTTGCTTGCCGGTAAATTGCGCTGCCCACTTCGCCCAATCGTCCCACCACGAACCCTCGTGCTGGGCCGCGCCAGCCAGCCATTGTTCCGGATCCTTGGGCAACTGCTCGTTGGTCCAATAACAGTATTTCTTCGCCTGCGGCGGGTTGATGACCCCGGCGATATGGCCCGAGCCGCCCAAAACAAAGCGCACCGGGCCGGACACGAGTTGGGTGCCGCCGTAGGTGGACTTCCAGGGCGCGATATGGTCTTCCCGGGTGGAGAGGAAATAGAGCGGCACCTTGATCTTACGAAGATCAATGGCAACCCCGGCCAGGGTGATTCCGCCTGGCTGCTTGAGCAGGTTCCTCTGGTACATGTTGCGTAGGTAGAAGCTGTGCATCGCCGCCGGCATGCGGGTGGAGTCGGAGTTCCAGTAAAGCAGGTCAAAGGGCATCGGTTCGCGCCCCAGCAGGTAGTTGTTGATGACCACTGACCAGATAAGGTCGTTTTCCCTGAGCAGATTGAAGGCGTCGGCCATGTGGCTGCCTTCCAGGTAGCCCTTCTGATTCATGTGGTGTTCCATCAACTGCAATTGCTCTTCGTCTATGAATACCGACAACTCGCCCACATCGGAGAAGTCCACCAGCGAGGTAAAGAAGGTAGCGCTCTTGGCCCGGTTGTCGCGCTTTGCCGCCATGTAGGCGAGCGTGCCCGCAATCAGGGTGCCACCTATGCAATAGCCCACAATATTGGCCTGCTTTTCACCAGTGGCCTGTTCAATTGCATCCAATGCGGCGAGCGGACCCTCCAGCAGATAGTCGGCGAAACTCTTGTGCGCGAGGGACTCATCAGGATTGACCCAGGAGATGACGAAAACCGTATGCCCTTGGTCCACGGCCCATTTGATGAAGGAGTTCTTGGGCTTGAGATCAAGGATGTAGAACTTGTTGATCCATGGCGGAGTGATCAGCAGCGGCGTCTTCCGCACTTTTTCGGTACTTGGGTCGAATTGCAGCAACTGCATGAGGTCATTCTGAAAGACCACCTTGCCCGGTGTGGCAGCGATGTTCTCCCCCAGCCTAAAGGCATTGAGGTCGGTCAACTTGAGTCTCAGCTTTCCCTTGCCGCGCTCCAAATCTTCCAGCATGTGGCTTAAGCCCTTGAGCAGGTTCTCGCCGCCGGATTCCAGCGTGGCTTTCAATACTTGGGGGTTGGTCGTAGCGAAATTGCCGGGAGAGAGCGCGTCCACCATTTGGCGGGTGTAGAACGCGACCTTCTTCGCCGTGTGAGGATCCAATCCTTCCACCTGCTTCACCGCCGATTGCACATGGCGGGAAGTGAGGAGATAGCACTGCTTCATGAAGTCGAACAAGTAGTTCTTCACCCACAGATCGTCCTTGAAGCGTTTATCGTCCGGCGCGGGCGCCGCAACGGGCTCGGTCTCCTTGTTCATCAGCACACGCTCGGTGGTGCGCTTCCAGAGCTCCAGGTAATCGCTCCAAAGCGCCATCTGCTCGCCCATCCAGGCTTCCGGCTTGGACATGGCCTTGATCACCGTTTCCTGAAAGGTTTTACTGATGACCATGGGATCCAGAACGCGATAACCGTCGTCCTGCTCGCGGCGCTCCAAGTACTCGGCGATCAGTTTCTGGCTTTTCTCCTGGATACTCGCCAGGGAATGGGGCAACTCTGGCATGGGGGGTTGCTGCATGTCGGTCATGACGTTCTCCTCTTGGTGATGCGGACTAGATGGCGTGCTCCGCAATCGCACTAATTATTCTGGGCCACGCCGCCACAGACAGGGTGTGCCCCATCCCTTCGATGACAAGCAGCTTGGCTCCCGGTATGGCATTGGCGGTGTCCATCCCGCCCGCGAGCGGGACCAGCGGATCGGCGTCGCCATGAATGACGAGAGTCGGCACAGTGACGCCTTTAAGCGCTTGCTTCCGGCTGCCCGATGCCATGACCGCGCGCATCTGCCGAGCGGTACCTGCGCGAGCGAGGCCGCGGTCATAGGATCGTTCGGCGTATTCACGTGCCCGCGCCTCATCCAGTGGAAACGCTGGCCCCTCGAGCACGCGCCAACTCCGAATACAGTGTTCGACATAGCCTGCCCGGTCGACGGGGGCTGGAGTGAGCAGCACCTTCAGTGCCTCCTGCGTGGGCGAGGGTAGCATCGAGTCGCCTGTGGTGGACAGCATAGAGGTGAGGGTGCGCACCCGCTTCCCATGGCGTATGGCCATCATCTGGGCGATCATTCCCCCCATCGAAATGCCGACAATGTGCGCGGATTGGATTTCCAGGGTATCCAGCAGCCCGGCCGTGTCGTCGGCCATTTCCTTCAGAGTGTACGGCGCCGCAACGAACATGCCTTTTGCGAATACAGAGGCCAAGCCTGCGGTATCAGACACGTCCGAGTTGTTCATCTTCGACGACAAACCGGCGTCGCGGTTATCAAAGCGGATGACCCAGTAGCCCCGGGCGGCGAGCCGCGTGCAGAATTCCTCGTGCCAGGCAATCATCTGCTCGCCGAAGCTGGCGATCAGCAACAAAGGCGCATCGCGAGGTTTGCCAAACGAGTCGTACACGAGGTCAATCCCGTTGGCCTTAGCGACCTGCGACGGGTTGTGCCTGACCCCCTGAACTCGCAGCCAGTTAAGAAGTTTACGGAACGACTTCTTGACGAAGGTCAAGTGCTGGGGATCCCCACGATCGCGATACTGACTCTCCTATCAGTGCAGTTTAACGCGCGGCTCGGTGCGCCGCGTGATCAGCCCCGCAATGGTATCGAGAACCATTTTGGAGTTCCCGTGCAGCGCCTGCTGGTGCATCTTGTACAGCGAGCGGTACATGAGCCGGGCAAATACTCCCTCTATCTTGACACTGTGGCCGGTCAACCCGTCCATCAGGTTGCCCACAGTGCCGTACTCGGACAGATTCACCAGCGACCCGAAATCGCGGTAAACATACTTGGGCGCCTGCTTGCCTAGGATCCGGTGCTTGACCGACTTGGCGACTAATGACGCCATCTGGTGCGCGGACTGGGCGCGCGGCGGCACAGGCTTATCGCCGCTGCTAGGCAGGATGCAACAGGCGCAATCGCCTATGGCGAAAATATTGTCGTCGCGGGTAGTTTGCAAGGTATCGCGCACCACCAGACGATTGATCTTATCGTTTTCCAGGCCGTCCAGATTGGCGAGAAACTCTGGAGCCTTGATCCCCGCGGCCCACACGATGAGCTCGGCCGGAATGAATTCGCCGCTTTGCAATTTCACGCCTTCGGCCGTTAGACCCGTCACGAGTTCACTCACGCGCACGTTCACCCCCAGTTCCTGCAGCATCTTGAGACTGGCGTTGGACAACGCTTCCGGCAAAGGCCCCAGGATTCGCGGCCCGGCTTCGATGATGGTGAGCTTGATGAGCTTGTCGAAGTCAATATTGTCCAGGCCGAAGGACGCGAGGTCGCGCATGGTCTTGTGCAGCTCCGCCGCAAGCTCGACGCCGGTGGCGCCCCCGCCGACGATGGCGCAGTGCAGCTGCCCCGGGCGCAGCGGTTCGTACTGGGCGTTGGCGCGCAGACAGGCGTTGATCAGGCGGCGGTTGAAGCGCGCCGCTTCCTCCGCGCTGTCAATGGCGATCGCGTGCTCCTTGACTCCGGGGGCGCCGAAATCGTTGCCCACACTTCCCACGGCGATCACCAGCGTGTCATAACCCAGCACCCGTGGCGGAATGACCTGTTTCCCGTCTTCTTCGTAACTGGGCTCCACATGCACTTGGCGCCTTTCCCGGTTTAACCCGCACATCGCACCGATGCGATAGCGGTAATGATGCCAGCGGGCATGTGCCATGTACTCCACCGAATCCACGTCTACGTCCAGGGTGCCGGAGGCGACCTCGTGGAAATGTGGTTTCCACACGTGAATGCGGGTCTTGTCTAGGAGCGTAATCGAGGCCTGCTTGCGCTTCCCCAGCGTGTGCCCCAGCTTGGTGGCAAGCTCCAGGCCGCCGGCCCCGCCACCGACGATTAGCACGCGGTGCAGAGACGGGTCGTCCGACGAGCGGGTCTCGGCGATTTTTGAGTATACGGATTGGTCCACTGTGGTTGCTCGCAGAAAATGCTCGGGCTGCCAGGGGTCTACAGGCCGGGGGCGCGGTAGCCGGCGTTCGCCGCCCTGGTCATGGCTTCCAGCCCTTCGAGTCCGGTGATGAGCGGGGTCGTCTTGATGGCCTTGGTCATGCCCCCGACCGAAATGCTGATAGAAAGCGCAGCAGCGCTGACGTTATCGGGCAGATCGCAAATTGCCACCAGTTCGGAGTCCAAGTCGGCAAAGGCAAGCCCTCCGGTTATAAGCTTCCCGCCAAGCTTTTCTACCACCTGCCGCACCACCTCGATTCGGTTCTGAGGGTTCTTGGCCAGCGCCGCCACGGCCTCGGGTTTATAAACTGCTTGAACCAGAAAGTGTGCCATCAAAGGCCTCCTAGTTATTTATTTAGATCTGCGGGGAATCAACCGATGGGTAATACCGTCTTGCCCAACCGCTCGTTCAAGACTTCGGCCATGGCTAGATAGATCGCGCTGGAGCCGCAGACGATCCCCTCCCAGCCGGCAAGGGTCCCGATCGCGGCGGAGCCCGTCCAATCCCTCGCGGCAAGCAGAAAGAAAAGCACCGCCAGCGATCCGAATACGAACTTGGTAGTGAAGTTTGCCTTGAGCATGCCGAAAAACATGAACAGGGTGAACACCCCCCACATGAACAAATACCAGCCCATATAGGCTTCCGGGGTCTTGTCGGCCCAGCCCAGCTTCGGTGCCAGGATCAAAGCCACGAGCGACAGCCAGAATACGCCATAGGAGATGAACGCCGTGACGGCAAAGGTGTTGCCCTTTTTGAACTCGAATACACCGGCGATGATCTGGGCCAGCCCTCCGTAGAATATGCCCATGGCAAGGATCATGGCGCTGATGGGGAAAAACCCAGCGTTATGAATATTGAGGAGCACGGTCGTCATGCCGAACCCCATGAGACCAAGCGGCGCGGGATTCGCAGTGCTATCCATCTACCGATCTCCCGGTCAGCTCGAGACCTTCTTCTCCAGCTCCCGCAGATGCTCGCGGGCTTCCTCGGCGCTCTCAAAAATGTGGGGGGCAACGTCGCGTTTGCTCAAAGCGCCGCCGAGTTTCATGCGCAGGAAGTTGCTGGTGGTGTAGCGGGTGACGCCCGAATAGAAGCGATCCCTCAAATCCTTCACCATTTCGGTGTAGGGGTCCAGCAACTCCGGAGAGATTTCAAAATTGTCGTAGTCCACGATGGCATACACTTTCTTGTTGAGCGGTGCGAGGTGCGCCTCGACGAGCGAGCGGATCTTCTCGATGTCTTCCATCGTCCTGACCTTATAGCTCTCGAAGTTGACGAAGAAAAGGTTCTGCTGCGGGTCGTAGGTGAAACGGCTCTCCAGCGGTAGACGCAGCAGATCGTCCCTGAGCCCCATCGGCTCGGGCCTGAAAATCCGCTCATCCATCAGGCGCGGCCGTTGTCTCATGACAGGCTTAAAGTCCATCTGCCCCAGGATGTCTTTCTCCAAGTCAACGCCGGGCGCAATCTCGATCAGCTCCATTCCTTCTCCGCTTAAGCTGAATACGCAGCGCTCGGTGACATAAAGCACCGGTTGTTTCCTCCTCGCCGCATACGAGCCGCTGAAGGTGCGATGCTCAACTTCCTCTACAAGCTTGCGCGCCGCGCCTTCTTCGAGAATGCGCAGCTTCCCTTCCTCGACGGCGACGTTCAGTCTTCCAGCGTTGAAGGTGCCGACGAATACCACCTTCTTCGCATTCTGGCTGATGTTGATGAATCCTCCTGCTCCGGCGAGCTTGGGACCGAACTTGCTGACGTTGACGTTGCCTTCCCGGTCCGCCTGGGCCAGGCCTAGAAACGCCGCGTCAAGGCCGCCGCCGTCGTAGAAGTCGAACTGGTAGGGTTGGTCTATGATGGCCTGGGTGTTAGTCGCCGCGCCGAAGCTGAGCCCACCGGCGGGAATGCCGCCAATGACCCCCGGCTCCGCAGTGAGCGTCATCAGGTCGATGATCTTTTCTTCGTTGGCGACGTTGGCGATGCCTTCGGGCATCCCGATCCCCAGATTGACCACGGAGTTGGGTTTGAGCTCCATTGCAGCGCGACGGGCGATGATCTTGCGCTCGCTCATTTCCATTGCGGCGATCGATGCCACGGGCACCCTGAGCTCGCCGCTGAACGCCGGGCTGTAGTGCACGGCAAAGGTCTGCCAGTGATTTTCGGGTTTTGCCACGACCACGCAGTCCACGAGGATGCCCGGGATCTTCACCTGCCGCGGATTGAGGGCGTTTCGATCGGCGATGCGCTCGACTTGGGCGATAACCATACCCCCGGAATTCTTTGCCGCGGTCGCGATCGACAGCGCTTCCAGAGTGAGCGCCTCTTTTTCCATAGTGATGTTGCCGGCCAGGTCCGCTGTGGTGCCGCGGATGATGCCCACATTGATGGGGAACGCCTTGTAGAACAGATATTCCTCGCCGCCGATGTTCATCAGCTCCACGATGTCTTCGGTGGTGTTGGAATTGATCTTGCCGCCCCCGAAACGAGGATCAACGAAGGTGCCAAGTCCCACAGTGGAAATAAGCCCGGGTTTGCGGGCGGCAATGTCGCGGTAGAGATGGGTGATGACTCCCTGGGGTAGGTTGTAGGCCTCGATCTGATTGGCTATTGCAAGCTTTTGCAGCTTCGGCACCAGCCCCCAGTGTCCGCCGATGACCCGCCGCACCAACCCTTCGTGGGCGAAATGGTTGAGCCCCCGGTCCTTCCCGTCCCCCTGACCGGCGGCATACACGAGGGTAAGGTTGCGCGGCTTGCCAATCGCCTGAAAGTACTGCTCCTCGGTGGACAGGAACAATTCCTCCAATGCAATGGCGATTTCTTCCGCGAAGCCTATGCCCACGAAGCCGCTGGTGGCCACAGTGTCCCCGTCGCGGATCAGGCGCACCGCCTCGCGGGCGGAAACTAACTTACCCTCGTCTGACAACTTCAGTGATGCGAGCAGGGGATGTACGGGTTTCGCAGCCATGGCGCGTTTTGAAAAATAACCTTTGGGAACCCCCAGAATCGGCCCGACAGAATCCTGGCGGTCATACCCTGGAGCCTTCAGTCCACGGTTTCGCCGAGTCCAGGGCTTCGCGCTGCGTCTCGTAGATATGCGGGGAAAGACCGCGGCCTTCCAGCGCGTCTCCCAACTTCAGCCGCATGAAAGCGCTGGTGGTGTAGCGGGACACATGGGTGTAGTAACGTTCGGACAGGTACCTGACCATTTCGGCGTATTGGTCCACGACGTTCTCGTCGATCTGGAAATCATCGTAATTGACTACCGCGGCCACTTTCTTGCCGATGGGCTTGCAAAGGCTCTCGGCGGCATTGCGGATATGGTCGACGTCTTTTTTGGTCCGCACCTGGAGTCCCTGGAAATTGTAGAAAACGGTCTCTTTGGTGGGATCGTAGACCATGCGATCCACGAGGCTGATCGAAAGCAAGGTGTCCTTGAGCTTCATCGGCTCCGGCTGGAAGATGCGCGGATCCATCGCCAGCGGTTGTTTTACGATCGGCCTGAAATCCATGTGCGCGAGGATGTCCCGCTCCACATCCACGCCGGGCGCGGTTTCAATCAGCTCCAGTCCCTCCGGAGTAAGCTGGAACACGCAGCGCTCGGTCACGTAGAGCACGGTCTGGCCGCTGCTTGCTGAGTAAGGTCCGCTGAAAGTGATCTGCTCCACCTTGGTCACGAACTTGCGGGCGCGGCCTTCTTTGATAATGTTGAGCTGGCCGCCCTCGACCGCAACTTTGAGTCCGCCGGCAGTGAAGGTGCCGACAAAGATGACCTTGCGGCTGTTCTGAGTGATGTTGATGAAGCCTCCGGCGCCGGCGAGCTTGGGCCCGAAGCGGCTGACGTTGATATTGCCTTGGGGATCGCACTCGGCGAGCCCAAGACAGGCGAGGTCCAGTCCACCGCCGTCGTAATAGTCGAACTGCTGGTTCATGTCGATGACCGCGTCGGGATTGACCGCGGCGCCGAAGTTGAGACCGCTGGCCGGCACGCCGCCGATCAGTCCTGGTTCGGCGGTGAGCGTCATGTACTTGAGGATTTTCTCTTCGTTGGCGATCGCCGCCACGCCCTCGGGCATGCCTATCCCCAGATTGACCACGGCATTGGGCATCAGCTCGAACGCAGCGCGGCGGGCAATGACTTTGCGCTCGTCTAGCGCCATCGGCTCCAGGGCATCGAGCGGCACCCGCACCTCGGCCGAGAACGCAGCGTTGTACGAAGTGGCAAAAGTCTGTGGGTGCGTCTCCGGCTTGGCCACCACTACGCAGTCCACCATGATGCCGGGGACCTTGACTCGTCGCGGGTTCAGCGAACCGCGTTCGGCGACGCGCTCGACCTGCGCGATGACGAAGCCCCCGCTGTTCTTGGTCGCGGTGGCGATGGCCAGCACGTCCTGCGTCAGCGTCTCCCGTTCCATGGTGATGTTGCCATCGGGGTCGGCGGTGGTTCCGCGTATAAAGGCGACGTTGATGGGAAGTGTCTTATAGAACAGCAATTCCTTCCCGCCTAAGGTGACCAGTTCCACCAGATCCTCGGTGGTCCTGCTGTTGATCTTTCCACCTTCAACCCGCGGATCGACGAATGTGCCCAGCCCAACCTTGGAGACTGTGCCCGGCAAGCCGCAGGCGATATCGCGGTAGAGATGAGAAATGACACCCAGAGGCAGGTTATAGGCCTCGACTTTGTTTTCCAGCGCAAGCTTACCGACCTTGGGAACGAGCCCGTAATGGCCGCCGATCACCCGTTTCAACATACCCTCGTGGCCCAGATGATTGGCGCCGCCGTCGGCTCCGTCACCCGGCCCGCCGCCGAACAGGAGAGTCAGGTCCTTGGGCGAGCCGGTTTCAAGGAAGCGCTTTTCCAATCCGTGCACCAGTTCGACCGGCACTCCGTTGCTGCCGAAGCCAGAGCAACACAAGGTATCGCCGTCGCGGATGATTGCGACTGCTTCACCTACTGTTACGACTTTCTTTCTCATGATTGCGACTCCTCGTTAGTCCGGGATCCTCAAGACGTTCCCTTCGAAAGTAATGAGCGCGTCGTCGTCGGGAGTTTGGTCGATCGGCGGCACGTTCGCCAACGTGATCGGCGGCGCCGCGCCCGGCGTCCCGCCGCGAGGTTTGGTGCGCACGACCTGCGAAGGTGGAAGCGGCGTGCGCTTCTTCGGATCCAGATGGTCGTACATGAGGTTCATCACCTGCACGAAGTAAAAGTGCAGCGGCACGAACTTGTCGTCGAACCCGGCAAACTGGTTGAATGTATCGAGGTGATGCGCGTTGGTGACCTCGTAGTAGCGCAAGTTGCTGGCGCCTCCTTCTACCAGTTGATTGAGCCCGTAGTAGGCGCGTGAAGTATGGTTGGGCTGCAGGTTCGCATCGGCGCGACCGGTCGCAATCAGCGTAGGGATTCCATGAAGGCGCGCGCTCGCCAGAATCTTTTCGATGCCGTTTCCGATTTTGCGGTGATTGGCGCGATCGGCGCCGGAAAGTGTTTCACCCGTGACCGGGTCTGTTCCAGTTGCCAGCGCACGCAGGCATAGCGCCCCGTCCACGTTCTGGTCCGCAAGCTTGGTGGAAGCGGATGTGGACGCCCGGTCTTCTTTCGGACCACCGACCGAAAGATTGTTGATCAAATTTACTCCGCCCGTTGGGGGAATGCCGTTCGAGGTGCTGAATAAGATCGCCTCGGATGCAAGCGCAAGCGGCATCGGATCTCCGGGTGTCGCACCGGTTGCTGGAACAGTCGCGCCAAAACTATAGCCACACAGATTCTCCGCAACAGAGAAACGCCCGTAAGCGTTTGCGTAAGTAACCGAAATGGCTTGCGGAACGAAAGCGAAAGCATACGATGGCTGGACGATGTTCTGTTCCGGCAGGATGCCATACGCATTGATGATGGCCTGCGCCTCCTTGGACTGCTCGTCGAGCATGTCAGTCGTCAGCAGGCCCTTCACGCGCAGCGACTGACATCGGTTTGGACTCGCTGCGAGGTTGAGCGGCGCGGCTGCTCCCAGCGCCACCGACGCGCAAGGCTGAAACAGGTTCACGAGAGTCGTGTAGTCATACAGGGGCTTGCTATGGTCGGAGAAGGGAGTGCCCGAACCCTGAACGATGCTGAAGTCCCCCTTGGTTTTTGGATTCACGTTGGGCTCGGTGACCGCGACCCCGTCAATCAGGTCATGCTTGTCCAACTCCGCCGCGCGGATCGAAGCGCCGCCGCCATTGGATACGCTGGACGCAATGACGATGGTATTTCTAGGGGTGATCCTTTTATGCTCTCCGTCGCCGTCGTCATCCTCCTTCCCGAACTTCTGGTTCAACACAAAGAACGCGAAGCGGATGGATTGCAGCACGTGCTTGTCCCAGTCTTTCTCGGGATTCTGCTCGGAATGCGCATGCTTGAAAGCGAGGCGATTCGGCGTCGCCGCGTTGAAGGCGGCAAGCTTATTGTCGCTTAGTTTCGCGGTGAAGTTGGAATCCTTGCCCGCTTCTCCGGCGGTGGTACGCTCTCCGGTAATCAAGTTCACCGTGTCGTTCTGCAGATCGTGAGCGCCGGTGCCGGTGCCTTTGTCGTTATACGCCACCGCGCAGCCTTGCTTCAGTCCCCAATCTCCAGCAGTGCCGATGGCGCCATAGACGCCGCGAGAGCCCGACGACGTTGCGGTAACGATGCACGGATACTCGGGGTCGAAGTTTTTTTTCGGGGACTCGTTGTTAAGCGGTATCTGCACCATCAGCGTCACGTTTTTCTTGCCCGAGCCATCGTCGGCGAATGCGAGATGTTCTTCACCGGCGATCTTTCCATCGCCTAGAGTCTTATTGCCGGTATTGTCTACGTTCGGGCCGTACAGCACTCCGAAACCACCACCGGTAGTCGGGTCCACGAGCGCGCGATAGTTGTTGTAGATAGCGAGGCGGCGTAACTCCGCGGCGGTGGCCGATGGAGAAACCGCGGGCGCCGCACCCTGCAAGCCAGTCGCCTCCAAGCCGCCGGTCAGCAGATCGTCCGTGACTCCGTCGTAGGTCGCCGAAAGGATTTTGCCTTTGATAAATTCTGGTTTCCCGTCGGCAAAACAAAGCGGCGCCAAAACAAACAGCGCCGCGGCCGCAATCGTTTTTGATTTTGAAGTGCGCAATTTTTTCTCCTCGATTGAAAGTTGTCAGCTTGTAAATACTTCTGGCGAACCTACTGGGCCGTCCACCCGCCGTCGATGCTGATCGACGACCCGCGAATCTGCGCCGCGGCATCGGAGCACAGGAATACCGCGAGAGCGCCGATCTCGTCGGGCGTAGCGAACTGCTTTGACGGCTGCTTTTCGCCAAGCAGCAGTTCTTGTGCTTTGGTGGTCGGGATGTTATCGCGCTTGGCCCAGGCGTCGATCTGCCCCTGCACGAGCGGGGTCAACACCCACCCCGGGCAGATGGCGTTGCAGGTGATGCCGGTCGTTGCCGTCTCCAGCGCTACCACCTTGGTCAGGCCGACGACGCCATGCTTCGCCGCCACGTAGGCTGCCTTCGTACCCGAGGCGACGAGCCCGTGGGCCGAGGCAATGTTGATGATGCGGCCCCAGTTGCGTGTGCGCATCTGAGGGAGTGCCACGCGGATCGCATGAAAATTGGAAGAGAGGTTGATCGCGATGACGGCATCCCACTTTTCGACCGGAAATTCCTCGATGGGCGCGGTGTGCTGGATGCCGGCGTTGTTGACCAGAATGTCTACCCGGCCAAGCTCGCGGGTAGCCTGCTCGACCATTCCGGCGACCTCTGCCGGCTTCGACATGTCCGCCCCGCTGAACGCGATCTTGACGTTGAACTCGGCCGCGAGGTCGCTCTTCAGCTTTTCGATTGCTGCCGAGTCCCCAAAGCCGTTAAGCATGATGTTCGCGCCTTCCTCGGCCAGCGCGCGGGCGATGCCAAGTCCGATGCCGCTGGTGGAGCCGGTTATAATTGCAGATTTGCCTTTCAGCATGACGTTATCCTTTCAATGACTCTGAATTGACGGGCGCTGCGCCCGTTATCTCTCTAACGGGCGCTGTCCTTGCCTTTGCTAGTAGTCCACACCTTCAAGCTGTTTAAACAATTCCTGTAAGGTAGTAAGTGGCTATGACCACAAACACGGCCACGGTCTTGATGCACGTTATCGCGAATATGTCGCCGTAGGACGTCTTATGCGTCAGCCCGGTGACCGCCAGCAGCGTGATGACCGCGCCGTTGTGCGGCAGGGTATCCATGCCGCCGCTCGCCATCGAAGCCACCCGGTGCAGCACTTCGAGCGGAATCCCCGCCGAGTTTGCCGCCTGGATGAACGTTTCGAACATGGCAGCGAGCGCGATGCTCATACCGCCGGAGGCCGAGCCGGTGATCCCCGCGAGCGCGGTGACCGTGATCGCTTCGTTGACCAGCGGGTCGGGGATGGCCTTGAGTGCGTTGGCGATGACCACGAAGCCGGGCAGCGAGGCGATGACTGCGCCGAACCCGTACTCCGAAGCGGTGTTCATGGAAGCTAGCAGCGAACCGCCGATCGCCGCCTTGCTGCCTTCCGCGAATTTCTTGCTGATAGGCCGGAAGGCGAAGATGAGCACGGTCAAGATCCCGAGCAGCAATGCTCCCTCAACCGCCCAAATGGCCTGGATGCCGGGCACCGCAGTGACCAGCGGCTTCGCCATGCCGGCGAGTTTCACCTCGAAGGACTTCCCATAAAGGTTCGGGATGGCTTCTACGAACACTTTGTTCATGACGCCTACCACCACCAGCGGCAGCAGCGCGATGAACGGGTTCGGCAGCTTCTCCACTGCTGCCACCTCGGGCTCGTTGATATGACCTTCGCCGTAGCCTTCGCCCTTGGCCTGCGCGGATTTGCGGCGCCACTCGAGGTAAGCGAGACCGACGACCAGGATGAACACCGCGCCGATCACGCCGAGCCAGGGCGCAGCCCAAGTGTCGGTCTTGAAGAAGGTGGTAGGAATGATGTTCTGGATCTGCGGGGTGCCAGGCAGCGAGTCCATGGTGAAGGTGAACGCGCCCAAGGCGATGGTGCCGGGGATCAGGCGCTTGGGAATGCCGCCCTGCTTGAACATCTCAGCGGCGAACGGATATACGGCGAACACCACGACGAACAGCGAAACGCCGCCATAGGTAAGCACCGCGCACACGACGACGATCGAGAGCATGGCGCGCTCGCGTCCAATCAGCTGGATGACGGAGGCCACGATCGACTTGGAGAAGCCCGACAGCTCGATGACCTTGCCGAACACGGCGCCCAGCAGGAACACGGGAAAGTACAACTTGACGAAGCCGACCATCTTCTCCATGAAGACCCCGGTGAACATCGGGGCGACTGCGGCTGGGTCGGTGAGCAGCACGGCGAGCATTGCGCATACCGGCGCGAACAGGATCACGCTGAAGCCGCGGTAGGCCACGAACATCAGAAGCACGAGGGCGGCAATCGCGATCAAAAAGTCCATGGTGGTTCCTCCTTTACTTTGTTGTTACGGCGAAGCCTGCTTCGTGCTGTGCCCGGCTTTCCTAGCGATGCGGCACGCAGCGAACGGGAAGCTGAGACAGCGCCGGATGCTGCTCTGGTTTTCGTGTGCGCAATAGGGCAGGGTCCATGCACCGGGCGGATGACCCTACCGTCTGCTGCCGGTACTCAGTACGCGCCACCGTGATCCCCTATGGCCTCGATCCGCTCATGCTCTAGCTCCTTGATTCTGCGCTCCTCCTCGGCGACGACCTCTTCCAAGAGGTTGCGGTTGGACAAAACGCCGATTACCCTGTTGCCTTCCACTACTGGCAGGTGACGGATGCGGTGTTTGTTCATAAGCGCCATGCATTCGGGCACAGTGTTGTCCGGGGTCACAGAGACCACCTTTTCCGTCATGACGTCGCGCACGGTGGTGTCTTTCGCCGTCTTCCCGCGCAGTTCCACTTTGCGGGCATAGTCCCTCTCGGAAATGACCCCGATCAGCTTTTCCCCATCGAGCACAACCAAGAGCCCAACCTTCTTGTCGGCCATCAACTGCAGAGCAGAGTAGACCGAAGCGTTCGGCGCAATCGACAACGCCCCCGGAGGTTTTGCCGCGAGAAGTTCCCTTAAAGTCCTGAAGGTTATATCCATGCTTTCTCCTTCCTGGTGGTTTGCGTTGGTGAGCCTGAGGTTCTCTGCAACTTATGCCACATCGTGCTTCTTTGGATCGCATTAGCAACAGCATGGATGCGCGCTTAGAAAAACGAAGTACACAGTTCCACCTCTAACGCAATGATTGCGCCAGAAATACGAGCTTATTGTTTAAAGACGCTTATTTCTTGGAAGACGGGAAATCTACGAGGACGAGGCGATGGTTTCGTCTCGGTTCTAAGACAAGTAGCTAGGTGCGAACCAAGCTAGGTTGTTGTAATAGAGACAAAAAACGACTCGTCTCTCATTCGAGACAACAGTCTCATGGCAGAGAATTCATTTTGAGGCTGGTCATTTTCTTATAGAGGGTAGCGCGGGAAAGACCCAGCACTTTGGCGGCATCGGCGACCCTGCCGCCCGTGGCATCCAGAGCAGTGCGGATAGTGGAACGCTCGAATTTGGCGAGGGACTCGGCAAACTTGCACACCGGGGCCCCAATACTTCCCCGCTGCCTGGTAGTCATCGGAAGAACAGCGGCAAATTCGTCGGCGCTGAGGTGGACATTGTCGGTCAACATCACCGTCCGCTCCAGCACATTGCGCAGCTCCCTGACATTGCCGGGCCAGTCGTAGGCCGACAACACGGCGATCGCCGATGGAGTGATTTCCCGTTGCGGCATGCCGGTGCGCTCGGCGATCTGTCCGAGTATGGCCTCGCATAGCGCCTCTAGGTCCGAGAGTCTCTCCCGCAGCGAGGGTACGGTGATAGGCAAGACATTAAGCCGGTAATACAAGTCCGCGCGGAACCGGTCTTCGTTTACCAATTGCTTCAAGTCTATGCAAATGGCGGTGAGTACTCGGACATCTATCTTGATCATTTTGTTGGAGCCGAGTGGTTCCATTTCCTGCTCTTCCAGCACTCGCAACAACTTGGTTTGCAGAGGCAGCGGCATGTCACCCACCTCGTCAAGAAACAGGGTGCCGCCGTCGGCGATCTTGAATTTGCCGTCGCGACCTTTGCGTTCCGCACCCGTGAACGCACCCGGGGCTACACCGAAAAACTCGGCTTCCAACAGCGATTCCGGCACAGCGGCCACGTTTACCCCGATGAAGGGTTTGTCAGATCGGTCGGACAAGGCGTGTATGGCGTGGGCCAGCAGTTCTTTGCCGGTGCCGGTTTCCCCGAGCAGCATGACGGTTGCATTCTGCTTGGCCGCACGGCGCGCCTGGCGTTTGACCTCAAGGCAGGGCGGACTGCTTCCCACGAAGTCGGACAGGGTGTATTTGAAATGCCGCTGTTCCACGAGGTTCTTCTTGACCTTGGCTAGTTCCGATTGCAGCCTGGCAAACTTGGAAACCAGCGGTTTGAGATAGTTGAGGCGGTCATAGAGCACGAAGCCTATGGCCCCGATCACTGCGTTGCTTTCGTTCTTAAGCGGCATCCGGGTGACAACAAAGGACTCGTCGCCGAATTCCATGATGTCCAGCAGGATCGGCTCGCCGGTACGCACCACCTGTCGCAGTAGGCTGTTTGGGATCACCTCTTCCACGTCTCTGCCCAAAGCCTCTTCCGGGGAGTGGAGCCCCAGCTTCAACGCATACTTTTGGTTTACCCATACGATCCGAGCCTGAGTATCGACGGCGATGGCGCCCTCGCATAGGCTGTCCAGCCGCTCAAAAAGCGAGCGCACTGCGAGATTCAAGATCGTATCGGAATCCCTGATGAAGTCTTCAGTCAGGTTCATGTTCGACTCCTGCCCGATGGCGCTTCCCCCTATTCCGTTGCCGGGGTAGTAAGCATTAGGAAGCCCCTGTTATTGGTCCTGCCCGAACGCTCCTAAGTATAACCTTCAAGATAGCGGGACAATTCTCAGGTAGAGGCAGCGACGACATTATGCCGTCGAGGAGGTTGCCGCGTGATCCTTCCAGAACGAACTTTGTTGAACCGGAACCGGATGTCACATCGCTGCTGGGCTCTCAATGATCAAGCCCATAAGGCGGCAAGGTGGTCAGGCGAGGGTCCTCCACGTGGCCTCCGGTCGTGAAGTGATAGAGCGACTGAAACTTCGCGTCCTTGAATCCAAGTACCTGATGGACGGGGTCATCGAAAAAGCAGCCGATTCCCGTCGCACGGACTCCGGCCGCTTCCGCCTCCAGATAAAGCACTTGGCCGATCACCCCTGTTTCCCAGAAAAGCCTCCGGTAAAACCAGGGTCCGTAACGCCGTAGGCTCGATTCGAATTCCGCGATCATCCCCAAAGAAAACGCACTATCCCCGGCAATTTCCTGATGGCAGCTGACCTGGGCAGCCAGGTGTCGCGCATCGCCCTCTTCGAGCAGGAACAAAGGCAAGTCCTCTGGACAGTTAGGCGGTGTGGTCCAGGCAAATTCTTGGTGCATCGCCCGTCTGAGCGAGGGCACTTTCGCAGGATCACGGACCAGCATGTAGAGACCCGGAGCAAGCCCATCCACCCGATGGACGAACAACGCAAGATGAATGGCCGGTTCCCAAGGCACGACGTCCCAGGGCATCGGACGCTTGCACGGGTCACGATCAACCCGTGGCGTGACGCGGGCCAGCATCGTGAAGAAGCTGCCGACTGAAATCGAGGTTTCGCCATCGAACGCGAGTGCGCTTCGCCGCTGACGGATCACCTGTCCAGCCCTTGGCTGGCCCGGGTAGATGCTCGGCGCATGGATCAGGGTCTCCACTGAAGCACTGTCGTGATTCGGTTCGACGACCTTCTGTTCAGTACTCGACTTCCGCGATGTGACTTCCACTTGGTTGAGCATCTCCCACTGCACGGGATCGTCTCGACTCAGCCGATTGGCCTTGCCGTGCCAGTGCCGCGTCAAATCGCGAACGGCATCCGGGGCAAGGGACAGCGGCAAAGAGATTGTCTTTCCAGTTGGAAGACCAGAAGTTTGATGGGCGGGCCAGATGACGGCGAGGCAATCAGGATGCTCCCGTTCTGCCCCCTCGAAATCCTCGGTTCGATCTATCCCCAACATGGCGGCAACCGTGTCATCCGCCAGGCCATCCAACAGCAGCATGCGCCAGCCTAGGGTCTGGGCCGCAATGCGAGCGCTGCCGATCGCGTGCCCCACGTCATGTTGGCAGTAGCGAAAGGCTCGCTCTCCGTACTTCCACGTCTCCCGCCAGTTCACTGAGGCAAAGCCGGCAAGAAAGGCGTTGGGCGGAAATCCTTGCATGAGCGAAGCAAAGCTCTCTCTTGGCAACTCTGCCCGCAGCTCCAGCGCATGCTCCTTGGCCGCATAGTGATAAAGACCTGGGAATGGCAAAAGGCCTGGGACTGTGTCAATCAGCAAATAACCTTCGGTAGGATGCAGGTTGCCGCTCGATGGGTTGGTTCGAAGCGCCCAGCGGACCTCACCGCCCTGCTTCCATGCCGAAATGGCCAGCGAATATTCAAAAAAGCGCGAAAGGGTGCGAACGGTCGGAGCGCTCGCGGTTGCTCCACGGCGATACAAGTCTTCATAAAGAGGCGAGAGCGGCGCGTCGTCGGGTTTCAGGAGCGGTAAGGGAATGAGCGGAGATCCCTCATATCGTCGAAACGGATCCGGCTGATTCGCCCAATCCATGTAGCCGAGCGAGCGCGCATAGCGAAAAAAATGATGTTTCGTCTCCTGGTGGTAGCGCATGACCAATTCCACGGCATCGAGCGATTCCACAGCAGGATCTTCTATCGTCCGAGGGTTCACAGGCTGCCGCAGAGTCTACCTGCTTCCTCCAGTCGTACCCTCCTCGTCGAGTTGCCTGCTGAGGTTGAATAAGGGAACGCAGCTTACGACTGGTTTGACCCACTTAAACTGCGTCATTCCTCGCCCCACAATGGCTTACTCAACGCCGCCGTGAACGCCGAAAACATCAGGTTAAAGCTGACGCTTACGCGGGTCTCGCCGCTGGTGTTGGCATCGACCGAGTGATACAGATACGAAGGGAAAACGAGCAGCGTGCCGTTTCTAACCCGCACGACAACCTGATCAGTGTTGACACCGGTGAGTTCCGTGACCGGTGGCCGAATGATTCCGGTCTGGCTGCGCGGGTCGTGGAAGTTGATGGTGTCCGCACCGGGGCAGGTGCGCACATAGTACACGCCGCTCAGGTAATTGTTGGGATGGCTGTGCGCGCGGTGTGCGGCGCCTGATGCGTACAAGTTCGCCCAGCAGCCGGTGATCTCAATCGCTTCGTCGCTAATTTTCAGGAACTTGAGCACGCTCACCGCCGCACGGCTGACGCAATCGCAAAGGTCACGCAACTCCTCCCGCTGGTGCAGGGCATGGGCCGACTGCCAGGCTTCGCCGGTCTTCAGCTCGGGCAGCCCCTGCCGCAGCGAGTGCAGCAGCCCGAGTGCGTTCGCGTCAATCGGCTGGTGCACCTCGGCTCGAAGCTGGGTTTTCCATACCAGCGAGGGAAACAGCGAAAAGACGTCCGAGCTTTCGATCCATGAGTGCTTGCCCGATATCGCCATGGGCTCCTCGCGTGCGAGTCGACTCGAAGCGCCCCGCCGTCGCTCGTGCGGGGTGGCGTGTTGCCTCGGCTGCCGATCTAAATGTGGGCGCTGAAATTGCCGTGCCTGGCCGAGCCCAGTAGGCCGAGGAACGTCTTGCCGTCGATGCGGATCAACTCCTCATGGTCGCCGGCCTCGACATAGACCTCTGGGACATTCTCGAGGCTCTCGTCCCAGACCGTCTCCATGCCGTAGGCCGGTCCGAGGGGCGGTATCGCGCCCAGCTCGCAGTCCCCGAACAGGTTCTTGAGCTCGGCCTCCGTGGCGAGGCGCAGGTGGCGCTGCAATTCGGCGCTCAACACGCCGAGCCGCACACGGCGGGTCGAAGGCAAAACCACCATGAGATAGCCATTGTCGTCCTCCAATACGACCGGCTTCACCAGCCGGTCACCCGGAACATGCGCGGCCTCCGCGGATTCCTGGCTGGATCGCGTCTGTGGGTGCACGATCAGGTCGTAAGTCACTCCGCGCTGGTTTAGGTAATCCCGGACTCGACTTGCGATATACATGGTGTGCCCTCCTTGCCGTCATCGCCGGTTCGCTTGCGCGCTTCACCCCTCGCGCTCGCCGCCATCTCCCTATTGAAGTGTAGCCCAGCAGACAGGCATTTTCAGG
>JBOIGA010000012.1:0-28733 GCA_050741875.1 Burkholderiales bacterium
TCTTACGCCAACCGAAGGATGGACGGTTGTTCCTGCTCTCTAATCTCGATCCCGACAAGCTCGCGCGGAAATACACGGTCTGGTCCGCTGTGCATCTCACCATTTTCTTCGCCGCGGGCGGGATCACGCTTTTTCTTGCGTAAATATGACGTTGCTCAGGTTACAATCGTCGCGGCGTGTGAAGGCGGAGCGAGTCAGCTAATTCCGGGAGGGAAGTGAGTTGCCACGCGAAGATAGAATCCACGAGATCGAAGCCAACTTAAGGAAGTTTGGCTTCGGTGGTTAAGACATCCGACGAAGACAAATCGCTTATCCAGGTTGAACGGATCACACAAGCCATTGTGCTGATCCGCGGGCAAAAGGTGATGCTGGATGAGGATCTGGCACAACTGTATGAAGTCGAGACCAAGGCGCTCAATCGCGCCGTCAAGCGGAATATCAGCCGCTTTCCGCAAGACTTCATGTTTCAACTGACAGCTGACGAGTTCAGGAACTTGAGGTTCCAGCTGGCACCTCGAGTTTGAGGTCACAAAATGACACCTCAAGATGGGGTGGCCGGCGTTATCCGCCTTACGCCTTTACCGAGCAGGTGTGGCGATGCTCTCAAGTGTGCTGCACAGCGACCGCGCGGTGCTGGTCAATATCGAGATCATGCGTGCCTTTGTGCGCCTGCGGCAGTTGCTCGCGACCCACGCCGATCTTCAATGGGTCGAGGGCGCGTTTGTCCTATTCGATCCGCAGACGGGCCGCACCGTGCGCCACAACGCGGAGCGGGCGCGTACACGCTTCCTGCCCGCCTCCACCTTCAAGATCCCGAACACCCTGATTGCGCTGGAAACGGGAGTCGCGAGCGGACCTGATTTCCCCCTTACGCGGGATAGCGCCGTCGCTCCCGCCAGGAGTGGTGGCCGGCGGTGTGGGCCGAGGATCACACGCTCCGGACGGCGTTGACCAATTCGGTGGTGTGGTACTACCAGGAACTTGCCCGCCGTATCGGTCGCGAGCGGTTGCAGGCATACGTTGACCGCTTCGAGTACGGGAATCAGAACATCTCGGGTAGGATCGACCAGTTCTGGCTGACGGGCGGTTAAGCATCTCTCCCGAAGAGCAAGTGAATTTCTTGTGCCGTTTCTACTTCGGGGACCTGGGTGTGTCCGAACGGACAACGCGAATCGTCAAGGACCTGCTCGTGCTGGAGCAAACCCCGGCGTACCGGCTGAGCGGCAAGACCGGATGGGCGGGATTGGGCAAGCCTTCCGCGCCGCAGATCGGATGGTTGGCCGGGTATCTGGAGCGAGGAGGGAACGTTTACTTCTTTGCGACTAATATCGACATCGAAAAGAACGAAGATGCTGCTGCACGGCTCTCAATCACCAAAGCGATCCTGCGCGATCTCGGGTTGATTGAGGCAAATTGAACGCGCCGTCTAAAGAAGGAGAACCCATGGTTGCATACAAGCCCAACAACTACAGTACCGTCTCACCCTATCTGATCGTCGACGGCGCGAATGGCACGATCGAATTCCTCGTCAAAGTCTTTGGGGCAGTCGAACTTCGCCGGTTTCCCGATGCCGCCGGGAAGCTCATGCACGCCGAGGTTCGCATCGACGACACGGTAGTGATGATCGCGGACGGCGGCGAGGGCTGGTCGCCCGTCCCGTCTTACGTGCACGTTTACGTCAAAGACGTTGACGCGACCTACAGACGCGCCCTCGAAGCGGGCGCGGCATCGGTGCAGGAACCGGTGAAGAAAGAAGACGAGGACAAACGCGGTGGAGTGAAGGATGCCGGAGGCACGACGTGGTGGATCGCGACCAAGGTGGGGTAGTTGAGAATGAAAAAGCTCCTTCTGATAGGCGCTGTTCTCGTCGCCGGCTATGCGGGGTTTGCGCAATTCAATTCGCCGGGAGAAGTTGCGGCGCCGGCCGTTCGCAGCGATCAAGCCCTGGTCGACGCGTTCGAAGATCGCAAGAGCGATCTTCAAGTGGAAGGAGAGGGAGTCGTGACCAAGATCTTGCGGGATGACAACGAGGGCGGCCGGCATCAGCGGTTTATCGTCCGCCTGGAATCGGGTCAAACGCTGCTGATCGCTCACAACATCGATCTTGCTCCGCGAGTTTCCTCGCTGAGAGAGGGAGACACCGTCTCGTTTAGTGGCGAATACGAGTGGAGTCCCAAAGGCGGCGTCATTCATTGGACACATCACGACCCTGCCGGACTTCATCCGGCGGGGTGGCTCAAGCACAATGGTCGAACCTACCAATAGCGCTGGAGGAAGGCGAGGAGAAGGAGATTGAAATGAGCTCAAAGCCGAATTGGCGCGATGACGGCGTCAAGATCATTCCTGGCGCGCACCTCGATCTCAATACCCCGCAAACACCGGGTATGACGAGAGCCGCCGCAATCAATAACGCCCGGACGGGCGCGAGCAAATTATGGGCGGGAACGGTAACGGTCGAAGCGAACGCCAAGACGGGCGCGCACCATCACGGGGAATTGGAAAGCGTTATCTACGTCGTCAGCGGCCGGGCACGCATGCGATGGGGCGAACAACTGGAGTTCGCCGCGGAAGCCGGGCCTGGCGATTTTATCTACGTTCCTCCGTACGTGCCGCATCAAGAGATCAATGCGAGCAAGACGGAAGTTCTAAGTTGCGTTCTTGTCCGCAGCGGCCAGGAACCGATTGCATCAATCTCGATATCGAGCCGGCCGAGCCGCCGGAAGAAGTCTACTGGGTTGATCCTATCCATCCGCATCCATGACACGAGCGCCATGAGATAGGCGCTCGGCCACGCGACTCGATGAGCCGCGAGCAGGAAAGCCATCAACTTTCCGCGTTACCGCGCTGTCTGACGACTCGATGGGGTCCTTCGTGGAAATCGCGCTGTTGACGATAGGTATTGCGATGATAGCGGCGACTGCTCTTCCGTTGCTCCCGAGGGACGAGTGGTGGATTCGTATCTTCGATTTTCCGCGCATACAAATCCTTCTCCTGGCGATGTTTACCTTCGCCTCGTATCTTGCATTGAAAGGAAGGTCAGGCAACCCGGTGTTTGTCATCGCGCTGGCGCTATCCATTTGGCATCAGTGCTGCATGATGTACCCGTACACGATCTTCTGGCGCAAACAGGTACAGCCGAGCAGGAGCGCGCGCGATGACTCGAGCATAAGTCTTCTTCACGCCAACGTGCTGATGAGCAATCGGTCGGCGCAACGCTTGCGCGAAATCATTCGCAGCGTTGATCCCGATCTCATCCTGACCGTCGAGACCGACCAATGGTGGCAAGATCAGTTGAAGGAATTCGAGCGGACGCATCCCTTCACCATTTCCCAGGCGCAGGACAACACGTACGGGATGCTGCTCTACTCGCGGCTCCCGCTTATAGACGCAAGGATCAAGTTTCTGGTCGAGCGCGATATCCCGTCTTTTCATATGCGGGTCAGACTTCCGCGCGGCCGCGAAGTCGGCCTCCATTGCCTGCATCCTAGACCGCCGTTTCCGACCGAGGACGAAACCGCGACGGATCGCGATGCGGAGCTGCTGATCGTGGACAAGGAGATAAAAGGCAAGGATCTGCCGGTGATCGTTCTCGGTGATCTGAACGAAGTCGCCTGGTCGAGGACGAACTACCTATTCCAGGATGTGAGCGGTCTGCTCGATCCACGCATCGGGCGCGGTTTCTTCAATACCTTTCATGCGAAGTATCCTTTCCTGCGATTCCCGCTCGATCACTTTTTTCATTCGAATCATTTTCGGCTGATCGAACTTAGGCGCCTGCCGTTCTTCGGCTCCGATCATTTTCCGGTGTTGATCGCTCTGAGTTACGAGCCCGATGCAGAGCGCGAACAGGAAGAGCTGCACGCCGACGGATCAGAGAAAGAAGAAGCCGGCGAGAAAATTGAAAAAGCGATCTAGAAAGCCACGGGCAGGTCATGGCAGCATAAGCGGGAGACTTTCATCGGCCTCGCGGTCTGTCCGGTAAACAAGGGTGGACTAACTGAACAACTTCTCTAGCCAGGGAGCGAGCATGATCAAACGACAAGCGCTACTCGCCATCGCGATCGCCGTGGCCGCGCCGCTGCAAACCGCGCAGGCCGGCGAGTTCGGGATTAACGTGTATGGGCTGTCGTACCACTTCGATCGCGACCTCGCGGAGGAGAACGATACCGACAACGAGTTCAATCCGGGCGTCGGGCTTCGCTATCGTTTCGCCGAGTGGGACAGATGGTCGTTCGATGTTGAAGCGGACGTCTATCGGGATTCCGGCCGCAACACCGCGACAGTCGCCGGAGTCGCCGCGCTGTACGAGCTCGGCGCGGGATTTCGCATCGGAGCGGGCCTCGCGGCTTTCCACAGCGACACATACAATCAAGGCGATTCCTTCGTCGCGCCGATTCCACTCGTTTCTTACGACTGGAAGGCGATCAGCCTGAATGCGACTTTCTTTCCGAAAGTGTCGAACTTTAACGACGTTTCCACGCTGGGGTTCTGGCTGACGATCTGGCCTGAGCGGTGGTGAACTTGCAAGTGAGGCGAGAGGTGTGAGGAGTAAGGAGAAAAACCAAGAAGGTGATTCCGTTACTCCTCACGCCTCACTCCTTACGCCTCACTCTCTTAATTCTCTTCCCGTCAGCTTCAAGAACACATCTTCCAGATGCGCCGGCCGATGCAGGTAGCGTAAACCCGGCCAGCCTTTCAAACTCGCGAGCAGCGGCGCCGGATCGCGGCTATAGCAGAAAACAGTCTCGCCGATTTTTTCGCAGCGGCGCGAAAGCGTCACACCCCACTGTTTCGCCCAGCCGTTCAGATTTTCGCCGTGCACTTCGACGACCTGCGGCTCGATGTGCTGCGCGATCAACTCGCGCGGCGTACCGGTCGCGATGAGCTTGCCGTGGTCCATGATCGCGAGGCGATGGCACAGGCGTTCGGCTTCTTCCATGAAGTGCGTGGTGAGCAAAATCGTTTTGCCGCGGGCGAGCAATTGCTTGAGCCGTTCCCAGATGATGTGCCGCGCCTGCGGATCGAGACCAGTCGTCGGCTCGTCGAGAAAGAGAATGTCTGGATCGTTGATGAGCGCGCGCGCGAGCGTCAAGCGCCTTTTCATCCCGCCCGAGAGCTTTTGGATTTTTGTATCGGCGCGAGCATCGAGTGCGGCGAACTCGAGCAGCGCCGGAATTCGCGGCGAGATCGCGGAATCGGAGAGGCCAAAGTAGCGGCCATAGACGAGCAGGTTCTCGCGCGCGGAGAAATCGGGATCGAGATTGTCGTTCTGCGGGACCACTCCGACTCTGAGCCGGGCCTGCCTCGCCTGCATCGGCACGGGGAAACCGGCGAGCGAAACTTCCCCGGCATCGGGGTCGATCAATCCGAGTAGGAGGCGAAGCGTCGTCGTCTTGCCGGCGCCATTGGGGCCGAGCAAGCCGAAACATTCGCCCGGCCGCACCGCGAGGTCAATATTGTCAACGACGCGAAGCTCGCCATAGCTTTTACGCAAACCGGCGACGCTGATGTGAAGCGGACGAATGATATGAGGCGCGGACATTCAGCGAAAATTACTGGCGAGAATGCTCGTCAGGACGGTCAGGCAGCCATGAAAAAAGTGGCTCGCGGCTGGCACGACAACAACCGCTAACTGTTGCGGCGCTGCCCAATCGAGCACGGGCTTGAGCGGCTGCAGCTCGTCGTTCTCGCCGTGAATGACGAGCGTATCCGCCGGCACCTGGGGAAAATCCTCGCCGACGGGAGCAACGAGAACGAGCCGGGAAGAAATGCCATCCGCGCGCAGTCTCTCCTGCGCCATCGCCTGTACCCTCGCGCCGAAAGAAAATCCGGCGAGAACGAGCGGAAGCTCTTCGCGGCCAAGCCGGGCATGGGCGAGCGCGGCGAGCGCGTCATCGATTTCGCCGCGGCCTTCGTCAAAGCTTCCTTGCGACTTCCCGACTCCGCGAAAATTGAACCGAGTAGTGGTGTAGCCAAGCCGAAAAAAGGCTTTCACGAGCGTCACCACGACCTTGTTTTCCATTGTGCCCCCGTGAAGCGGATGAGGATGGGCGACTACGGCGACGGCTCTGGGCGGCGCTTCGGGATCGCTGCTCGCGATTTCGAGCTTGCCCGCGGGCCCATCAATTAGAATCGAAGCGGCGGGTTTCAAATCTGCAGGCGTTTGACCACTCGGCCGTTGACCAGATGCTCCGAAATGATCTCGTCAACATCTTCCTTGTCCACGTAGGTGTACCAGACGGCGTCGGGGTACACGACCATGACCGGCCCTTCGGCGCAGCGGTCGAGACAGCCCGAGATGTTGATGCGTATTTTTCCTTCGCCGCTCAAGCCCAGTTCCTTGATCTTTTTCTTGGCGTAGTCGCGCATTTTTTGCGACTCGTGATTGTTGCAGCACGCCTCGCCCTCGGGGCGCTGGTTGCAGCAGAAGAAAACGTGCTTGCGGTAGTAACTCATCGCCCGATTATAGCCGCCGCGCGCGGCCGCATCGCGAGATGGATGAGAGCGAATGTCGTCCACCATTCGGCGATCAGCCGCGTCACTTCCTGATAGCGTCGCTCGTCGGCGCGCAGTTGCGGGAAGGAAAAGCCGTGCCAAAGCGTGAAGGCCAGGGCGAAAACGAGCGCGGCCACGCAGTAAGGCAAGACATTTTCCCGACGCCATACAAGGAGCGCGCAAAGTAAAAAGCCATAAGCGACTCCCATGATCGTCTCGACATTAACGCCGCTCGCCTGGTTCCGGAAAAGCACCCACGCCGCGAGCAGCTTGAGACCCATCACCGCCGCGATGAGCGTGAGCAGAAGCGGCAAGGCCTGCCGGCGCGATCGCGCAATGACCGCGAGGTAGAGTCCAAGCGCCGAGCAATTGAGTGTGGTGTTGATAACGATGGCAAGCGTGCCAGCATCTTTCCCAAGATTGCCGAGAAGCGGCGTCGCCGGGTTCGCCGAGGCGATGATGAGAAGCGCGACCAGCGCGATGCCCAAGTCGCCCCACCTTCCGTTCGTGAACCATGCATCACGCAGATCCGAAAGGATCGTCGTTCGGCTTGCGACGAGCGCCGCGAGCGCGCCGAGCGCGCTCCCCGCCGCATTCGCGGCGAGATCGACTTTGGAACTGACGCGGCCGGGAAGATAAACTTGCGCCACTTCGACGGCGAAACTCACACCCGTACCGATGAGAGCCGCCGCGAGAATCGCGCCGGCGACGTTGAGCCGCGGAAAGAAACTCATTGCGAGCAAAAACCCGAAGGGCGCGTAGGCGGCGATGTTGGCGGCAAGATCAAAACGGCTGTAACGCCACTCGAACAAAACCAAAAAGACCGGGCCCACGGGCTCGCGCCATCCGGAAAGAGGCGCCAAGCTCTCAAACAAAATGAGACCGAGATACGCGGCCGTAAGAACGCGAAATGCGGGCGACACCGTCACGTCAGTCGATTCGCCTAAAAAGGCGCAAGTTTAACGCCGAGCGCTCGCGCTTACGTTACGCCGTTTGACTTTTCGCAACTCGCGGCTCAAAGTCGGCGCATGCGGCGGTTTTGCGTTTGCTTCACTTTTCTGCTGCTCTTCGCGCAGCACGCCGCGCTCGCGCATGCAATCTCGCATGTTTCCGGAGGTGTCGCCAGCGAGCAATCGCTTCCGCATTCCCAAGTCTGCGACGAATGTCTCGCCTACGCGAACCTGGGCGCGGCAGCGAACACATGCGCAAACTCCGCGCCGATCTCGCCGTTCGTCCATGCGGCGGCGACTGATTTCGGCGACGTCTACACTCCTTTTTTCCTTCGCGCGTTTGCTTCGCGCGCCCCACCCCTCTCCTTCTGAGACTTTGACAGGCGCGATCGCCTAAGCGCTACGCGCGCTCGTTTTAACTGCGATCGCTTTCGTTGCCTTTCTCCAAAGGAGGTTCCATGTTCAGGACCTTGAGTTTTGCTTTGGCGCTCGCCGCCGCCTTTCCCGTTTGCGCAGCGAGCGACATCGAACAGATTCGAGAAGAGATTCAAAACCTGCGCGAGCAATACGAAAGACGCATCGAAGCACTGGAAAAACGCCTGACCGAGGCCGAGTCGGAAACGAAGGAAGCGCAAGAGCAGGCGGCTTCGGCGCAAAGCTCGGCTCAACAAGCCGCCGATCGGCCCGCCGGGGAGAACGCCTTCAATCCGGCGGTCTCGCTCATTCTCCAGGGCACGTATGCGAATTTTTCCGAGGACCCGGAGACGCGCGCGATCGGCGGGTTTATCCCGAGCGGCGGCGAATTCATTCCCGATTCGCGCAGCTTTTCCCTCGCCGAATCCGAGTTGAACATCAGCGCCAACGTCGATCCTTACTTTCGCGGATTGTTCACCGCCGCGCTGACCCCTGAAGACGAAGTCGAGATCGAGGAAGCCTGGGTCCAGACTTTGGGTCTCGGCAAAGGCTTTACCATCAAAGGCGGACGCTTTTTCTCGGGCATCGGTTATCTGAACGAAATCCATCAACACGCTTTCGATTTCGTCGATTTCCCGCTCGCGTACACCGCTTTCCTCGGAGGCAATTACGGCGACGATGGCGTGCAGGTGAAGTGGATCGCGCCGACCGATCTGTTTTTCGAGATCGGCGCCGAAGCCGGTCGCGGCCGCACGTTTCCCAGCAACGACCGCAACAAGAACGGCAGTTCGTCGGGCGCAGTGTTCGCGCACGTCGGCGGCGACGTGGGCGCGAGCCACAGCTACCGCGCCGGTGTGTCGTACTTGAAATCGGGACCGCGCGGACGCGAGTTCGAAGACGTCGACAGCGTAGGCAATGCGGTCATCAACACTTTCGATGGCGACAGCAAGTTATGGATCGCCGATTTCGTCTACAAGTACGCCCCGAACGGTAATCCGCGCGTTACCAATTTCAAGCTGCAAGGCGAATATTTTCGCCGCACTGAAGACGGCGAACTGACCTTCGACAGTGAAGGGGCGGCGCTGGCGGGCGATTACGACTCGCGTCAATCGGGGTGGTACGTGCAAGGCGTCTATCAATTCATGCCGCGCTGGCGCGCGGGTTTGCGCCTCGACCGTCTCGACTCGGGAAGCGCTGATTTGGAGGGTGGCGGTTTGGCGCTCGGCGACTTTCCGATTCTCGCTTCGGAAAATCCACGGCGAATGTCGGCAATGCTCGATTTTTCCCCGAGCGAATTTTCGCGCTTGCGATTGCAGTACGCACGCGACAAATCGAGGCCGGGACAAACTTCCGACGACCAGATTTTCCTGCAATACATTCACAGTCTCGGCGCGCATGGAGCGCATCAATTCTAAGGATGAGGGATGAGGGATGAAAGGAAGAACGATGAAAGCCATATTGCTGGCTGTATTACTGCTGTTCTCGAAAGCGGCGGTCGCGGCGCTTAGCGTGTTCGCCTGCGAACCAGAATGGGCGGCGCTGGCGAAAGAACTGGGCGGAGAGAAGCTCGAGATCTACACCGCGACGACCGCGCTGCAAGACCCACACTACATTGAAGCGCGTCCGAGTCTGATCGCCAAGGCGAGAAGCGCCGATCTCTTGATCTGCACCGGCGCCGATTTGGAAGTCGGTTGGCTTCCCATTCTGCTCAATCAGTCGGGCAACGCCAGAATTCAATCCGGCCAGCCCGGCTATCTCGAAGCCGCAAGACTGGTGGCCAAACTGGAGATTCCGAAGCGGCTCGACCGGGCTTTGGGCGACGTTCATCCGCAAGGCAATCCGCACGTGCATCTCGATCCGCGCAATCTCATTCCGATCGCGCAAGAGATGGGCGCTCGTCTCACGCAGCTCGACCCAGCCAACGCCGAGCACTATCGCGAGCGGCTCGCCAGGTTTCTCGAACGCTGGGAAAGCGCGATCGCGCGTTGGGAGAAAGATGCCGCCGCGCTCAAGGGCGTCACGGTTGTGTCGCATCACAGGAACTGGTCTTATCTCTACGGTTGGCTGGGAATGGTCGAGTCCGCAACACTCGAACCGCGGCCGGGAATCCCGCCGAGCCCGGGTCACTTGTCACAACTGATTGCTCAGCAGAAAGCGAATCCGGCGAAGATGGTGATTCGCGCGGCTTACAACGATCCCAAACCTTCGATTTCGTTTGCCGAACGGGTAAACATCCCCGCGGTAGTGCTTCCGTACACGGTCGGCGGCAGCGATGCGGCGAAGGATCTGTTCGATCTTTTCGAAGACAGCGTAAGGCGCTTGTTGGACGCGGCGTGATGAGCGGTTTCGACGTCACGATCCTCTTCCCGGCCTTGCTTGCCGGGCTTCTCATCGCCGCAACCCATGTTCCTCTCGGAATCGAGGTCTTGCGCCGCGGGATCGTCTTCATCGATCTTGCAATCGCTCAGATCGCGGGAACCGGCGTCATCGCCGCCGATTGGCTCGGCTTTGAGGCCCACGGATGGGGAGTGCAGATTGCCGCGCTCGTTGCGGCGCTCGCAGGCGCTCTCGTTCTCACGTGGTCGGAAAAGCGCTGGCCGGAAGTGCAGGAAGCCGTGATCGGCGTTGCTTTCATTTTCGCGGCGAGCGCGGGAATTCTGCTGCTCGCGGGCAACCCGCATGGGGGAGAACATCTGCGCGATCTTCTGACCGGCCAAATCCTTTGGGTCGGTTTCACCGATCTCGCCTATCCCGCGCTCGCCTCTGTACTTATTCTGGCGCTATGGTTCGGCGCTAAAACGCGTTTAGGGCGCGTCGGGTTCTATATTCTCTTCGCCTGGGCAGTCACGATTTCGGTGCAGTTGGTGGGGCTCTACCTCGTATTCGCGACGCTGATCGTCCCTGCGCTCGCCACGCGCGCACTTGTGAAGCTGCGCCAGAGCAGCGCTTATGCGCTCGCCGCCACGGGTTATTTAGCCGGTCTCGTGCTTTCCGCCTTAAGCGACTTGCCGTCAGGCGCGGTCATCGTTTGCGCAATGACGATCATCGGCGCGTGCGTTTACGCTTGTAAGCGCTAGTCACTTTTTCCGCGCGGCCTATATAATTGGCGCTCCTTCGCTCGCAACTGAAGCTTCGTGGCCATTCCTTTTTTCGGCAAGAAAGACAAGCCGCCGCAAAAGCCTGCGGCAAAGTCGGCGGCTAACCCCACGCCCAGGTCGCGTCAGACCGGGTTCGATCCGACCGCGACTCGATTTGAGGTCGCGGAAAGCCCGGTTGTCGAGGAAGCCGCGGTGCTGTATGCCAACAATCAACCGGGCGAAGCGATCAAGGTCCTCCGTCACGCGTTAAAGAC
This sequence comes from Burkholderiales bacterium, assembly GCA_050741875.1. Lineage (GTDB taxonomy): Bacteria > Pseudomonadota > Gammaproteobacteria > Burkholderiales > JBOIGA01 > JBOIGA01. Next base: position 11,212 of record JBOIGA010000012.1, read on the forward strand.
GAGCCACGGCGATCAGAAAAATCCCGACGCCTGGCTCATGCTGCTCGAACTGTATCAACTGCAGGGAATGCGCGCCGAATTCGACGCCCTCGGGCTCGAGTTCGCGGTCAAATTCGAGCGCTCGCCGCCCGCGCCCAGACATGGTCAGGCGGAGAAAGAAGAGGAGCAAGCCGCGGCGGGCGCGGGCGCTTTCCTGCCCTTGTCAGGCACTTTGAACGAACAGCACAAAGCAAAGATCGAGGAGGCGGCCAAAGCCGCGCTGCAGAAGAAATCGATTCGCATAGACGTTTCCCGAGTGAAGGAAGTCGACGGCGAGGGCGCATTATCTCTGCTCAAACTCTTACAATCGTTGCGCAAAGCAAAAATCCCCCTGACGATCGCAGGGCTGTCGCAGTTCTCCGCGCTCCTCGAAGGTCTGGTCGGGGAACAGTCGAAAGACAAGAACGTCTGGCTACTGCTGCTCGAGCTTTACCAGGTGCAGAATCTGCACGAGCAATTCGAAAACACCGCAGTCGACTATGCCGTCAATTTCGAGCTTTCGCCTCCGTCGTGGGAGACGGTGACACAGGTCGCGGTGCAGGCGCCATCCGGAGAACCCACGGAAAAACCGGGGCCGAGGCATTTCATCTTCGAAGGCGCGATGAGCGGTTCGAACGATTCCCAGCTTGCCGCCTTCGCGGCCTTCATGCAGGAGCACAAAACGGTGACAATCAGTATGGCGAGGCTGGCGAAAATGGATTTCGGCTGCGCTGGCGCCCTGCTCAACATGCTCACCGAGCTGCGCAAACAGGGCAAGGCGGTGCGCATCGCCGAAGCCAACGAACTCGTCCTGGCGCTGCTCAAAGTGCTCGGAGTAGACGCGGTCGCGGTCATCGCCAGGGACAAAAAGCGTTGACGTATCACGGGACGACCATCGTCTCCGTCCGGCGCGGCAGATCGGTGGCGCTCGGCGGGGACGGCCAGGTCACGCTGGGCAACGTTGTGGTCAAGCAGAGCGCGCGCAAGGTCAGACGCATTCATCACGATCGCATCCTGGCCGGATTTGCCGGCGGCACCGCTGATGCCTTCACTTTGTTCGAGCGTTTCGAAGCCAAGCTCGAAAAACATCAGGGACATCTATTGCGCAGCGCGGTCGAGCTCGCGAAGGAATGGCGCACCGATCGTATCCTGCGTCGCCTGGAAGCGATGCTGGCGGTCGCCGATCATGATGCATCGCTCATCATCACCGGCAACGGCGATGTGCTCGAGCCTGAATTGGGGCTTCTGGCGATCGGCAGCGGCGCGCCCTATGCGCAGGCCGCGGCGAGAGCGCTCATCGAAAATACCGAACTCCCCGCCGCCGAGATTGTCAAGAAATCGCTCGCCATCGCGGGGGATCTTTGCATCTATACCAATCAGCAGCACGTGATCGAAATCCTTGAGTGAGGGGTGAGGAGTAAGGTGTGAGGCGAAACCCCTCAAGCCTTAACTCCTAACGCCTCTCACCTCACTCCTCACGATTTATGTCAATGACCCCCCAGGAAATCGTCCATGAATTGGACAAGTTCATCGTCGGCCAGGCGCAAGCCAAACGTGCCGTCGCGATCGCACTGCGCAATCGCTGGCGCAGAAGTCAGGTACCGCAGCCGCTGCGGCAGGAAATCACTCCCAAAAACATTCTGATGATTGGCCCGACCGGGGTCGGCAAGACCGAAATCGCGCGCCGCCTCGCCAATCTCGCCAATGCACCGTTCGTCAAAGTCGAGGCGAGCAAATTCACCGAAGTGGGTTACGTCGGACGCGACGTTGATTCGATTGTTCGCGATCTCGTCGAAGTGGCGGTCAAGCAGGCGCGCGATTCGGCGACGCGCAAAGTGAAAGCGAAGGCTGAGGAACAGGCGGAAGAACGCGTTCTCGATACGTTGCTTCCCGCCGCGCGTGAAGTGGGATTTCACGAAGCCGCGGAAGAGCGCGATTCCGGAACACGGCAAAAGTTTCGCAAGATGCTGCGCGAAGGAACGCTGAACGAGCGCGAGATCGAGATTGAGGTCGCGTCGTCCGCCGCGCACATGGAAATATTCGCGCCGCCGGGAATGGAAGAATTGACCACGCAGATTCAAGGCATGTTTCAGAATCTATCGGGCGGACGGAAAAAGCTGCGCAAGCTCAAAATCGGCGAAGCCTTGAAACTGCTCACCGAAGAGGAAGCCGCGCGGCTTATCAACGAAGAGGACTTGAAGTCGGGCGCGGTTACGAACGTCGAGCAGAACGGGATCGTCTTTCTCGACGAGATCGACAAGATCGCGAGTCGCAATGATGTGTCGGGTCCGGACGTTTCGCGTCAGGGCGTGCAGCGCGATCTTCTGCCGCTCGTCGAGGGCACGACGATTTCCACGCGCTACGGGATGATCAAAAGCGACCACATCCTGTTCATCGCGAGTGGCGCCTTCCATCTCGCCAAACCTTCGGACCTCATTCCCGAGCTGCAAGGGCGCTTTCCAATCCGCGTCGAGCTCGATTCCCTGAACGTGGCCGATTTCGAGCAAATTTTGACCAGCACCGACGCGTGTCTCACGCGCCAGTATCAGGCGCTCATGGAAACCGAGAACGTCAAACTCGAATTTTTGGCCGACGGAATCAAGCGCCTGGCCGAGCTCGCGTGGCAGGTGAACGAAAAAACCGAAAACATCGGCGCCCGCAGGCTCTACACGGTCATGGAAAAACTGCTCGAAGAAGTTTCCTTCGACGCCGCCAAAAGAAGTGGAACAACGCTCACCATTGACGCTACCTACGTAGACGACAAGCTGAAGGATCTGGCGCAGAGCGAAGACCTCGCGCGCTACGTGTTGTAGGGCCGCCCGCCGTTGCGTTCGGTGGCGTGCCGGAGTAGCGTGCGCGACGGCCTGTCAAGAAAAACGAGGCGACAGATCAAAACCGCCCAACCTTATCGAGCGCGATCTTCCACCCCCGCGCTCACCCTGCTCGCGCTCGGCATCGTCTTCGGTGACATCGGAACCAGCCCCCTGTACGCCGTGAAAGAAACGTTTTCTCCGGTGTATGGGATGCCGCTTACCAGCGCCAACATTCTCGGCGGCTGTTCGGCCATCTTCTGGGCGCTCATGATCGTCGTCTCGCTCAAATACGTGACCTTGATCATGCGCGCGAACAACAAAGGCGAAGGCGGGATCATGGCGCTGCTCGCGCTCGCCAACACTTCGGTCGCGAAGCATCCCAAATGGCGCTCGACTCTGTTCATCATCGGTGTTTTCGGGGCCGCGCTGTTTTACGGCGACGCCGTGCTCACTCCGGCGATTTCAGTCTTGTCGGCAGTGGAGGGGCTGGAAGTCGGCACGAGCGCGCTCAAACCTTTCGTCGTACCCGTTGCCGTTGGCGTTCTAATCGCGCTGTTTCTCTTTCAGCAGCGCGGCACAGCGGCGGTGGGAAAGCTCTTCGGGCCGATTTGCCTCGCGTGGTTTCTTGCGTTGGGCGCCGTGGGAATCTGGAACATCGCGAAAAACCCCGCGGTGCTTTATGCGCTCAACCCCGTGCACGCGTTCAGTTTCGTCACCGGACACGGCTTTGCTTCGTTCGTTGTTCTGGGCGCGGTGCTGCTGGCCATTACGGGGGCCGAAGCGCTTTACGCCGATATGGGCCATTTCGGCAAAAACCCGATCCGTATCGCCTGGTTCGGATTGGTCGCGCCTGCCCTGGTGCTCAATTACTTCGGTCAGGGAGCGCTGCTCATTGCCGAGCCGAGCGCAATCCAGAACCCGTTTTATCGCGCGTTTCCGCAATGGGCTTTGTATCCAATGATCGCGCTCGCTACCGCCGCAACGGTCATCGCCTCACAAGCGACTATTTCCGGCGCTTATTCGCTCACCCGGCAAGCGATTCAGCTCGGATTTCTTCCGCGTATCAACATCCAGCACACGTCCGCGAAAACGATGGGGCAAATCTACATTCCCAGCGTCAATTGGGTGCTGCTCGCGGCGGTGCTCGCCGCCGTGATCGGGTTCGGTTCGTCTTCCCAATTGGCATCGGCTTATGGCGTGGCGGTGATGGGAACGATGCTGGTGGACACTTTCCTCACCTTCTTCGTCGTTCGCTTCGGGTGGGGCTATCCACTCGCACTTTGCCTTTTCGCCACCGGTTTCTTCCTCGCCATCGACGCCGCGTTCTTTTCGGCGGCGATGCTTAAAGTCGCCGAGGGGGGATGGTTCCCGCTCATCGTCGCGATCGCAATGCTTTCGGTGATGCTGACCTGGCGTCGCGGGCGCCAGATTCTCTTCGAGCGGCTCAAGGAATCTTCCGTGCCGCTCAAGGAATTCCTCGAATCGTTGTTTAGCGATCCTCCGGGGCGCGTTCCGGGCACGGCGGTGTTCCTGACCGCAACCCCTGATGCCACTCCGCACGCGCTCTTGCACAACCTCAACCACAACAAAGTCCTGCACGAAAGAGTGGTGTTTCTGACCGTCGAGATGCGCGACTTTCCTTGGGTTCCCTTTGAAGAGCGGATCGAAGTCAATAAGCTCGGCCACGGCTGTTATCGCATCATCATCCGCTACGGTTTCATGAACCGGCCCGATATTCCGCGCGCCCTCAAGCTCGGGAAAGAGCACGGAGTCGAGTTCGAGATGATGCAGACTTCATTCTTTCTTTCGCGCGAGAAGATCGTTCCGATAGTGACGAAGGTCACCGGCATGTCGTTGTGGCGCGAGCGCCTGTTCGCGGCGATGACGCGCAATGCCGGAAGCGTCACCGATTATTTCAATATTCCGGCGAATCGGGTGATCGAGCTCGGCACGCGCATCGAGTTTTGATGGCTTCATTTACGCGGGCGCATAATCCGTCAGCACCCAGCGGTTCCAGTCGCCTTCGATCAAGGTGTCATGACGGCTGCGCCGCAAGTCGAAATAGGACGGTTGGCTTTCCTGCTTGACGAACTGCGCGGCTGAGGGCGAGTGCCAGGAGATTTGTCGAACGCGGGTCTGGCTTTTCCACCACTCGCGATCGTCGATGTAGATGTTGCGCAGTATTTTCAACGTGTCGAATTCTCCCGCCGGTACCCGGATTTTTTCCCGGCCGAGGAAACTCGTTTGGATTTTGATCGAAACTTTTTCATTTGTCGCCGGATTGAAGGCGGTTGTCTTTCCACTCACTTCGCCCGCGTCGTAAACGAAGCGACGGCCGTCAACCAGCTCGAATTGATTCCACTGGCGCGGCCAGGTCTGCGTCGTAACATTTTTGTTGTCGGAGATTTGAAACCTGACTGCCTCACCGTCGAGCCCGAGCACCTCATAGTTGACGGTACCGGCGGCGTTACCGTTGTGCGCGTTTAGTTTCTGATAAGTCCAGCGGTCGCCGACCTGAGTCTCGGGAACCGGCAGGCGCTCAACGGCCGTCGCACATGATGCGACCAAAAGTAAGACCGGAATTGAACGCAAGCGATTCACCTTTGCTCGACCTCGAACAGCTTAGACCCCTGCAAGCGAAGTCGGGTTTCGGACGATTAACCGCCCGGTGGGCGATAGCTCACCGATTTTTTCGCCGCCTGGTCCATCTCCTCTGGGGTGATCAGGACGCTCGTCGAGACATGCGCCCCACTCGCCGAGTTAACCGCCAGACTCATTGCGGCCACCGAGACTGCGTCGGGGACGTCAATGATGGCGAACGCGTCGGGCTCGCCGAAACTGAAGTAGAAACATTCCACCTTGCCGCCAAGCCCTTCCACCATTTTCTGCACTGCCGCGCGGCGGGCAGAACCGCCCTCTTTCCGCAGTCCCTGCGCGCCTTCGATGCTATACGATGCTTTAACCATGTACTTGGCCATTCCGTCCTCCTTGCAATTACGCGCTCGTTCTTCGCTTGAACTATAGCCCACGGGAACAATTTCCACCTTGGTTGCGAAGCTTTTACAAATTTTTTCGTTGACGCTGGACTCAACCTCCTGTTTTCTTACTGAATGGCAATGGCATGTTCATTGCGAACGTCATCGCTTTGGCTTTGAAAAGGCCGCTGCTAAGCGCGGGACTACTCGGTCATGCCAGCTGCGAATCCGATAAATTCGGCGCGGGTCCTTGTCTTTCTTGCCAGCTCGGCGCTCGTGCTCGGGCTGCTTTTCTGGCTGCGGCCGATTCTGATCCCCGTCGCGCTCGCGATCCTGTTGACCTTTTTGTCGAGCCGGCCAGTGACCTTGTTGCAGCGACGCGGCCTGCCGCGAGTGCCTGCCGTGCTGATCGTGACTCTAGTCATGTTCTTCGCGATCGGCGGAATCGGCTGGCTCGTGGCGCGTCAGGTGAGCAGTTTGGTCGAGGCCTTTCCGCAGTACGAGTACAACCTGAGCCAGAAGATTGCCCAGCTGAAAGGGGAATCAGGGTTCATTGATAAGGTACAAAAGATTGTTTCTAGGATCACTTACCAAGTCCAGGAGAAAAGGCCCTCGGAGGCGGAAGCGGAACCGGAAGAGGCGGACCCGCTGCCCGTAAAAGTGATTTCGGAGGACGAGACTTTCTCCGGCATCTGGTCGGCGCTCGGGCCGGCGCTGGAACCAGTCGCGGCGGTGGGTCTGGCTGCGGTTCTGGTGATTTTCATGCTGATCCGGCGGGAGGACCTCCGCGATCGAATCATCAGTCTCGTGGGCCATGGGCGCCTAACCGTGACGACCAAAGCGCTCGATGAAGCGGCAGGCAGGATCAGCCGTTATCTTTTCATGCAGCTGATCGTCAATGGCAGCTACGGAATCGTTGTCGGCATCGGGCTCTACCTGATCGGTGTCCCGTACGCGCTGCTTTGGGGCTTCTTCGCCGCCGTCTTTCGCTACGTCCCCTACATCGGGCCATGGGTCGCGGCGTTGCTGCCGATAGCCTTAAGTCTCTTGGTCTCCGAGAACTGGGTCATGCCTCTCCTGGTTGTCGGATTGTTCCTGACGCTGGAGTTGTTCAGCAATATGCTGATCGAGCCTTGGCTCTATGGTCGCGGTGTCGGGGTATCTCCCGCGGCGACGCTGCTGATGGTCGCTTTCTGGACCTGGCTCTGGGGTCCTATCGGACTCATTCTCGCGACTCCGCTCACGGTTTGCCTGGTCGTGCTCGGCAAATACGTGCCGCCGCTCAAATTCTTCGACACCTTACTCGGCGATCAGCCGCCGCTCGAAGTACACGTCGGCTATTACCAGCGCTTGCTCGCGCGCGACCAGGACGAGGCGGAGGATGTCGCAGAAGAGCATCTGAAGACCCATTCGCTCGCGGAAACTTTCGACAGCGTGATGTTGCCGGCGCTGCTTTTTGCCGAGCGTGACGTAAGCGGCGGCCACTTGAGCGAGCCCGACCAACGCTTCGTTCTGGAGGCGACGCATGAAATCGCCGAAGAACTCGCCGCGATACGAATGGAGTTAGCGCGCGAAAGTACAGCCGAGCCTGCCCCCGGCGGCTCTGCCCCAAAAGCATTGGTCCTCGGCTGTCCCGCGGGCGACGAAACCGACGAGGTCGCGCTCTTTATGTTGAAGGAGTTGCTCGACCCCAACCGTTTTGAAGTTCTGTTGACGACGAAAGCTTTGCTGACTTCGGAACTCCTCGAACTGGTCGAGGAGAAAAGACCCGCGCTTGTATGCATCGGCGCGCCACCTCCGCGCGGCCAGGCGCACACCCGGCTCCTCTGCGTCAGATTGCGCTCGCGCTTTCCCGAGCTCAAGATCATCGTCGGCCGCTGGGGACTCAACCAGGACGTGGAAAAAAAACGTGAACAGCTTCTTTCGGCGGGCGCCGATGAATTCGCGACAACGCTGGACGAAACCCGCCGACAGATAGAAACCTTAGCGCCGCTCGCTGCATCACTTGAAGCAGAGTCCGTTGCTTTGCGCAAGAAGTCGGCGGTCGAAGGCAGCGGCTCGCCGGTCGCCGTCCGGTATTGATCACGCGCGTTTCAAAACCCGCGTCGCCAAGGGATCCATGCAACTGGCGCTGATCGCGCATGGTCTTCTGACGTCTGCGCCGACCGTTCTGCCACTGTCGCGGACGGCTGGCAGGCCCGAATAGGCAAGGAAGAGATTGACAAAGTCAGCTGAACCCAGAACTTCGCAAACTAGCTCGCTGTCATTATTGAACCATTTATAACAAGGAAAACGATGGCTAAGATTATTGCGGCGATGTTTGATACCTTGGAAGAAGCCGATTCGGCGGCGGAAGCTCTTCGGCGCGAACGGTTCAGGCCCGAGGACATCAGCGTCTTTCATGTCAATGCTCCGGGGCAGCACGGCACCTACCCGATAGGCGGTGATGTTGACGAAGATAGAGGAGCGCGGGAAGGTGACGACAGCGCGGGCAAAGGCGCCGCCGCCGGCGCAATCGCCGGAGGCGTCGCAGGTTCAGTCGGGGGGCCTGCCGGAGCGGCAATAGGGGCGGCAGTCGGGGCTTACACCGGCTCGGTCGCCGGCGCGATGGAAGGGCTTGGCGATAAGCAAGACAAAGAGCGGAAGGCCGGCGTGATGGTGGCCGTGAATGCCGGAGACGAGAGAGGAGAAGAGCTCGCGCTCAAATCTTTGCGCGCCATCCCGGCCAGGAGTATCGAGAAAGCCGAAGGTGAATGGCGCGACGGAGATTGGGTGGATTTCGATCCGCTGCGCCCGCCCAAAGTTGTAGGTTAGTACTTGGCGAGCTTCGGGGGTAGCGAGTTCGTGCCGTTCGACTGCCTCTTGGCGGCAGCCTCAACCATGGGTTAACCGTTGTTGAGGCGGTACTACTGTTCTACTTTGATGCCTTTCCAGAACGCAACGTAACCCTCGATTTTCCTCGCCGCGTCTTTCGGCGCCGGGTAATACCACGCGGCGTCCTTGTTGATTTCGCCGTTCACATCCACATCGTAGTAACTCGCAAGGCCTTTCCAGGGGCAGGTCGTGTGAGTATCGCTCTTCTTGAAATGATCTTTGTTGATCGAAGCGGGAGGAAAGTAGTGATTCCCTTCAACCAGGATCGTGTCTTCGCTTTGTGCAAGAATCGTGTTGCGCCATATCGCTTTCATTTCGTTTCCTCAATAGCTGCGTCGATCAACTGGAACGCGCGTCTTAAGGCCAGACCAAGAGATGTACTTGGCCCATGCGTCCCCGTTTGCAGACGTGAATCGCCTTGTGGCGATGAACCACGGCTCCATCTCTGTTGGGCTCTAACGTTTTGCTCTGCGGCGGGCCAACACCATGGACTGTTGATGAAGCACTACGCTCGCGGCCCGTCCGCAGTGCCAGCCTCGAACGGAACCATTGGCCTATTGCTGACGATCGGCCACCCTGAAACCAGCGCCGACAGCACTAGGAACTCGCTCCACGACGGTGACAATACGGACACATCATGAAGTCACCGTGTTTGTCGCTCTTGATGGACGGATTGTCCTTAGTTTTCCCCAGACCCCTCGTTCATGCAGATGACCCAGGCGATAAAGAACCTGAGAGCAAAGCGGGCAATTTACTTGCGAAATCCTTTCCATGAGCGCACTCGAATTGGTTAGGCGGTTTGCGGCGACAAGACGGATGCCTCTGATTGTGGCTTGAACCATAGATGTTCCGGATGTTGGCTAAGAACCTGCCCATCCTTCGATGAGTACTGCATGAGTACTGCTCTGGAGGAAGAGTGAGCGCCTTAGCTCTCGAGCGCGCGACGATCCTCCACAGATACAGCTTTTGAAATGGAAAATCGTCCCTAAAGGGTAGCAACCGTTTCAAGCTCTCGAAATGCAAGCGCGCAGCATCAAGATTTTCAAACGCTGTCTGCGCGATGCTTATCTGTCCACCAGCTTCCTGCCGCAAGACGCTGCTGTTTCCAGTTGTGATGTGGATCGAAAGCTTGTGTGCGATCAAGCTGGATTTGCTAAACCCGAAAGTAGCGGGTGCCGGAAATGCGGTTGAGCACAGGCTGTCGTCAGTGCACGCGCGCCATTCCACGACGTACCAATCTTTCGCGGGCCTGAGCAGGACCCAGAGTGAGCCGATCAGGGCTATGAGTAGCGCGTCGATCATATGGCACCTAACGTCGTGCTCTTCGGCGGGCCACCGCCTGCGGTTGATGAAGCACTGCCTCCGGCCCGTCCGCAGCAGCTACGGGTTAGATTGAGGTCTGGCATATAGCCACCGCCTGTATTTCTCGAGACCCGGAAGTGCATCGCGCAAATGTCGCGCTGGTCCTTGAGCATGTACCAAGCTTATTAGAGTTGGAACCGACATCGTGCTCACCGACTGTCCACCTGCCGCGCCGTGTCCACGCGCCAGATGGTGAACTGTTGCCTTACCCATAAATTCTGCCGCGTTCGCTTTCAGCTCGCCGATCAGACGGTAGATGAACTGATAGACCAGGTTCCCATACTCGATCACTTCTAGCGCGGAAGGAATGTAACCCTTGTGAATTACATCGTTTCTGAATGTGCTCCAGGTCGGCGTATCTCCTCGACTGCGATCATCGAACTGCGGCTTCGCGTCAAGTATGAGGGGTTCGAGTGCTTTCTTATTCTCAAGCAGGTAGAGGAAAAGGAAGGCACCCAACTGGCGTTCAGACAGCCTGGAGATCGGGTTCCACGCTTTGTTGAACTGCTCGTATCCGATTCCCTGCTTTAGTGATACGACCAACACGTAGTATTCAAAGAAGCGTTCCAGTGAGGCGGCAATGCTTGAAACAGCCTCTCTGGTATAGCCGTCCACCAAGGCCATCGTCCCCAAATCGAATAGAACTTCAAACTTCTGCTCCTGGATGGCAGTTACAGTGACGTGACCTTGGGGGCAGGTCGCCGTGTACAGGCCGTCATCGCGCAATTCCACCGAAATAGCCACATCGGATGGACGTCCATCCACCCGAAAACACTCCATGCAGCTAATCGGCAGGCGCATTGCACCTCTCGGCGGAAGACCTCAATCTAACTTAATCTATACCCCCGATGCACCGCGGCGACTCCCGCGCTCAGATTAAAATAGTCGACGCGTTCGAACCCCGCGGTTTGCATCATCTGCTTCAGCTCTTCTTGCGAGGGATGGACGCGAATGGATTCGGCGAGGTAGCGATAACTCGCTTCATCTTTCGCCACCCATTTGCCGAGCAGGGGAAGAACGTTGAAAGAATAGGCGTCGTAAACCGGGCGCAAAGGTTCCCAGACTTTGGAAAACTCGAGCACGATCGCCCGTCCGCCGGGACGAAGCACGCGAAACATTTCGGCGATCGCCGCTTCCTTGTGCGTCATGTTGCGCAGGCCGAAAGCGACCGCGGCCACGTCGAAATAATTTTTCGGAAAAGGCAGCTTTTCGGCATCGCATTGCACGCAAGGAACGATGACGCCTTGGTCAAGCAGAAGGTCGCGCCCGAGGTTGAGCATCGAACGGTTGATGTCGGTGAGCCAAACTTCGCCCGAAGCTCCTGCCGCGCGGTGAAATTTGCGCGCGACATCTCCGGTTCCGCCGGCGAGATCGAGCACTCGCTCTCCTGGCTTCACTCGCGCAAGCTCGACCGCGAACGATTTCCATAAACGATGCAGCCCCGCCGACATCAAATCGTTCATGAGGTCGTAGCGCGGCGCGACCGAATGGAAAACGCCCGCTACGCGCGCGGTCTTCTCGTCTTCTGGAACGCGTTGATAGCCGAAGTCGGTGGTTTTTTGCATCGGGTAAGTTGCTAAAACTCCTTCTCGCAGCGACAAGTGATTAAATGCGCGCCCTTTGAGCAAAGAGAAAACATATGCGAACGGCAGAAGGGGGCGGTGAGCCGCCCCGCGAGCTTCTCGGAATTGCGGCTATTAGCTCGTTCTCCCTAATGATGTCCGCATCCCTTCTTCGGGGCTGCCTGGGGAGAAGCGACCTCCCGGCTCGCCCCCGCGGTCTCGATGCGTTTCAGATAATGCGCCCACATGTCGTCCTGATTCTGACCGTAGGCGTAGAGCAGGTCCCACGAGTAAATTCCGGTGTCGTGCCCATCGGAGAAAGTGAAACGTAGCGCGTAATTGCCCACGGGTTCGATCTTGCTTATGTCGACGTTCTTCTTCCCCGTTTGCAGGACTTCCTGTCCCGGCCCGTGCCCGCGCACTTCGGCCGAAGGCGAATACACGCGCAAAAATTCGCAGGGCAGATTAAAGGTTTTTCCGTCGGCGAACGAAATCTCCAGAACGCGCGATTTCTGATGCAATCTGATGTCGGTGGGAATGATTGGCTCGCTCATAGCTCTAATTTTAAACCTCCAAGCCGGCAAGCAAAATATGTCACAGCGCTGTAACATTGATTTTATACGATCGTCACACTAAAAATCCTGTTAAATCCTTTATGGCAGCGACAATTCTGGTGGTCGAAGACGAACCCGCGATCTGCGAGCTGATTGGGTTCAATCTCAAACAGAGCGGCTATCAACCGCTGATCGCCGAATCCGCCGAGCGCGCATTGGCACTTTTGAACGAAGCGCTTCCCGATATGGTGCTGCTCGACTGGATGCTCCCGGGTGTGAGCGGCATTGAGCTCGCCAGACGTTTACGCGCCGACAAGCGCACCGAAGAAATTCCCATCATCATGCTGACCGCGCGCACCGAAGAGCCCGACAAATTGCTTGGGCTGGAGACGGGCGCTGATGATTACATCACCAAGCCTTTTTCGCCGCGCGAATTGATGGCGCGGATCAAAGCCGTTCTGCGCCGGCGCGCTCCGCAGATGACCGACGACGTTGTCGAAGTGTCCGGGCTGCGGCTCGATCCCGTGACGCACCGAGTCAGCGCGCATGGACAAAACTTGAATCTGGGACCGACCGAATTTCGCCTGCTGCACTTCATGATGACCCACCCCGAGCGCGTGCATTCGCGCACGCAGCTTCTCGATCGCGTCTGGGGTGATCACGTTTTCGTCGAGGAGCGCACTGTGGATGTCCATATTCGGCGCCTGCGTAAAGCACTCGAACAGACCGGCTCCGATCGGCTCATCGAAACCGTGCGTGGAGCGGGCTACCGCCTGATGCACGATATGCGGCGCGCCAGCGCGAGCAAGAGCCCGACGCCGCTCGAATCGTCCATGCCATAATCAAGCTCCCGGCTTGATAGTCAAGCCACTTCAAAAGAGCACGTTGAAGGACTACTGGGGGCGCCCTCTCACCACTCTGGCGCTCGTCGCTCTCGCGGCGCTGATTCTCTGGCCCATCGCCGGTCGAGTCGGCGCGCTGATCTTCTTTGCCACGGCTCTCCTTCTGCTCAATCTGCACCACCTGCGCAATCTCTCCTCGCTTTCTCGCTGGGCCAGGCATGGCGGCGCCGGGGCGACTCCCGAGGGGAGCGGGATGTGGGATTCGGTTTTCGCGCACCTCGGCAGAATGCAACGCGTTCAGCGCGATGCCGAAATGCGTCTCTCGGCCGCGGTCGAGCGGTTTCAACAGGCGACCATCGCCTTGCCGGAAGGCCTCGTCATCATCGACGAGCAGGACCGCATCCGCTGGTTCAATCCGAAAGCCGAACTGCATTTTGGACTCGATCTTTCGCGCGATCGTGGGCAGCCGATCACGCATCTCGTCCGTCAGCCGCAGTTCGCCGCGTATGTACAGGCCGAGAACTATCGCGAGCCGCTGCATCTGAAACCGGCGTTGGAGCGCGATTTCAGCTTGTCGGTGCAGCTCGTTCCCTATGGCGACCAGCAAAAACTCGTCATTTCCCGCGACATCACGCGCTGGGAAAAACTCGAAACGATGCGGCGGGACTTTGTCGCCAATGTGTCGCACGAGCTGCGCACACCGCTTACCGTGATCGGCGGTTTTTTGGAAACGCTGAGTTCCCCCAGTTTCGACGACCGGGCGATGCTGCTGCGTGCGCACGAGCTTATGCGCGAGCAGACGACGCGCATGGAGCGTCTCATCGAGGACTTGCTCGCGCTCTCCCGACTTGAATCGGCTTCGAATCCGTTGAGCGAAGCGGTCGTGGACGTCCCGGCCCTGGCGCGCGCGCTGCATGACGAGGCCAAGTCGGTAAGTCGGGGACGTCACGAGGTCCGGCTCGATTTGAAATCGGACGTCCACATTCTCGGCAGCGAAGACGAGTTGCGCAGCGCTTTTTCCAATCTGATTAGCAATGCCATCCGCTATACCCCAGACGGCGGCAAGATCATGCTCGCCTGGGAGGAGGTAAGCCGCCAGCCGCGCTTTGTCGTGAAAGACACCGGGATCGGAATGGAAGCCGAGCACATTCCGCGTTTGACCGAGCGCTTTTACCGGGTAGACAAAAGCCGCTCGCGCGAAACCGGAGGCACGGGCCTCGGTCTTGCCATCGTCAAACATGTTTTGAATCGGCATCAGGCCATGCTCGAAATCGAAAGCAAGCCGGGAGTGGGGAGTGCATTCTGCGCGGTGTTTCCCGAAGGGCGGGCTCGCCAGCGCGAAACTGAATTGCGGGAAGCTAGAGCGGAAACGGGGGATCGGTGATCTCCGGCTTACTGCCTGCCGGGGCAGGCTCCGGAATCAGAGAATCTACATCGTATCACCTACCCCCGGAGTTGAACTAAGCCGCGCTCCGTCTGGCAAGATCGGGCTGTGCGGCGACGACGCGAAGCTCGACCTTTTTCCATTCGTTCCTCTCGCTTTCGAGCGCGGCCGCGGTAAGCGGATGTTCGTCGAGCCAGGCTTCGTCAATGCGCAGTTCGACGCTGTTTTTTCTCACCGCGAGCGTGAAAGCCGGGAGTTTGAGCTCGCGCCGGCTGCGGTAAACGAGCGCGGCGAGCCGAAGCGCCATCAACATTTTCCAAACGTCATCGCTGATCGGCTCGGGAAGTTTCTTGAGCGATCCCCGGTGGCCGAGAACGAGGAGCGCGAGACGCTCCTGATCGCCGCGCGAAAAACCGGGCATGTCGGCGTTCTGAATGATGTATGCCGAATGCTTGTGGTATCCCGAATGCGCGACTGAAATTCCGATCTCATGCAGCTTCGCCGCCCAGATCAGGTGAAGTTCGTCGCTCTCGGGATCGAGCTGTTTTAGGAATTCACGCGCAAGCTTGGACACGCGTTCGGCCTGCGCGCCATCCACGTGATAGCGCCGCATGAACTCCTCGACGGTGGTCTCGCGCAGATCGCTCGCGTGAAACCGGCCGAGAAGATCGTAGAGAATCCCTTCGCGCAACGCACCGGTGGCGACGGTCATGCGCGCAATTTCAAGCTCGGCCAGCACCGCGCTCATGATAGCCACGCCGCCCGCGAGAACCGGAGCACGCTCAGCGCGCAAACCGGGCAGGTCGAGGTCGCGCCAGTCTCCCGCCTTGAGCATCACCGCGCTTAAGCGTTCGAGCGCCTCGGGAGTGATCTCGCCATTCGAATAGTTGTTGAGCTGCAAAATGTCTTGCAGCGCCCGCGCCGTTCCCGAGGACGCGACCGCTTCGCCATAACGATCGCCGGAAAAATCGCCGCCGATCGCCTGCAGTTCGCCGCGCGCGGCGAGGATCGCCGCCGCAAGGTTTTTCTTGCCGATCTTTCCATCGGGGAAAAACTTGAGCGAATAACCGACGCAGCCCATGTACAGGCTTTCCATCTGGCGCGGAACGAAGCCTTCGCCGATGATGAATTCGGTCGAGCCGCCGCCGATATCCACGGCAAGGCGAGGTTGATCGGAGGGCGGCAGGCTGTGCGACACGCCGAGGTAGACCAGCCTGGCTTCCTCGCGTCCCGCCACGACTTCGATCGGAAAGCCCAACGCCGCTTCCGCCCGTTTCAAAAATGCCGGACCGTTTTTGGCGACTCGCAGCGTGTTGGTGCCGACCGCTCGCACGGCGCGTTTCGGAAACTTGCGCAACCGCTCGGCAAAGCGCTCAAGGCATTCGAGCGCGCGTTCCTGCGATTCGTCATCGAGGCGTCGCTGGGAATCGAGCCCGCCCGCGAGCCTGACCTTTTCGCTTAACGAATCCAGCGGATAGATTTGGTCGCCCATCGAGCGGGCGACTTGCAGCCGAAAGCTGTTCGAGCCCAGATCAACGGCGGCGAGTAGCGATTCCTGCACCGAGCGCTCGCTCAAGTTTGGGGAGCACCGATCGTTTCGCGTTCCATGTCCTCAACCGGGAGGTGGCGAACGTCTTTGCCTTTGACGAGGTAGACCACGTATTCGGCCATGTTTTTGGCGTGGTCGCCGATGCGCTCGACCGCCTTGGCGACGAACAGCGTCTCGAGCGACATTGTGATCGTGCGCGGATCTTCCATCATGAAGGTGATGAGCTGCCGGATGATTCCGCGAAACTCTTCGTCAACGGAAACATCCTGGCGCACGACCCGCGCCGCCGCGGTCAAATCGAGGCGGGCGAAAGCGTCGAGCGAAGTGCGCAACATATTGATCGCCATGTCGGCGACATGTTTGATTTCGGTGAAGCGCGGGGTATGGAAACGCTCGGCCTGGTAGATGAGCTTCGCCATGCGAGCGATTTTCTCGGCTTCATCGCCGATGCGCTCGAGATCGGTGATCGTCTTGATGACCATGATCATCATGCGCAGATCCACCGCCGTCGGTTGCCGCTTGGCGATGATCATCGAACACTCTTCGTCGATCTTGACTTCCATAGCGTTGACCCGATGGTCGTCAGCGATCACTTGGTCGATGAGCTGACGATTGCCCGTGGTGAGGGCCTCGATCGCGCGCGCGATCTGCTGCTCGACGAATCCTCCCATCTGCAGGACTTTCGAGCGCAAAGCTTCGAGTTCGGCATCGAAGCGCTTGGAAATATGTTCTTGTTGCATGCCTATACCTCCTACGAGCAGCCTAAAGCGACTGTGTGACAGTTCTATGAAGCAATAGTGTCCACCTTCGAACGGCGCGCGAGCAAAAGAACGTCGGCGCGACGTCGTGCGAAGATGCCGTTGGCGACGACTCCGGGGATTTGATCGAGCGCGGTCTCGAGCGCGAGCGGATCGGAGAAGTCGAATCCGCGCACGTCGATGATCGCGTTACCGTTGTCGGTAGTGAACCCTTCGCGCAGTTTCGGTTGTCCCTTGAGTTTCGCGATCTCGCGGCAAACGAACTCGCGCGCCATGGGAAGGATCTCGATTGCGACCGGAAAATCCCCGAGCGTCTCTTTCAATTTGCTCTCATCGGCGATGCAGACGAACTTGCGCGCCGCTGAAGCGAGGATTTTCTCGCGAGTCAAAGCCCCGCCGCCGCCCTTGATCATCGTCAGCGCGCTCGTCACTTCGTCGGCTCCATCAACGTAGACGGGAATTTCGGGCGCATTGTTCATCTCGATCACGCGAATTCCGGACTGTGTGAGAAGCCGCGCGCTCGCTTCCGAGCTGGCGACCGCGCCCTCGATCCGGATTTTGCCAAGCTCGGCGATAAAAAAATTGACCGTCGAACCCGTTCCGACTCCGATGACGCCGTGGCCTCGAACATACGCCATGGCGGCACACGCCGCCGCTCTCTTGAGCTCATCGTGATGATTCACACAGGCGTTTTAGCACAGTCCCATCGCAGGTACAATTCGCAAGCTCCCTATTAAGGAACCTCTGATTAAGTCGCACACGGATCGCGTTTCGACGAGAATGGGTTGGCTACACGCGAAGATGGGCAAAGCCCGGTTCGCTGTCTTTGCG
>JBOIGA010000013.1:0-28400 GCA_050741875.1 Burkholderiales bacterium
CCGCTCAACACCAATTCGTTCTTCGGTCGTCCGGTTCTCATTCGGGATTCCTCCATTGGAGAATACCCCGAACGACATGCAAGAATTATGCTAGTTATTTTTGACACACCACACTAGCGACTCAGTTCCTCGAGCCTCAGACGAATAACTTTGCCCGCGATCGTCGAAAGCGCCTCGATTTTTTCGATTGCGGCGTTGACGTTCTTCTCCAACGCCAAATGCGTGAGCATGACGATGTCAACTTTCTCCTCGCCTGCTTCGGGCTTTTTCTGCAGCATGGCGTCAATCGAAATCGAACGGTCGGCGAGAATCCGTGTCACGTCGGCCAAAACTCCGGGTTTGTCATAGGCGCGCAGCCGCAGATAGTACGAAGTCTTCACTTCCGAAATTGGCAGTATCGGCTCGTCGGATAACTGGTCGGGCTGAAAAGCGAGGTGGGGAACGCGGTGCTCGCTATCGGCGGTATGGAGACGAGTCACATCGACGAGATCGGCGACCACTGCCGACGCGGTCGGCTCAGCGCCTGCTCCTGCGCCGTAGTACAGCGTCGCCCCGACTGCGTCGCCTTTGACCAGAATCGCATTCATCACCCCTTCGACATTGGCGATCAAGCGCTTAGCCGGAATCAGCGTGGGATGCACGCGAAGTTCGATTCCTTCGGCCGTCCTCCTGGTGATCCCGAGCAGTTTGATTCGGTAGCCAAGGTCTTCGGCGTAGCGAATATCTTCGCGCGTGAGTTTGGAGATGCCTTCGGTGTAGCAACGCGCGAACTGCATGGGAATGCCGAAGGCGATCGCCGCCATGATCGTGAGCTTATGGGCGGCGTCAATGCCTTCGATGTCGAAAGTCGGATCGGCTTCGGCGTAGCCCAACTTCTGCGCATCGGCAAGCGCCTGCTTGAACGAGACGCCTTTGCTGCGCATCTCGGAGAGGATGTAGTTGCTCGTGCCATTGATAATTCCGGCAATCCATTCGATTCGATTTGCGCTGAGTCCCTCGCGCAGCGCTTTGATGATGGGAACCCCTCCCGCGACCGCGCCTTCGAAAGCGACCATCACTCCTCGTTTGTGCGCGGCGGAGAAGATTTCGGTTCCATACTGCGCCAGCAGAGCTTTGTTTGCGGTGACCACGTGCTTGCCGTTCTCGATCGCGGCAAGAATCAGTTCTCTTGCAACAGTCACGCCACCGATCAATTCGACAACGATGTCAATCTCTGGATCGCGAACGGCTTCAAACGCGTCGGCGACTATCATTGCCTTGTCCCCAGCAATTTGCCGGGCTTTGGCAAGGTCCTTGTCGGCGATCACTTTTACGACGATTGCCCGGCCGGCGCGGCGTGCAATCTCGCTTTGATTGCGCGCCAACACGGCATAAGTGCCGCCGCCTACCGTGCCGATTCCAAGCAAGGCGACATTGATCGGCTTCATGCGACCCGCTGCCTGCTCAACAGGCCATCTTTCTTGAACATCTCCTTGATACCTCGCAAGGCCTGGCGAGTGCGGGCTTCATTCTCGATCAGCGCAAAACGGACATGACCGTCGCCGTATTCGCCGAAACCGAGGCCGGGCGAGACCGCAACTTTGGCGTCGCGCAATAGCTTTTTGGAGAATTCGATGGATCCCAGCTCGCGATACGCTTCGGGAACTCTTGCCCAGACAAACATGGTCGCTTTGGGAGGTTCGATCGCCCAGTTGAGCTGGTTCAGTCCTTTGCATAAAGCATCGCGGCGGCTCTCATAAGTGCGGCGAATCCCTTCCACGCAGTCCTGCGCACCATCGAGCGCGACTATCGCGGCAACCTGAATCGGGGTAAACGATCCGTAGTCGTGATAGCTTTTCATCCGCGCCAACGCGGAGACGAGCTTGGAGTTGCCGGCCATGAACCCCACCCGCCAGCCGGGCATGTTGTAGCTTTTCGACAGCGTAAAGAATTCCACGGCGATTGCGCGCGCGCCAGGCACCTGCAAAATCGAAGGCGCCCGATAACCGTCGAAAACGATGTCGGCGTACGCGATATCGTGCACGACCCACACGCCATGCTCGGAAGCCAGTTCGACAATACGCTCGAAGAAGGCCAGATCAACGCATTGGGTGGTCGGATTGCTCGGAAAATTGAGGATGAGCATCTTCGGCTTGGGGTACGAATCCTTCATCGCCTTAGCCAACTCGCCGAAGAAGTCCACGCCCGGAACGATGGGAATTCTGCGTATGTCCGCCCCCGCGATCACCGGGCCGTAGATATGAATCGGATAGCTCGGATCGGGGACGAGAACGGTATCGCCCTGGTCGAGAGTCGCGAGCGTAAGATGCGCGATTCCTTCTTTCGATCCTATGGTAACGATCGCCTCGTTTTCCGGATTCAGATCAACATTGAATCGAGCCTTGTACCAATTGCAGATTGCGCGGCGCAGGCGTGGAATGCCTTTTGAAGTCGAATACCGATGGGTGTCGTTGCGTTGCACCGATTCGATCAGCTTGTCGACAATGTGTTTCGGTGTCGGCCCATCGGGATTGCCCATGCCGAAATCGATCACGTCCTCGCCGCGTTTTCTCGCCGCGGCTTTGAGTTCCGTAGTGATGTTAAATACGTAAGGCGGGAGGCGTTTAATACGCGAAAAACTTTCCATCTTGGTGCGGCCTTGGAGGAAACGCGGCAATTTTAGCGGAAATTCGCGGCGACAAGCGTCACGATAGGCGGTTGACACGTCTTATTCACGAGTCCAATCTGTTCGAACGAGGATCCGTGTGATGAGTTTTCGCTCGGCGCCGTGCGCCGCCAAGAAACTTCTCTCGGTTGTGGATGAGCCGTGGAGTCTCGAAGGTCGAACCATGGCGGTGACCGCGAGCATCGGCCTTTTTCCCGATCATGCCGAGGACGCCTCGGCGCGATTCAATGCACCGATGCCGCCATGCATCGAGCCAAGAAAGCGGGCAAGAACGCTTTCGCAATCGCGCGAGCAACACGAATAAAATGAAACTGAACGCGGACTTTTTGTCGGGCGGTGAAAACCGCATTACAGCTTATGACGAGAATTACGTGATCGTGAATCAACGGCGTTTCGACAGCAGCGTCATCGTGCTCAGCGACCGGGTGGAGGACTGGAACGCCACAAGCTTCGAAGATCTCAAGCCGGAACACTTCGAATTTGTCGAAAGCTTGAAGCCCGACATCGTCTTGCTGGGAACGGGCAGGCGGCTTCGCTTTCCCCCGCTCCATCTCGCGCAATCGCTCGTCGAAGCGCAAGTCGGACTGGAAGTCATGGACACCCGCGCGGCGTGCCGGACCTACAATATTCTGACCGCCGAGGGCCGACGCGTCGCCGCCGCCCTCCTCATCGAAAACTGAAGAGGACCGAATCGTGCCGCTCGCAGTTACTGAACAGGAACTCGAGAAGATTCTCGGCGAAACCCCGTTCATACAGGCGTACGGGTTCAAACTTGCCGAAATTGACGCGGGAGAATGCACCTTGCGCGTGCCGTTTCAGAAAGTTTTCCTGCGCCCTGGAGGAATCATCGCCGGCCCGGTGTTGATCGCGGCAGCGGACGTAGCGATGTGGTTCGCGATTATGACCGATCGCGGTCAGCACGATAAGTCGGTCACGCTCGATCTCAAGACCGCGTTCTTGAACGGCGCCGGTGAGGAAGACTTTCTGTGCAGCGCGAAAGTCCTGAAATTCGGAAAAAGGCTGGTCTACGGCGTGGCCGAATGCGCGAGCCTCGACGGCAAGCCGTTCACGCATCACACGCTCACCTACATCTTGCCGGGAGAGTGAGCCGAATCACTTGGCCGGCGCGCGTGCCGGCCCGGCCGCACCCGCATCGGTCTTCCAATGAGCGTCGTACGTCTGCGGCCAGTTGTCCTCGTCGAATCCGGTCATTTTTTTGACCGACTCCTCGGCGATTTCGACGACGATCGCATCTTCATCCTTGGTGCGCGACATTTCCCGCCAAGGTACCGCGATCCATTTCTCGCCCAGCCCCAGAATTCCGCCGTGCGCGAGCGCCACATACGCGGCGACTCCGCTGGAAGCGTCGATTGCGATATCTTCAATCGTCCCGAGCTTGTCGCCCTTTTTGTTCTTGACCGGGAGACCGATGACCTTGCTCGCTCGCACAACGCCTTGAGCCGCCGGAATCGGAGTCGCCCCTTTGACCTCCCGCAACTCCTCGTTGCGTTCGCGCGCCATCATGTTGGCTTCGCGCTGACGTTCGAGCGAGTCTTCCATTCCGTTCACCACGTTCTGGCACAGGTCGTCCTTGCCGCTATTCATGAGCAGGAGCGCCGCTTCGCGCTGCTGCGAAATTTGTGCCTGTTGCGCCTGGCCCATCTCGACCTCGGCAATTAGCTTGTCCACTTCGGCGAGATCGTCCCTGCAATCGGCGAGCGCCGTTCCCGCCAATGCCCAAGCCAAAACAGCGATGAAGAGTTTCATATCCAACCTCGAATCCATGCAATGCTCATGACGAATGCAAAACGCATGCTTGTCGTATTGAGCGGCAAAACAGCGACTTGTTCTCATCCGGACACTTCCCAAGCTGTAAAAGCTACAGGGGGAGTTGCAATTACTGCAGAGGAGAGAGAACAGAGGACTGGAATAGTATCCGGCCGAGCGGCATACGTGGGAGACGGCAATCGCAAACTGCAGAAGGCGCTGCAAGCAGCGCCGTAATCCCAGAGGCAATGACGGGTATTAGTCGTTCTACAGCAGAACATCCTTCGAGACGCCGCTCTTTTGCAGGATCTCGCGCAGTTGTTGGAGCGCTTCGATCTGGATCTGGCGGACGCGCTCGCGCGTGAGTTCGAGCGCTTCGGCAACTTGTTCCAGCGTGCACGCCTCGCCGCCGTCGAGTCCGTAGCGCCGCTCGATCACGCAACGTTGTTTGTTCGAGAGCTGTGCCAGCCATTCGCGCAGACACGCTTCGCGCTCAAGGTTCTCGAAGCGCTGATCGGGACGCGGATTGATCTCATCGGCGATCGCGTCGCCGACCGAAAGCATGGGATCGATATCGAGCGGCGCATCGAGCGAGGCGATGCGTTCGTTTAGAGCGATCAAGCGCCGTACTTCGTCCACTCGCCGTCCGAGCAAGTGTGCGACATCCTCGGCAGTCGCTTCGCGAGTCAATTGAGTTTCGAGATAACGCAGCGCGCGTAGCACAGTGTTCAAATCCTTGATCACGTGTACGGGAAGACGGATCGTGCGCGACTGGTTCATGATCGCGCGCTCGATGTATTGGCGAATCCACCATGTCGCATAAGTGGACAAGCGAAACCCGCGCTCGGGGTCGTATTTTTCGAGCGCGTGAATGAGTCCCAGATTGCCTTCCTCGATCAAGTCGAGAAGCGAAAGCCCGCGTCCGGCGTAGTGCTTCGCGATGTTCACCACGAGCCGCAGATTGTGCTCGATCATTTTCTGCCGCGCGCTCAAGCTGCCGAGCTTGACTTCGAGCGCGAGGGTGTGTTCCTCGTCCGGACTCAACAGCGGATTCTTGCCGATGTCGTTCAAATAAATCTGCGTAACATCGGTCATCAGATCGCCGCTGATCGCGTCGGCCTCGCTCTCCTTGTCGTGCGCCTCGGGATTGAAGCTTTCGTCCAAGTCTTCGAACTTCATGAAGCTTTCTCATCCGGCAGATAACGCAGGGGATCAACGGGCTTTCCGAGGCGTCGAATTTCGAAGTGCAACTTGACCTCTTCGGAGTCCGAGTTTCCCATCTCCGCGATCTTCTGCCCCTTCACGACCGTTTCGCCTTCTTTCACGAATATACTTTTGTTGTGTGCGTAGGCGGAGAGATAAGTCTTATTGTGCTTGATGATGATGAGCTTGCCGTAGCCGCGCAGCCCGCTCCCGCTGTAAACCACTTTGCCGCCCGCAGTCGCGACCACTGGCTGCCCGGCTTTCCCGGCGATATCCACGCCTTTGGCGCTGTCGCTGAAAGGAGAGAGAATTTTCCCCTTGGCCGGCCAACCCCAGTCCACTGCGTCTTCTCCGTCTTGCGGAGGAGCAGGTACAGCGGCTTCGGGCTTGGGATCGATTTTCACGACCATCGGGGGAAGCGGCTCAGGCTGCGGCGGCGGTGTAACGCCAATGAGTTCCGCAAGCGCCTGCTCGGAAAAAGGCGCCTTCACTGCTTTCGGTTGTGACTTGAGCGTTCCCGGCGGAGCGGCGACCGGTGCTGTTTCCGCGGGGATCGCCGCACCGAGGATCGGAGGTGAAGTCGCCAGCGGCACTGTCGTCGCCCCATCTTCGGCCTCAGCTGTCTCCGCGCCGAGGACCGCTTTTCGGACGCGCAACTGTTGACCGATCCGAATCGTCGCGGCCGGAGTCATGTTGTTCATCGCGGCGAGCTCGCGGTAATCCAGACCGTGCTCGAGGGCGATACTGTATACGCTGTCGCCTTTTTTCACGGTATAGACGTCGCTCTTCGCTTGAGGCGCCGGAAGCGTGGGTCTGGCCAGGGACTGCTCTCGCTCTGGAGTGCGTTCTGTCACAGGCGCTCTGGGCGGCGCGGTTTCGCAGCCCGCGACAAACGTTGCGATTAGAATCGGGGCCGCGGCGCGCAACCTCATTCAACCCCCGGCAGAATGGGAACGAAGCGCACCGGCTCAAGAGCTTTCTCCGAAATTGTTCCGGCCTTCTTTTGAATGACGCACAGGCTCTGTTCGGCGTTGCCTTTGGGCAGCACCAGCCGCGATTCGTTCTTGAGCTGCGCAAGCCACGCGTCGGGTACGTGGGTCATAGCTCCGGTAACGATCATCGCGTCATAGGGCCCCTGCTCGGGAAGTCCCAGTAATCCGTCGCCATGCTTGAATCTCACGTTCGACAAACGAAGTTCCTTGATGACGGTTCTCGCTTTGTTGAGCAACGCGCCGATGCGTTCAATAGAATACACTTCATTCGCGAGCCGGGCTAAGACGGCGGTTTGATAGCCGCAGCCTGTGCCGATCTCCAACACCTTGTCGAGCGGGCCTCCGGCGCGCAGCAATTCGCTCATGCGCGCAACGATGTACGGACTCGAGATCGTCTGGCCGAAGCCGATTGGGAGGGGAATGTCTTCGTACGCCCGGCTCGCCAACGCGCCTTCGATGAACAGATGGCGCGGAATCGAGCTCAGCACCGAAAGGACGGTTTCGTCCTTGATGCCCTCCTCGCGCAGCCGGGCGACCATTCGCAGCCGCGTACGCTGCGAAGTCATGCCGACTCCTTTGGTCATGACAACCAATCCCGGACGACTTCGAGTTGCGAGTGCCGCGTTAGGTCCATTTGCAGCGGCGTGACCGAAACCTCGTTTTGCGACACGGCAAAGAAATCGGTCCCCGGGCCTGCGTCCTGCGCGTCTCCCGCCGCACCCACCCAGTAAACAATTTCTCCGCGCGGATTGGTTGACTTGACCACGGGTTTAGCCTTATGGCGCTTGCCGAGCCTTGTCACCCTCGTCGCTTTCAGTTGCTCGAAGGGAACGTCGGGAACGTTGATATTGAGGAGCACGGGAGGTTCGAGTGGCCGCTCGCGAAAACGCCTGACCAGCTCGCAGACAAATCGCGCCGCAGTGCGATCATTTCCACCGGACTGCGAGACAAGTGACACCGCAAGCGACGGAATCCCGAGCAGAAAGCCCTCGGTTGCCGCGGCGACCGTGCCTGAATAGATCGTATCGTCGCCCATGTTCGCGCCATGGTTGATTCCGGAGATCACCATATCGGGAAGCTGATCGAGGAGACCGGTCACGGCGAGATGTACGCAGTCGGTCGGGGTACCGTTGACGAAGTAGAAGCCGTTGTGAGATTGCCGGACGATGAGCGGACGATCCAAGGTTAGCGAATTGGAGGCCCCGCTATAGTCGCGTTCGGGAGCGACAACGGTAATCTCCGCGATGGAAGACAGGGTCTCGGCGAGGCAGACGAGCCCGGGCGCAAAGTACCCGTCGTCGTTGCTCAGGAGAATGCGCATCTCGGATTGAGGAGTGAGGTTTGAGTCTTGAAGTTACCGAAGGACCAGCCAGACCAGTATTGCAGTGGTGCCCTCAATCCTAGATCCCTCGATCTTCAATCTCGGTGCTGGTCGGGGCGAGAGGATTTGAACCTCCGACCACCTGCACCCCATGCAGGTACGCTACCAGGCTGCGCTACGCCCCGAATGAAGGAAGTATAACAGTGGTCAGCACCGAGAATTTAGCAAAACCGGTTCCTCAGCCCTACTTTTCAAGCCCGCGTCTGCAGGATCTCGATCACGGTCTTGAGCTCGCGTTTGAGCCGGGCAAAATCCACGCCGGACGCTTTAGCCACCGCTGACGCTCCTTCCTCCAATTGATTGCGCGCGCCAGCGATGGTAAACCCCTGCTCATAGAGCAGTTCGCGAATGCGCCGGATCAGCAGGACCTCGTGGTGCTGATAGTAGCGGCGGTTGCCGCGGCGCTTGACCGGCTTCAACTGATTGAATTCCTGCTCCCAATAGCGCAGGACATGTGGTTTGACTCCGCACAGTTCGGAGACTTCCCCGATGGTGAAGTAGCGCTTGGCGGGGATGGGGGGAAGCTCGCTCACTCAACAAGGCCTCGTTTGTTTCGATCGAAATTGTTCTCCACCAGGGCTTTGAGCTTTTGACTCGAATGAAAAGTCACGACCCGTCTCGCCGTGATCGGAATCTCCTCGCCCGTCTTGGGGTTTCTTCCCGGCCGCTCGGGTTTGTCGCGCAACTGAAAATTGCCGAAGCCTGAGAGCTTGACACCTTCGCCGGCGACGAGCGCATCCTTTACTTCATCGAAAAACGATTCCACCATGTCCTTGGCTTCTCGTTTGTTGAGTCCTACTTGCTCGAACAGCATTTCGGCGAGTTCCGCCTTGGTCAGAGTCAATGTCATTTCACCCCCTGCTCTCGTAATCTCGCGTTGAATCGATCGCCCAGAAATACCGCGAAGTCCGCCATGATCGCTTCAACTTCTTCATCATTAAGAGTTTTCTGAGTATCTTGGAATAAAACTCGGAAAGCAAGACTTTTTTCCCCAACCGCAAGAGGCTCTCCGCGATAGACATCGAAGAGCCCTACTTCGCTCACTTGAGGTGGCGCCTTCGCCCTCATCGCATCCAACACTTCTCCTGTTTCGAGCACTTCTGGAACGATAACCGCCAAATCTCTGCGCACGGGAGGAAATTTCGAGACCTCCTCCACCGCAGGGAGCGTTCGCCCGATCAGCGAGCCAAGATCGACTTCGAAAAGGAATACCGGCAGCGGTAACTCGTAACGCTGCTGCAAACCGGGATGAAGCTGACCGGCGACACCGACTTCTTTCTGATTCAGCAGGATGCGTGCAGATTTGCCGGGATGAAGCGCGGGATACTCCGCCAACGCGAACTTGACATTCTGTGGGTGAAAAAGCGCTTCGACGTCGGCTTTGACATCGTAAAAGTCGACGAGACGCGGATCAACGCCCCATTGCTCAGGCGCTACCGTCCCGTAAACCAGTCCAGCCAACCTTTCCGTCTCCTGGTACGCTTCGACGCCAACCAAAAAGACCGTGCCTGATTCAAAAACACGCGCCCGCGATTGCTTGCGCTTGACGTTCGCCCGAAGACACTCGATCAGCCCAACCGCGAGGTTGGTTCGCAAAACGGCCATTTCGCTCGATAGCGGATTGACGAGCTTGACCGCATCGCCGGTTTGACCAAGATCCAAATTCAGTTCCGAATCCACAAAGCTGTAACTGACGATCTCGTGATAATCGCGCGCGGTCAGACGAGCTTTGATCGCGGTCATGCTCCGCGCCGTCTCGGTTTGCGGCAAGATTGTCTGCGGCGCTTCTCCCGGTATCGGCGGTATCCGGTTGTAGCCATAAAGCCGCGCGAGTTCCTCGATCAAGTCTTCCTCTATTTTCAAATCGAAACGAAAGCTCGGAGGCAGTACATACAGAGCATCCTTTTGCGCCGAGAAACTGAATTGCAAACGCCGCAGAATCGAGCTCATCTCAGTTTCGCTGATGTTCACACCGAGTACGCGAAAAAGGCGAGAGGCGCGAAGCGGGATCGGTTCGCGCGCAGGTAACGTCCCCGCGGCTTCCGAAATCGGCCCCGCCTCTCCGCCGCAGATCGACAAGAGGAGCGCAGTCGCGCGCTCGAGCGCATCGCGCGTCGCCAGAAAATCCACACCGCGCTCGAAGCGATAGGCCGAGTCGGTAGCGAGATTCAACTCGCGCGCCTTTCCTGCGATGGTCGAGGGTTCAAAAAACGCCGATTCGAGAAAGAGGTCGCGCGTCTCTTCCCCGATCGCGCTTGGCTGTCCTCCCATGATTCCGGCGAGCGCAAGGGGATTTTTCTCGTCGGCGATAACGAGAAATCCCGGATCGAGACGCACTGCTTCGCCATTGATGAGTTCAAGCTTTTCGCCTGTTTTGCCGAAGCGGACGGAGACCGCACCGCTGATTTTCGTGAGATCGAAAGCATGGAGCGGCTGCCCTAACTCGAGCATGACATAGTTGGTGACATCCACGACCGCGCCATGGCTGCGCACTCCGCTCTTTGCAAGACGGCGCGACATCCAGGCCGGAATCGGCGCGCGCATGTTGATTCCGCTAATCACCCTGCCGCAATAGAGTGGACACGCAGCAGGCTCGGCGACTCGAACGGGAAGCGCTTTCTTTGCCGAAATGTTGATTGATGCAGCCTCGGGCGCTTTGAGTGTCGTCGCCGTAATCGCCGCGACTTCGCGCGCGACGCCATAGACGCTTAGGCAATCTCCGCGATTGGGCGTAAGTTTGAGCGTGAACAGTGAATCGTCGAGCTCAAGTGCCGCGCGAAGGTCCTCGCCCACGTTCGCGTCCCGGTCGAGCACGAGTAAACCCGAGACATCGTCGCTCAGACCCAGCTCTTTAGCCGAACAAAGCATACCCTCGGAGCGAATCCCTCGAACCGTTGCCGCGCCAATCGAGCCCTGAGGAAGTTGTGCGCCGGGAAGCGCGCACGGGACTTTCATTCCCTGCGCGACGTTCGGGGCGCCGCAGACGATTTGCAGCGAACCCTCGGCGCCGGTCGCGACCGAGCAAACGCTGAGACGATCGGCATTGGGATGCGGCTTGACGTCAAGCACCTCAGCGATGATGACTTTCTCGAAAGGCGGCCCCGCCGGCTCGACCGACTCGATTTCAAGTCCCGCCATGGTGAGCGCATTCGCCAGATCTTCGCTTCCGATCGGTGGATCCACGAATGTGCGCAGCCATTTTTCAGAGAATCTCATTTCCGAGTGCGGTGTAAGGCGTGAGGTGTGAGGTGATTCGATAGAAGTTCGGGTTTTCTCTCCCCACCCTTCTCTCCTCCCTCCTCACGGGTTCAATTGAATTGTCTCAAAAACCGCAAATCGTTTTCGAAGAACAAGCGAAGATCGTTAACTCCGTATCGCAACATCGCGAGCCGCTCGACGCCAAGACCGAAAGCGAAGCCCAGATATTTTTCGCTGTCGATTTCAACTTCCCCCAATACGTTTGGATGCACCATCCCCGCTCCCAGTACTTCGAGCCATCCGCTCGCGCCGCACACGCGGCAACCTTGACCTCCACATTGGACGCACGCGATGTCCATTTCCGCCGAAGGCTCGGTGAAAGGAAAAAACGACGGGCGAAACCGTGTGGCCAGATCATCGCGCTCGAAAAATTTCTGCATGAAATCGTTGAGCAAGCCCTTGAGCGCGGCAAAGCTCACGTGCTCGTCCACCCAAAGCCCTTCGACCTGGTGAAACATCGGCGTGTGGGTGACATCCGAATCCCGACGATACACGCGTCCGGGCGCGATAATTTTGACCGGTGGGCGATGGCTTTGCATGTAACGAATTTGCACGGGAGAGGTATGGGTCCTCAGTAGATGGATTTCATCCACATAAAACGTATCGTGCATCGCCCTCGCCGGATGGTTCCGCGGAATGTTGAGCGCGGTGAAATTGTAGAAATCGGTTTCGATTTCCGGCCCGGTGGCAACTTGAAATCCAGCTGAAAGGAACAGTTTCTCGATGCGCTCGAGCGTGAGCGTGACAGGATGCAAACCGCCGACGCCTTGCCCGCGCCCAGGCAGAGTAACATCGAGGCGCTCCTCGGCAAGACGCTCTTCGAGCGCCTGGGCGCGGATCCATTCCCGGCGCTGGCCCAGCGCTTCTTCCAACTGCTGCTTGGCTTTGTTGATTCGGTCGCCGGCGGCGACGCGCTCATCAGCCGGCAATTCACGAAGACTCTTGAAGAGCTCGCTTATCGCGCCGTGCTTTCCCAGGAAACGTGCTTTCGCGCGCTCGAGCTCATCGGGATCTGAAATGGCGGCAAAAAGCTCGCGAGCCTCAATGACGATACGATCTACGGATTCCATGCTTGGGGCGTATGCTTCGATACGCGAGACTCAAACGCCCAATTGCGACTTTGCCTGATCGGCGAGCTTGGCAAAAGCAGTTTTGTCGGATACCGCAAGCTCGGCCAACACCTTGCGGTCAATTTCAATCGCGGCTTTCTTGAGCGCGTTCATGAACACGCTGTACGAGAGCCCGCACTCGCGAGCGGCGGCATTGATGCGCGCGATCCACAGCGCGCGAAATTCGCGTTTCTTTCTGCGCCGGTCGCGGTAAGCATACTGACCGGCCTTCATCACAGCCTGCTTCGCAACCTTGATCGTACTGTGTCTGCGCGCGCGATAACCTTTAGCTTGTTTGAGCAATCTCTTGTGCCGCGCGTGCGACGTCACTCCTCGCTTAACTCGGGGCATGCCGGCTCTCCTTTAGTTGTAGGGCAACATCGCCCGCACTTGGCGCGCGTTGCTGGCGTCGAGCATTACCGTGCCGCGCAGTCTGCGTTTGCGCTTGGTCGTTTTCTTAGTGAGGATATGGCGCAGATTGGCTTGCGTGCGCTTGATTCCGCCGCGGGTGGAAATGAAGCGCTTGGCGGCGCCTCGCTTGCTTTTGATTTTGGGCATTTGCCCTCCGTTCTAGCTTGGCGTCGGGTAGCTCTGAGCTTTTGTGACCCGAACACCACTTGTTATTCCCGCAGACGGGAAACTGAGCCTAAGTTTACGAGATCCCCGCTTCCGCGGGGATGACAGGGCTTCGGCTTCTCACTTTCTTTTTGGCGCCAGCACCATCACCATCTGCCGGCCTTCCATTTTGGGAAATTGCTCGACCACTCCGTACGCCGCCAAATCGCCTTGCACTCGTTCAAGAAGCCGCACGCCAAATTCCTGGTGCGCCATCTCTCTGCCGCGAAACCTCAAGGTGATTTTCGTCTTATCTCCCTCCTCCAGAAACCGGATAAGGTTTCGAAGTTTGACTTGGTAATCGCCTTCGTCCGTTCCCGGCCTGAACTTGATTTCCTTGACCTGAACCTGCTTTAACTTGAGCTTGGCTTCGTGTTTCTTCTTGCTTTCGCGATACTTGAACTTCCCGAAATCCATCAAACGGCACACCGGCGGTTTCGCCGTGGGAGCGATTTCGACCAGATCCACTTCCGCCTGCTCGGCCATCGCATTGGCCGCGCTGATACTGACGACGCCGATTGCTTCTCCGTTAACTCCGATCAAACGAACTTCGGGAGAGGTTATCTCTCCGTTAATCCGCGTGTCCTTTTCTTGAGCGATACGCTTACCTCCAAAAATTAAGCCGTGCGGCCCTCGCTTTTCAAGCGCTCGATCAATCGGGACAAACTCATTTGACCCAGATCGGCGCCCTGTCGGGTACGCACGGCAACCATTTGCGCCGCCATTTCCTTGTTACCGACGATGATCTGGTAAGGCAGCTTGTGCAAACTGTGCTCGCGGATTTTATAGTTAATCTTTTCGTTTCTCAAGTCAGCGAAA
Source organism: Burkholderiales bacterium (assembly GCA_050741875.1). Lineage (GTDB taxonomy): Bacteria > Pseudomonadota > Gammaproteobacteria > Burkholderiales > JBOIGA01 > JBOIGA01. Next base: position 13,810 of record JBOIGA010000013.1, read on the forward strand.
GCACGAAAACCATTCTCGACAAGGTTTTGCGCGATACTTTCGGCGTAGCCCGCTTGCGCTGCCGAAATGTTCAGCACCGCGGCTTGAACAGGCGCAAGCCAGAGCGGAAACGCCCCTGCGTAATGTTCGATGAGAATCCCGATGAACCGCTCGAGCGATCCTAAAATCGCTCGATGGAGCATGGCCGGAATCTTTCTTTCGTTGTCTTCGCCAACGTAGGTCGCGCCGAGGCGCTCGGGCATCGAAAAATCCAACTGCATCGTACCGAGCTGCCAGACGCGTCCCAAACTGTCGGTCAGCGAAAACTCGATTTTGGGTCCGTAAAATGCGCCTTCTCCCGGTTGCAACTCCCACTGCAAGCCTTTGCGCTCGAGTGCTTCGCACAAAGCGGTTTCGGCTTTGTCCCATTGTTCGTCGCTTCCCACGCGCTTTTCGGGCCGCGTCGAGAGCTTGGTTAGAACTTCACTAAAACCGAAGTCACTGTAGACGTCCATCAGGACTTCGATGAACTTGACGACCTCGTCCTGAATCTGCGGTTCGGTGCAAAAAATGTGCGCGTCGTCCTGCACGAAACCGCGCACTCGCATGAGACCGTGCAGCGCGCCCGAAGGCTCGTTGCGATGACACGAGCCGAATTCAGCCAGACGCAACGGCAGATCGCGATAGCTTTTGATCCCTTGGTTGAACACCTGCACATGGCCAGGACAATTCATCGGCTTGACCGCGAAATCGCGCGATTCAGACTCTGTCGTGAACATGTACTCGCGGAAATTTTCCCAGTGCCCCGAACGTTCCCACAACGAGCGATCGAGGATCTGCGGAGTACGAATCTCCTGATAGCCGTTATCGCGAAAAATCTTTCGCATGTATTGCTCGATGATCTGATACAACACCCATCCCTTCGGGTGCCAGAAAACCATCCCTGGCGCTTCTTCCTGTGTATGAAAAAGATCGAGCTGACGTCCGAGCTTTCGATGATCGCGGCGCTCGGCTTCTTCGAGCCGGTGCACGTACGCATCCTGCTCCTCTTTCTTCGTCCACGCCGTGCCATAGATCCGTTGGAGCATTTCGTTTTTTGAATCGCCGCGCCAGTACGCTCCGGCGACTTTCATCAGCTTGAAAACTTTGAGCTTGCCCGTGGAAGGCACGTGCGGACCACGGCAGAGATCAACGAAATTGTCCTGCCGGTAAAGCGATATCTCTTCGTTCGCGGGAATCGCCGCGATGATCTCGGCCTTGTAGCGCTCTCCCATATTTTTGAAATACGCGACTGCCTCGTCGCGCGGCATCAGCTCGCGATTCACCTTGAGATCGCGGTGCGCGATCTCGCTCATGCGCTTTTCGATCGCCGCGAGATCTTCAGGAGTAAACGGGCGTTCGAACGAAAAATCGTAGTAGAAACCGTTTTCGATCACTGGGCCGATCGTCACTTGCGCACTGGGGAACAACTCCTTGACCGCATGGGCAAGCAAGTGCGCGGTCGAATGACGAATGATAGAAAGACCTTCGGCGTCTTTGTCGGTGACAATGGCGACATCGCTATCGCCATCGATCAAAAACGACGTATCAACCAGTTTGCCGTTCACCTTGCCGGCGAGAGCGGCTTTACCGAGACCGGGTCCGATGCTGGACGCGAGGTCTTGCACCGTCAAGGGTGAATCGAATTTTCGAGTGCTGCCGTCGGGCAGTCGTACTTGCGGCATGAGGAACGCTTAAAATAACAGAAGCCAGTGGCACTGGCTTCGCGGTCAGAATTGGTAGGCGCGATTGGACTCGAACCAACGACCCCCACCATGTCAAGGTGGTGCTCTAACCAGCTGAGCTACACGCCTACGTGTTGCGAGAGTTTAAGGAAGTACGAGGACAAAAAAAAGCCCCGCTACTGCCAGTCACGGGGCTTTGAGTGGAAATCGAATCAGAACTGCGCGGGCAGCGCCTCGATGCGTTTGGCTTTGTTTTCGAATTGCGCAGGATAGTAAACCCACGCCGAAGCGATCGCGGGCTCGCTCGAAGTGTAGACGACATGCGTCCCGGTAAACGTCGACGGCTTCTCTCCCACCGCGGACTGACTTGCCATCACCAGCGCCGCAATCGCGACGGCGAAGCTTGCGTAACTCAACACGTTGCTCATGGCCAATCTCCCCTTGACTAAGCGCGGCGCCGGTATGGCGCGGACTTGCCGGCACTTCAGCAATGCTCATGCCAACTTTGCGCCGCCATAGAAAGTCCGGTTCGGACAAGTTGCGGGCGTTTTCCGCTACTCTTGCGCGCGAATCAAGCAATGTGTGCGTTCGTTCTTCAGCGGCGTAGATGAAATCTGGACGAAAATTCGCGATCCTGGTCCTGACTGTCGCGGGAGCCGTAGTACTAGCCCTTGCCATTCCGCCGATCGCGCAGGATCCCGCCTATCACCGATTCGCCGATACTCGCGAGTTTTTCGGCGTGCCGAATTTCTTCGACGTCGTTTCGAACGCGGGCTTTCTGCTGGTCGGATTGCTCGGCGTGCACTCCGTTTTCGCTGCAAGCGAAACGCTGGAAGTAGCCGAAAGGCGCGCTTATTTCACTTTGTTTGTTGCAATCATCGCCACCGGTTTCGGTTCGGCTTATTACCATCTCGCGCCAGACAATGCACGGCTCTTTTGGGACCGGCTTCCGCTCGCGATCGTCGTGATGGCTTTCACTTCAGCGATCATAAGCGAACGAGCTTCAGCGAAAACCGCAACCGCCGCGCTGATCATTCTCACACTGACAGGAGCAGCGAGCGTGTTCTATTGGCGCGCAAGCGAGATCGCCGGGCAAGGAGATCTTCGCTTCTACGGGCTTGTCCAGTTTCTCCCGATGCTGCTCGTGCCGTTGATGGTGTGGTTTTTTCCGTCGCGACATTCCGGCGCTTCCAACCTTGTGTGGGTCCTCGCCTGGTATGGCGTCGCCAAGGCTTGCGAACACTTCGATTCACAGATTCTTTCAGCGACCGGCATGATCAGCGGCCACACACTGAAACACGTCTTCGCCGCGCTTGCGCTCTACTTCATTTTGCGGATGGTCCAAGCTCGGCGGAGGGCTGCAAGCGCATGACCCGGCAGAGGGCGAGACAGAGCACGGCAACGATCAAACCGCGCGCAACTTTCATTTCTTGAACAGCGCTGCCAATTCGCCCACGACGCCGCGCCGGAAAGCGAGTACGCAGATGACGAAAATAGCTCCGGTGATGACCGTCACCCACTCGCCGATGTAAGCGGCGTAATTTTGCAATCCGACGACGATCGCCGCTCCCGCGATCGGTCCGAAAACAGTCCCCATGCCGCCCAGCAAAGTCATGAGCACGACTTCGCCGGACATATGCCAGTGCACGTCGGTCAAGGAGGCGAGCTGAAACACGAGCGTCTTCATCGAACCCGCGAGTCCCGAAAGCGCCGCCGAAATCACGAAAGCGACGAGCTTGTACTTGTCAACGTCATAGCCCAGGGAAATTGCCCGCGGCTCGTTTTCGCGGATCGCTTTCAAGACTTGCCCGAAAGGCGAATGGATCGTGCGATAGATAATCCAGAAACCCACACAGAATACCGCGAGCACGAAGAAATACATGGTGTAGGTGTGCGACAAGTCGAGAATCCCGAAGAGCCTCCCGCGCGGCACGCCCTGCAAGCCGTCCTCGCCGCCGGTAAAGCGAAATTGCAAGCACAAAAAATAAACCATCTGCGCGAGCGCCAAGGTAATCATCGCGAAGTAGATTCCGGCTCGGCGGATCGCGAGGCTGCCGAATATAAAGCCGAGCCCCGCCGCAGTCGCCGTCCCGGCGAGGATGCCGAGTTCGGGAGTCAGGCCCAAGACTTTGATCGTGTGTCCGGTCACATACCCCGCACTGCCCAAGAAAGCGGCGTGGCCGAATGACAGGAGTCCGGTATAGCCCAAGAGCAGATTGAACGCACACGCGAAAAGCGCGAAGCATAGAAGCTTCATGAGAAACACCGGATACCAGAACAGAGGCGCGATGATCGCGAGGACCAGCAGCACCAACATGATTTTGTAATCGTTGGAGAACGAGAACCAAGCGGCGCGCCTTTCGGAAGGTGAGCGGCTTACCGCTTGCCCTTCAGTTTGCGTGCGCCCTGCCGCATTCGATTTCATCTGTTACTCCTCACTCCTCACTCCTCACTTTTCTCTTCCAAACAATCCAGCGGGACGGACGAGCAGAACGATTGCCATGATCACGAACACCACCACGGCGGAAGCTTCAGGGTAATAGACTTTGGTCAGGCCCTCGATCAGTCCGAGCCCGAGTCCGGTCACAATAGAACCCAGGATCGAGCCCATTCCGCCGATCACGACCACGGCGAAAACAACGATGATGAGGTTCGATCCCATCACAGGGTTCACCGAAAAAATCGGCGCCGCGAGCACGCCGGCGAAAGCGGCGAGCGCAACCCCATAACCATAAGTGAGCGTGACCAGGAGCGGCACGTTGACGCCGAAGGCCATGAGCAGTTTCGGATTTTCAGTCCCGGCGCGAAGATATGCCCCGAGTTTGGTGCGTTCGATCACGTACCACGTCACGAAACAAACCACGAGCGATGCCAAGATCACCCATCCCCGGTACTTGGGCAAGGACATGAAACCCAGGTTGTACGCGCCCGAGAGCGCCTGCGGAATTCCATACGGCTGACCCGAGATACCGTAGAAATAGCGGAACACACCTTCGATGATCAACGCGAGACCGAAGGTGAGGAGAAGACCGTACAGATGATCGAGGTGGTACAGGCGCTTGAGCATGGTGCGCTCGAGAATGATCCCGAAAATGCCTACCAGAAGCGGCGAAACGACGAGCGCCCACCAGTAGTTGATGCCGAAATATCTGAGGCCAATCCAGGCAAGGAACGCTCCCATCATGTACTGCGCGCCGTGCGCGAAATTGATGATGTTGAGCAGACCAAAAATGATCGCAAGGCCAAGGCTCAAGATCGCATAGAACGAGCCGTTGATGAGCCCGACCAGCAACTGGCTCATCAGGCCTTGGATGGGTACGCCGAAGAACTCGCTCATCACTCGGGAAGGATGAAGGCGGAAGGATGAAGGATGAATTTCACCCTAGCTTCGTTCCCGACTTGTTCATCCTTCATCCCTCATCCTTCATCCTTACTTTTTAACGAGCGGGCACTTGCTCTGCTCGAGCGGCTGGAACGCCTCATCGCCGGGAATGACCTGCCGGATGTGGTAGTAATCCCAGTCGTATTTCGATTCCTCGGGCGTCTTCACCTGTACCAGATACATGTCGTGAACCATGCGACCATCGTCGCGGATCTTTCCGTTCTCGGCGAAGAAATCCTTGACTGGCGTCGCCTTCATTTGCTTCATCACCGCGGCGGCTTCGTCAGTCCCCGCCGCCTGCACCGCTTGTAGATAGTGCATGACAGCCGAATAGTCACCCGCCTGCACCATGGTCGGCATGCGCTGCTGTTTCTCAAAGAAGCGTTTCGACCATGCTCGAGCATCATCGGTGCGGTCCCAGTAAAAGCCGGTGGTGAGATACATCCCCTGCGTTGCTTTCAAGCCTATCGCGTGCACGTCGCTGATGAACATCAGCAAGCCCGCGAGCGATTGCTTGGGGGTGATGCCAAATTCCGCCGCCTGCTTGATCGAGTTGGTGGTGTCGGTCCCGGCGTTGGCGAGGCCGATCACTTTCGCTCCGGATGATTGCGCCTGCAGAAGGAACGAGGAGAAATCGGTACCCGGAAAAGGATGCCGCACCGAGCCCAGCACTTTGCCGCCAGATTCCTTCACGACTTTGGAGGTGTCGCCTTCGAGCGAGTGACCAAACTTGTAATCGGCGGTGAGAAAATACCAGCTATCGCCCCCCTGCTTGACCACAGCGCGCCCAGTACCGTTCGCTAGCGAGTAGGTGTCGTAAGTCCAGTGGACGTTGGTGTCGTTGCACTCCTCGTTGGTAATCGGAGTCGAAGCCGCGCCGGAAACCAGTGTGACACGCTTCTTTTCGTTCGCCACTTTCATCACCGCGAGTGCGGTGGAAGTGGTGACCAGATCAACGATCACGTCCACCTGTTGCGTATCAAACCATTCCCGCGCCTTGTTGGCAGATATGTCGCCCTTGTTCTGATGGTCCGCCGAAATCATCTCGATCTTGAAGCCGGGTTTGGCCTGCGCCTTGAAGTCGTCAATCGCCATCTGCGTCGCCAGCACCGCTCCCGAGCCGGCCAAATCCGAATACAAACCCGAGAGATCGGTCAATACTCCTAGCTTGACGACGCCATCCGAAATCTTGCCGGGCGCCGCCGCCGAAGAGGGTGCCGCCCCTGGAGCGGCTGTCTTCGGGGCTTCTTCCTTCTTCTCGCACGCGCCAAGCGCGAGCGTGAGTGACGCGGTAACAAGCAATGTCTTCTGACTTAAGCTCAATCTCATTTCGAATACTCCTCCGTTAGTTAAACACCGAGATACTCGTGCAGTTTATCCATCTTGGAACTCAACTCGCGCGCCTCTATCATCATCACGACTTTGCCGTTCTCGAGTACATAGTGGCGATCGGCGATGGGCGCGGCGAAACGAAAATTCTGCTCGACCAAGACGATCGTGTATCCCCGTTCCTTTAATTGCCTCAGCACACGGCCAAGCGCCTGCACGATGTCCGGCGCCAAGCCTTCGCTGATTTCATCGAGCAGGAGCAGGCGCGCGCCGGTGCGCAGGATTCGCGCCATCGCAAGCATCTGCTGTTCGCCTCCCGATAAGCGCATGCCGGGACTTTCCCTGCGCTCTTTGAGGTTCGGAAACATTCGATAAAGGTCGTCGAGCGACATTCCGCCCGCGCCTACTTCGGGCGGCAGCAAGAGATTTTCCTCGCACGACAGGCTGGCGTAGATTCCGCGTTCTTCCGGGCAGTAGCCAACGCCGAAATGCGCGATCTTGTGCGGGGGAAGACCAATCGTCTCCTTGCCGTTCAAGACGATCGAGCCCGTACGCTTGCCGACGAGACCTAATATCGATTTCAAGGTTGTCGTGCGGCCCGCGCCGTTGCGGCCCAGCAAAGTCACCAGCTCACCGTTGTTAACGGAGAAATCGATCCCGTGCAGGATGTGAGACTCACCGTAGAACGCGTTCAGACCGGTGACGCGCAAAGCTTCGCCGTTAACGCTCATTGCGCCGTTCCAACGTAGGCTTCTAGCACCGCCGGATTGCGCGACACTTCGGAGTAAGGGCCTTCGGCGAGCACCGCGCCTCGCTGCAAGACCGTGATCGTGTGCGACAGATTTTCAACCACGCTCATGTTGTGTTCCACCATGAGTGTGGTGCGGTTCGCCGAGACTTTCTTGATGAGCTCGGTGATCCGGCCGACGTCCTCATGCCCCATGCCCTGGGTCGGCTCATCGAGCAGCATCAGTTCCGGGTCTAGCGCGAGCGTGGTCGCGATCTCGAGCGCGCGCTTGCGGCCATAAGGCAATTCCACAGTCGTCACGTCGGCAAAGCGCGCGAGGTCCACCGCCTCAAGTAGCTCCATTGCACGCTCGTCGAGCTGCCGCAGCGTTTTCTCCGAACGCCAAAACTGAAACGACGCGCCGAGTTTGCGCTGCAAAGCCACGCGGACATTTTCGAGGACCGAAAGATGGGGAAACACCGCGGAAATCTGGAACGAGCGCACGACTCCACGGCGCGCGATCTGCGCGGATTTTTGGGCCGTGATGTCTTCGTCGTTGTAAAGAATCGTCCCTCTGGTAGGTGCCAGGAACTTGGTCAGCAGATTGAAAACCGTGGTCTTGCCAGCGCCGTTCGGACCGATCAAGGCGTGGATCGTGCCGCGCTTCACTTTGAGATTCACATCGCGGACCGCGGCGAAACCTTTAAACTCCTTGCTCAGGTTTCGCGCCTCGAGAATGATGTCCGCGGCCATGGCTTCAACCCACGATCAGGTTCAGAAACAAATGAAAAAACTCCTCCGTAAACGGCTCGCTGCGATCTGAATCGCGGTGCGCGGATTCTAATCGCTTTGCTGTATTGTCAGCAATAAGGATTACAAACTTCTCGCCCGATCGCGTAACACGAACTTCTGGACTTTTCCCGTCGAGGTTTTGGGCAGAACCCCGAAAACAACATGCTTCGGCGCTTTGTAGTGGGCCAGCCGATCGCGGCAGTACTCGATCACCTCTTTCTCGCTCAACTCCGCCCCCTCTTTCAGGCAGACGAAAGCGCATGGCGTCTCGCCCCATTTCTCGTCCGGTTTGGCCACCACCGCCGATTCAAGTATCGCCGGATGCCGCGACAGAACATCCTCGACTTCGAGAGTGGAAATATTTTCGCCGCCCGAGATGATGATGTCTTTCGAGCGGTCCTTGATCTTGACGTAGCCGTCTTCCTGCATGACGGCGAGATCGCCCGAATGAAACCAGCCTCCGGCGAACGCTTCCTCGGTCGCCTTGGGGTTTTTCAAGTAGCCTTTCATCGTCAGATTGCCGCGAAAGAAAATTTCTCCCATCGTCTCGCCGTCCCAGGGGACGGGTTCGAGCGTCTCGGGGTCGCCGACCATGAACCCTTCCTCCATCGGATAGCGCACTCCCTGACGGCCATTTTTTTCCGCCCGCCCCTCGAGCGAGAGCGCATCCCACTCAGGGTGTTTCGCGCATACCGCAGCCGGGCCATAGGTTTCCGTCAACCCATAGACGTGCGTCAAATTGAAACCGATCTTCTCCATGCCTTCGATCACTCCGACCGGCGGCGCGGCGCCAGCGACGAGACCGCTTACCGCATGTTCGATCCCTTCGCGCAGCTTCGCCGGTGCGTTGATCAGTGTGTTGTGCACGATCGGGGCGCCGCAATAGTGCGTGACGCGATGTTTTTTGAGCAGCTCGAAAATCATTTCGGCGTCGACCTTGCGCAGGCAGACATTGGTTCCGGCCGCCGCGGCGACCGTCCAGGTGAAGCACCAGCCGTTGCAATGAAACATCGGCAGCGTCCAAAGATAGACTGGGTGGTGCGGCATTCCCCAGCTCAAGATGTTCGAGACAGCGTTCAAATAGGCGCCGCGATGGTGATAGACGACTCCCTTGGGATTGCCCGTGGTTCCTGAAGTGTAATTGAGCGAAATCGCGTCCCATTCGTCAGACGGACCGGTCCATTTGAAATCGGCGTCGCCTTCTTCGAGCAGAGCTTCGTAATCTTTTTCGCCGAGAAGCTGCAATTTCGCATAAGCGTCGCGTTCTCCTTTCCCCCGCGTTTCGAAGTAGCGCGAATCGTCAATGTCGATGACGAGCGGCTTCTCTTGCAGAAGTCCCAATGCCTTCTCGATAACCGGCGCGAATTCGCGTTCGGTCAAAAGCACCTTGGCTTCGCCGTGCATCAACATGAAGGCGAGCGCCTCGGCATCGAGGCGAGTATTCAAGGTATTCAATACCGCGCCGGTCATCGGCACTCCAAAATGGACTTCGAACATCGCCGGGACATTGGGCGCCATGACGGCGACCGTATCGCCGGTTTTCACCCCGCGTTTGGCGAGAGCCGAGGCGAGTCTACGGCAACGGTCGTATGTCTGTTTCCAGGTGATCCGCCAATCGCCGTGGATGGTCGCGATCCTCGCCGGATAGACGTAAGCCGCGCGCTCGAGAAAACTAAGCGGAGTCAAAGGCGCATAGTTCGCCGCATTTTTGGGGAGATCGGTGCTGTAAAGATTGGTCATGCGGTTTCTCCTCTCGATCAAACCTTCAAAAAGAACTTGAATTGCGATCCGCCGACCTCGATCACGTCATTACTAGCGAGCGTGTGCGGCTCGAGCCCGATTGCGCGGCCGTTGACCCGAGGGGTCCTGCGACCGGAGACATGAGTGATGAAATAACCCATGGGACGCCGATTGATCACCGCTAGTTGTCCTTCCGCGATTCCGAGCATGAACAATACTCGCGAGAGCGATGACTCTTCCCCCGCCTTCGCGCCGTTCATTGTTATGAGCGCTCCGAGCGGGAATTCGTTCGCGGCTCTGCGTGCTGGAACCGAAGTTTCAACCGCCGTCTTCGCGTCTGCGGGATTCACGCTCGGAGTCATCATCGTGCGATCGAAAGCGGCGCCATGAACTACCTTCGGATTGACATATTTGAGGCGAAAGCGCCCCAGCTCGATCACATCACCATGCTGCAGAATGTGCTGCTCGATCTTGATTCCGTTCACGTGCGTCCCGTTCGCGCTGCCCGCGTCGGCGAGAATATGGTCCTCCATCACGGTGGTAATACGCGCATGCTCGCGCGAAATCATGGAATCGTCGAGCTTGAGCGTATTGCCGTCGCCGCGACCGATGCTGAAAAGTTCGTTGCTCAGAAAACATTGGTCGACGATCGCATCGTCGAGGCTGACGACGAGCTTCGACACTTTATCTTAGCCCTCGCGTGAGGCGCGCGAGCCAGCTTTTCGCTTTGGGCCGGGCGTGCGCGAGCACAACCGAAATGTTGTCGTGGCCGCCCTGATCGCGTGCGATCATGATGAGCTGACTCGCGGCGAGCGCGAGATTGCATTTGAGCAAGGAGAGCACCAACTCGATGTCGTCGTCGTCCACCATGTCGTTCAAACCGTCCGAACAGAGGAGATAAAGATCGCCGGCCATAAGCGCTTCGGTTTTAAGATCGAGCTTGACTTCGGGATCCATTCCGAGCGCTCGAGAAACGAGATGCCGGTTGTGTGAATAGCGCGCGGCCTCGCGACTCATCGCCGCGACTTCGAGCTGCTCTTGGAGCAACGAATGGTCGCGCGTCAGGAGCGTGAGCTTGCCTTCGCGCAAGCGATAAAGGCGCGAATCTCCGACATGGGCGACGGTTACGCTGTTTTCGGCAAAGACGGCCGCGGTCAGAGTCGTTCCCATGTCCCGGCAACGCTCCTCTGCCTGCGCGGCATCGCGAATCGCGCGATTGGCTTTGTTGGCGCCTTCGCGCAAAGCGACAGAAACCGTGAAGTTTTCGTTCTTCGCAGGCGTCGTTTTTAGCGCGCGCAACACTCGATTCACCTCTGTGGCGACGACGTCAACCGCCATCTCCGCCGCGCGACTGCCCGCGGCCTGTCCGCCCATGCCATCAGCGAGGATGGCCAATCCGAGTTCCTCATCGAAGCTGACCCTATCTTCGTTGAGCGCCCGCACCCGGCCAGCATCAGTCCTGGCGACTATCTCAAGCGAGAGACGAGGCATGCGATTCGCGGAGTGAAAGAAGCCCGGCCCGAATTGTCGCACTGCGTCGGGAACGGGGGCAAGGCAAGTCGCATCTAACTATGGGTTTCTATTGACATGGGAAATCGAAATAACTAAGGTCTGAACAATCCCGCGCAACATCTTAAAAAATAAAGAAGCCATGGCTCTTCAGGCCGTTTCAAAACTCGGACGCTATCACATCATTCGCGAACTTTCCGAAGGCGCAATGGGGACCGTTTTCGAAGCCATCGATCCGCTGATCGAGCGAACGGTCGCGATCAAGACTATCAAGCTCGATTTTTCCAAGGAAGAGTTGGCCGATTTCGAGCAGCGTTTTTTGCGCGAAGCGAAGTCGGCGGGACGTCTGAATCATCCCAATATCGTCACGATTTACGACGTAGGCGAAGCTGACAACGTCGCGTATCTGGCGATGGAGTATCTCGAAGGTGAGACTCTGCGCGAGGTCATGGATTCGGGAGTCGCGCTTTCAGTCGGACGCGCGGTATGGATTGCGGCGCAGATCGCCGAGGCTTTGTCATATGCCGAAGAACACGGCGTCGTGCACCGCGACGTCAAGCCCGCCAATATCATCATCACCCGCCGCGGCGCGGTGAAGCTGACCGATTTCGGCATCGCGTTACTCCCGATGGGATCCCGCACGCAGTCCGGAATGGTCATGGGCTCGCCCAAGTACATGTCGCCTGAACAGGCGCTGGGTCATACCGTCGATTCCCGCTCGGATCTGTTTTCGCTGGGAGTCGTGCTCTACGAAATGTTGACCGGCAGGCCGCCATTCGACGGCGACAACCTCAACGCGATCTTATATCGAGTGATGAACGAAGAGCCGGCGCCGCCGCGCTCGGTCAACGCTCGCATTCCTCCGGGCCTTAGCAACATCATCCTCAAGATGATGGAGAAAAAGCCACAGCGGCGCTACGCCAGCGCCGGACAGCTCGCGCGCGAGCTCAAGCTTTTTCAAACTTCCCCGGCCGCCGCAGCAACCGCGGCAAACAGCGAAATGACGGTGGACGCCGGCGCAGCGACAATGATCGTCGGCGCGCGCCCGGCGGCGACCCGCAAGAATATTGCAATTTACGCCGCCATTGGCGCCGCTGTCTTGTCGTTTGCCGCCGCCGCGGTTTGGCTGCCGCGCGAAGAACGGCCTTTACCGCAGGCGCCGGTCCTACCCGCTCCACGGCTTGAAGCCGTCAAACCACCGGAAGCGCGGAAAGAGACGCCGGTCGTCGCGTCGACCTTATCGCCGCTTGAAACCGCGCAGGAAAGTGTCGCAGTGGAACCTCCGCTGCCAGAAAAACTGCCCGAAGTTGCAGCGGCCGGGCCGGCGCTTGCCACGCTGTCGTTCGCGATCGTGCCTTGGGGAGAAATCTACGTTGACAGCAAAAAAATCGGCGTATCGCCGCCGATGAACAAGCTCAAAGTTCCGGCAGGACGTCACAAAGTGGAAATTCGCAACACGCACTTCGTGCCCTATTCCGAAACGATCGTCGTCAAACCCGACGCGACGAAAAAGATCAGACATAAGTTTCAATAATGTTCGCTCGTCTCGCGCCGGTGCTCGCGATCATCATCGCGACGGGGTGCGCGGGCGCATTGCCGACAAGTCAGGCGCGCCAGGAGCTGAACGCCGGACTCTCCGATTACGAGAGCGGCAAGTATCGCGAAGCCGAAAAGTCCTTGCAGTTCGCCGTGAACGAAGGCCTTTTTTTTAAAGATGACGAAATCCGCGCGCGAAAGTACCTCGCGTTCATCCATTGCGCCTCGGCGCGACAAACGAAGTGCCGCAACGAATTCAAACGAATTCTCGACCTCGATCCGGAGTTCGAACTGACCATCGCGGAAGCCGGGCATCCGGCTTGGGGGCCGGTGTTTCGCAAATTGAAGGCGCAGACTTCAGGGAATCGGGAATAGGATCGAATAGGAAACCGATTCCCGATACCCGATCTCCTATCTCCTCACAAACTCCAGCGCCTTCCCGACTCGATCCACCGCGATTACCTCGATTCCCGGTATCGGCGATTTTGGTTTGTTCGCGCGCGGAACAAGCGCGCGAGTGAATCCCAATTTCGCCGCTTCCTTTAGCCGCTCCTGCCCGCGCTGCACCGGGCGCACTTCGCCCGTCAATCCAACTTCCCCAAAAACGACGAGCTTTTCCGGCAAAGGCTTGCCATCGCGAGCTGAAACGAGCGCCGCCAGCACCGCGAGATCGGCCGCGGGTTCGCTGATTTTCACGCCGCCGACCGCGTTTACGAACACGTCTTTGTCAAAGCTTGCGATACCCACGTGCTGATGCAAAACCGCGAGCAGAAGAGAGAGCCGCAATTGATCCAAGCCGACGCTGATGCGTCGAGGATTCATTCCGTTGGCATCATCGACGAGCGCTTGAATTTCGACGAGAAGCGGGCGCGTCCCTTCCTGCGTGACGAGTACGCACGATCCCGCAACGTCGTCGCGATGTTCCGACAGAAAAAGCGCCGAGGGATTGTTGACGCCCCGCAGTCCGCGATCGGTCATGGCGAAAACCCCAAGCTCATTGACTGCGCCGAAGCGGTTCTTGATCGCACGAATCAGGCGGAAACTTGAGTGCGTATCTCCCTCGAAGTACAGCACCGTATCCACCATGTGCTCGAGCACGCGCGGACCCGCGAGCGCGCCTTCCTTGGTCACATGCCCGACGAGTATCAGGCTCGATCCCGAGCGCTTGGCGTGCCGAGTCAATTGCGCCGCGCACTCGCGCACCTGCGCGACCGAACCCGGCGCCGACTGCAAGGCTTCGGAATACAAGGTTTGAATCGAGTCAATCACCGCCACGAAGGGCTTCTCCGCGGCGAGCGCGTTCTCGATCTTTTCGAGTTGAATTTCGGCGAGCAGGCGGACATTCTTCGCGGTGACGTTCAAACGTCTTGCGCGCAAGGCGATCTGCTGCGCTGATTCCTCTCCGCTCACATACAGCGTCTTGTGCGATTCGCAAAGCGCGGCGAGAGTTTGCAAAAGCAAGGTCGATTTGCCGATTCCCGGATCCCCGCCAAGCAGCACCACTCCGCCCGCGACGAGACCGCCACCCAACACTCGATCAAATTCGGAAATGCCGGTGGCGTTGCACGGCGCTTCCGCGGTTTCCACCGTTGACAAAGAAAGGACTTCGCTGCTCGTTGAGACCGGCGCGAAGCGGGTCTTCTCGGCAATGCTTTCGATCAACGTATTCCACGACTGGCAATGCGGGCACTGACCTTGCCACTTCAGCGTCTGCCCGCCGCACTCATTACACGAATAAATCGTCTTCGATTTCGCCACGCAGCTAGTGTCGTGTTTCGGAAATAAGTGACGAAAGTCGGCGTAGTTTCGCAAGGATCGAGTCGGCCGTAGCGGTCCATACGAATGGGCGCGCGTGATCGTTGTAATGTTGCAC
>JBOIGA010000014.1:0-11947 GCA_050741875.1 Burkholderiales bacterium
CATCAACCGCTACGTGCAACATTACAACGATCACGCGCGCCCATTCGTATGGACCGCTACGGCCGACTCGATCCTTGCGAAACTACGCCGACTTTCGTCACTTATTTCCGAAACACGACACTAGATCTGGCCAAAGATATAGCCGCGCCGCCCATTACGTTCGAGAGCTTTTGGAAATGTCGGCACGGCGCCGTGTTTGTTTTGGAAATTCTCTAAGATCGCGGCTAGGTACGGATAACAGGCAGGCCTAAGCCCTTTAGCGTGTGCATGAGGTTGGGTTTGCCTTTTTATTCAGATAGCGCGCGCATGACGGGTTTTGAAATGATCCGCAGTTGCATGACGAGATTTCGCGGTAGGTTTTGCGCGGTACCCGCTCTAGATCGCGTTAGTTCTTGTTACGCAGTGCAAAAGGATTCACCACCTGAACTCTTCCGTAGCTCTCGCCCGCACTCAAGTCTTCCGAGTACACGACGTGACAGCTGATCGCTTTCGCAGCTGCGACAATGACCGCATCCCAATAGGAAAGCTGAAATCGTTGATGAATCGACATCGCGTCCAAGACGATGTCCGGGGTCAATGAGACCATGGGAAACGCGAGCCAGGTCTCGACAAAGGAAGCAGCCTCTTTTGCACTGATACGAAATGGCCGCTTGGAGGAAACAGCGTTCGCAAAAAACTCGCCGGCGACTTGAGTTGACCAGCACCAACGCTCGGTGCGCAGTATCTTTCGCGCTACATCTGTCTTGTTTCGCTCTTCCGGCCGGTTGCTGATCGCGTAGAGCAGGATGTTCGTATCAACGAAGACGTCGGCGGGCATGGATTTCCTCACGCGAAATCTTCTTACCGACGCCAAAACCCTTCACCTTGCGAAACAATGTTTCCATCTGCGCGCGCGCGGCGACGATTCGCTCCTCCTCCGCGCCGTAACTCTCCAAGAAACGACTCACCACCTTGCTGACTGACGTATTTTCCGCCGCCGCCTTAACCCTGGCGCGGCGGTAGATTTCTTCGGGAATCGAAACTGTGACGTTTTTCACAGTCTCACAGTATCACAGACCAGACTCTCGGTTCAAGCCACTAATGTTTGGATTGACGAAGCCGGGCAACGCCATTCATATAAGGCGCAAGGACATTTGGGATGTCCACGCTGCCATCGCTCTTCTGGTAGTTCTCAACAATCGCAACCAAAGTTCGTCCGACCGCGAGGCCGGAACCGTTCAATGTGTGCAGAAGGTCGGGTTTACCTTTTTCGTTTCGATAGCGCGCCTGCATTCGTCTCGCTTGGAATGCCTCGAAGTTGCTGCACGAGGAAATTTCACGATACGCATTCTGGGCGGGCAACCAGACTTCGATGTCGTAAGTTTTTGCCGCTGAAAATCCCATGTCGCCGGTGCACAAAGTTACGACGCGATAAGGCAATTCGAGTTTTTTTAGAATCGTTTCCGCGTTCGACGTTAATTCTTCGAGCGCGCGATAAGAATCTTCAGGCCGCACGATCTGCACCAGCTCGACTTTATCGAATTGGTGTTGGCGGATCATTCCGCGCGTGTCCTTGCCGTACGAACCCGCTTCGCGGCGAAAGCATGGTGTGTGGCAAACGAATTTGAGCGGCAGTTTGTCTCCCGCAATGATTTCGTCGCGAACGAGATTGGTGACGGGCACTTCGGCGGTCGGAATGAGATAAAGCCCGTCGCGCTCGCAGGCGAATTGCTCTTCGGCAAACTTGGGGAACTGGCCAGTGCCGCGCATGCTGTCGGCGTTAACGAGATACGGTGCATACACTTCGGTGTAACCGTGCTCCTGCGTGTGTACGTCGAGCATAAACTGCGCGAGTGCGCGGTGCAGGCGCGACAGCGCGCCTTTCATCACGACAAAGCGCGCCGCCGCGATTTTGGTTGCCGCGGAAAAATCGAGCAGCCCCAGACCTTCGCCGATATCGACGTGGTCTTTGGGCGCGAAATCGAACTTGCGCGGGTCCCCTACCCGTCGCACCTCCGCATTGTCTTCAGGAGACGCGCCCCGCGGCGCGCTCTCGTGCGGAATATTGGGAATGCCGAGCGCGAGATCACTCAGAGTGCTCTGGACTTGCTCCAGACGAGTTTCGAGCTCCTTGATCTCATTTCCGATGCTTGCGACCGAGAGCATGATCGGGGCCGTGTCCTCACCCCTGCTCTTCGCCTCGCCGATTCTTTTCGACGCTGCATTGCGTTTCGCCTGTAAGTCCTGTGTTTGGGTTTGGAGCGACTTTCGCTGCGATTCGAGCTTGTTGAATGCGGTGACGTCAAGGGTATAGCCGCGTGTGGAAAGCTTTTTCGCGACGCCTTCGATGTCGCTGCGCAGGAGTTGGATGTCGAGCATGAAAGACACTAGATTCCCGTTTGCGCGGGAATGACCAATTTTAACGAGGCGAGATTATCTCACTTTCCCCCTCTCTCCGACCCTCTTCCACAAGGGCGAGGGAGTCAAGTTGTTGGATTCCGGCGTTCGCCGGAATGACGGTCCCTATGGCTTCTTTGCCCGAGCGTCCAGCTCGCGCAGATACGCGAGCCGCTCCTTGATGTTCGCTTCCAAACCATGGCTCGTGGGGCGATAGAATTCCGTCTGCTGCATGCCTTCGGGGAAGTAGTTCTCCCCCGCCGCGTAGGCTTCAGGCTCATCGTGCGCGTAGCGGTATTCCCGGCCGTAGCCCAGTTGTTTCATCAGTTTGGTTGGGGCATTGCGTAGATGCTCGGGTACGGACCGCGACTTGTCGTTGCGCACAGTGCTCTTAGCCTCATTGAAAGCCTCGTAGACCGAATTGCTTTTCGGGGCGCAAGCCAGGTACACGGCAGCTTCGGCCAGCGCGAGTTCGCCTTCCGGCGTGCCCAAACGCTCGTAGATCTCGCACGCATCGAGCGTGATGCGCAAGGCGCGTGGATCGGCGAGTCCGATATCTTCGGTTGCCATTCGAACGAGCCTGCGGCCGAGGTAAAGTGGATCGGCGCCGCCATCGAGCATTCGTGTAAGCCAGTACAGTGACGCATCGGGGTTCGATCCCCGCACCGACTTGTGCAGCGCCGAGATCTGGTCGTAAAACTGGTCGCCGCCCTTGTCGAAACGGCGAAGGCTCTGCGTCAACGCATTCTTCACGAAAGCGTCGTCAACAAGCGCTTTCTCCGACGCCGCAACCCGCAATTGCTCGAGCATGTTGAGGAGCCGCCGCGCGTCGCCGTCCGCGTAGCCGATGACGAGCGCCTTCGCTTCCGGGGTAAATTGCAAATTTGGCAGAGCCGCTCGCATCGCGCGCTCGAAAAGTTCGCCAAGCTCAGACTCGGACAAGGGATGCAGGACGTAAACTGCCGCACGCGACAACAGCGCGCCAATCACTTCGAACGACGGATTCTCTGTGGTCGCGCCGATAAAAGTGAAAAGTCCGCGTTCGACGTGAGGCAGAAAGGCGTCCTGCTGGGCTTTATTGAAGCGATGCACTTCGTCAACGAACAGAATCGTGCGGCGCCCCTGCGCCGCCGCAATCTCGGCGCGCTCGATCGCTTCGCGAATGTCCTTGACTCCCGAGAGCACCGCCGAAATCGGAATGAACTGGGCGTCGAAGCCTTTCGCCATCAGCCGGGCCAGCGTGGTCTTGCCCACACCCGGCGGACCCCAAAGAATCATCGAATGCGGCGTGCGCGATTCGAATGCGACCCTTAGCGGCTTGCCTGCTCCGAGCAGATGCTGCTGTCCGACAACTTCGTCAAGCGTTTGTGGGCGCAGCGCTTCGGCGAGTGGGGGTGGCGGAGTGCCGGTGAAGAGATCAGTCACTAGGCTGCGGGAATTGGTTTAGGTTTTGATTTTCCCTCAATCCTCAGTCCTGAGTCCTCAATCCTGCTTTTACTCCCCGATAACATCCGCGCCTTGCGGCGGTTCGAATTGAAAAAGATCGGCTGAGAGTTTCGGATTGGCTTTGACTTCGGAAAATTCGATTTTCGTCGTTTGGCCGAAATGATCTTTGAGTTCCATTGCGGCGAGATCGGATCCGCGAAAGCCGAGCAGCACCTTCTGAAAACTGCTTTCCTTGGTCTTGGGAGTCGCGACCAGCCACTCGATGCCATCGCTTTTTTCGCCTTCGTCGAGATTGAAACTCTCCTCGATCGCGTCGCCCGCTAGGAGCGCGGCAGGGGTCGATCCGAGCGCCTGATCGAGCTCGCGCACGGTGACCTGATTCAATTCCTTGTCGTACACCCAGAGTTTTTTCCCGTCGCCAACGATCAACTGCTCATAGGGTTTTTCGTACACCCAGCGGAATTTTCCGGGGCGGGCAAAGGCCATCGTGCCGCTCGCTTCCTGAATTTTTCTGCCGTTGCTGTCGAGCACGATCTGGTTGAATTCGGCGCTCGCCGATTGCGTTTGTTTTGCGAACGATTTGAGCTGATCCACCGCCGCGGCGGCGAGCACACCCGGCAAAAACATCAGGAGCAAAGTGAGACGAGTCTTCATCAGAATTGTTTGATGCGTTCGATGTTGACCACCCGGCCGCCGCTGAAAGTGATGACGGTGGTAAACGGATTGGCGATCGTCGGCAAATAGGTATAGGACTTGATGATGTTGACCTGGGAAAATCGACCGCGATTGATGACGGGCGGAGTTACCACGGCGGAACTTGCGCTGAACTCCTGCGAGCCATCCACGCTCAGAAGATCAGGCGCACCCGCTCGCGTCAGCACTTCGCCCTCGGGCATACCGTGTTCGAGCCGGATGAAGACTTCGAAATCCATCCCGCGCGGACTTTGGGCAATCGCCAAATGCGGAACGAGCAAAAGCAGCCACAATAATCGCCGCATGACTTCTTCCTCAGAGCTTGCGAATGACGCTATGACAAGCTCAAACGCGCGAAGTTTGAAATCGGATTACGCTTCGCGCCGCGCCGGCGCGAGCACCTCGCGGTTGCCATTGCTTTGCATCGCTGACACCAGACCCGAGCGTTCCATCTGCTCGATCAGCCGCGCGGCTCGGTTGTAGCCGATGCGCAAGTGCCGCTGGATGAGAGAGATCGAGGCACGGCGCGAACTCAAAACGATCTCGACTGCCTGATCGTAAAGCGGATCGGCTTCGGCGGCGCTTTCATCACTCGATGCGCCGCCCTCCTCTTCCTCGTCTTCCAGAATGCCGTCAACATACTGTGGCTCGCCGTGCTTCTTGAGGTATTCGACGACACGAAGTACTTCTTCGTCGGCGACAAACGCTCCATGCACCCGATATGGAAATCCCGTACCCGGAGCAAGGTAAAGCATGTCGCCTTGCCCGAGCAGGGTCTCAGCGCCCATCTGGTCTAGGATCGTGCGGGAATCCACTTTGGACGACACCTGAAACGCGATGCGAGTCGGAATGTTGGCTTTGATCAATCCCGTGATGACGTCCACCGAAGGTCGCTGGGTCGCAAGCAGAAGATGCACTCCCGCCGCGCGCGCTTTTTGCGAAAGCCTGGTGATCAACTCCTCGACCTTTTTGCCAACGACCATCATCAGATCGGCGAGCTCGTCTATCACGACGACGATGAGCGGCATCTCGGCGAGCGGTTCCGGAGTTTCAGGCGTGAGCGCGAAAGGATTATTGAGCGGCTGTCCGGCCTTCTTGGCGTCACGTACCTTGTGGTTGAAGCTCGTGAGATTGCGCACCGCGAGCGCCGACATCAGCCGATAGCGCCGCTCCATTTCGGCGACACACCAGCTGAGCGCCGAAGTCGCCTGCTTCATATCGGTGACGACCGGCGCGAGCAAATGCGGGATGCCATCGTAGACCGACAGCTCAAGCATTTTCGGATCGACAAAAATCATCCGCACGCGCTCGGGCGTCGCCTTGTAAATCAGACTCAGGATCATCGCGTTGATCGCAACCGACTTGCCCGAGCCCGTCGTTCCCGCCACAAGCAGATGCGGCATGCGTCCGAGGTCTACGACCGCGGGCTTGCCGCCGATGTCCTTGCCAAGCGCGAGCGGCAGCGCATACGACGATTCGCCGTAGACTTCGGAGCCGAGAATCTCCGAGAGCCATACCGTTTGTCTGCGCGGATTGGGAATTTCGAGCCCCATGCAGGTCTTTCCAGGAATCGTTTCGACCACCCGAATACTCGCCACCGAAAGCGCCCGCGCGAGATCGCGCACGAGATTTGTTACCTGACTGCCTTTGACGCCAACCGCGGGTTCGACCTCATAGCGCGTGATAACCGGCCCGGGATAAGCCGCGACGACTTTCACTTCGACGCCGAAATCGGCGAGCTTTTTCTCGATCAGGCGAGAAGTGAATTCGAGTGTGTCGGCGCTAATCGCCTCGACCTTGTCGCGCGGAGTATCGAGCAATTTGAGCGGCGGCAGCGCCGAATCGGGTAGCTCTTCGAATAGCGGCACCTGCTTTTCACGAATCACTCTGAGCGATCGCTTGGCCTCGGGCGCCGGAGGCTCGATATGCATGGGCGGCCGCTCATCGAGGCGTTTGAATTCTTTCTCGAGGTATTCTTCGCGCGCGTTCACCGCTTCGTTCGCGATTTTCCTGTCCTTACGCGCGCGGAATAATTCCACGAAGCGCTGCAAGCCGTCCTCGAACCAGCCGCCCAGCTTCTCCATGAGGGCGAGCCACGACAATCCACTGAAAAGCGTGAAGCCGACGGCGACCATGATGAGCAGCGCGAGCGTCGCGCCGGTCATTCCGAAGATGTTGACGAGCGGAGCCGAAAACGTTCTGCCCGCCATGCCTCCCGGCCCAAGCGGCAGCGCCAACGAAAGTTCGTTCATGCGTAAGCTTTCGAGCGCGCTGCTCGCCATTAATAGCGCGAGAAAACCGATGATCGCGAGGTAGAGGGGCCTGCGGTCACCGGTTCCGGGATGCTCGATGCGACGGTAAGCCCAGAAGATAGCGAGCAGGCAAAACACGACCCACCAGTAAGCCGAAGCGCCGAAGAGATAGAGGAGCACGTCGGCAAGCCACGAACCGAAAGGTCCTCCCGCATTCTGAATTTCCAAGGAGGTGTTGCTGTGCGACCAACCGGGATCGCTCTTGTCGTAAGTTGCGAGCACCAACGAAAGGTAAATCGCGCCGGCGACGAGGACGAGCCACCACGATTCGCGTAATAAGGCTGCGACCCGAGGCGGCAGCGGATTCGGCGCGGCTTTGCGCCGTTTCATTGAATTCCGCATAGCGCGCATTATAAAGGCTACTTTGGAGTGAGCGGCGCGGCTTCTTCCTGCGGCCAATCCAAACATCGCAATCGCCAATCTCCGCCTTCGACCGCCAGCGCGCCGGCATAGCCCTCGCCGGGATCCAGGCTGCACAGGCTCCACCGCGCGGTCTCGCGCTCGTCGCCGTGAACGCGCAGCGACACGCGTGAGTCGCTCGGCGTTAGCGAAACGCTGAAGCGATCGAGCGCGCCAAACAAGCCGGCGCCGGTTGCCTTAATGTACGCTTCCTTGCGCGTCCAGCCCGCGAAGAATGCCGCGCGCTGCTGTTCCTTTGGCAGACCCCGGAGTTCGGCGGCTTCGGCGGCGGAAAAGAAGCGCGCGGCGATTTCGGGACCTGCGACCGCCTCCTTCATGAATTCGACGTCGACGCCTAGTTCGCGGCTTTTGCTCACGGCAAGCAAGGCAAGATCGTGCGAATGT
Organism: Burkholderiales bacterium; assembly: GCA_050741875.1. Lineage (GTDB taxonomy): Bacteria > Pseudomonadota > Gammaproteobacteria > Burkholderiales > JBOIGA01 > JBOIGA01. The sequence goes on from JBOIGA010000014.1 coordinate 7,632, forward strand.
GAAAGATTGAATCTGAGATCCGAGCGCCGCGTTAACGTGGGTTTGCCGTGCGCGCCGTAATCGAAGCGGAGATCGGCGGGCGGCGTGTCGAGGTAGCATGCGAGCACTTCCCGCAGCCACGCGCGCACCGCGATGAAACGTCGGCGATCTTTCTCAAAATGAAAACGCGCCGCGCGCTGCAATTCGTCTGGGGTGAGCATTGCTTTGATCTCGGGCAAAGCGCGAGGGGCCGCGCGCCAGACATCGACTTGATCCGGCTTGGCGGCCAGCCTCACGTCGCGCTCGCTGAAGACTGGGCGTGCGAGCTAGCCAGCGGCGTTCGCGCGCCTGCCTTCAGCAGCATCGCTTTCAACGCCGGGGTGCGGCGCCGTTCGCGCCTCGGCGAGACAGGTCTTCATTTGCTCGGCCAGTGGTGATACGTAGGGTTCCTTGAACAGGTCAACGTGCAAACCGGGGACCATGCGATGCATTGCTTGCGGCGCAAGTTCGGACCATGCGTTCTGAATTTCGCCGCGCTCCGCTTCGCCCATATCGTCGGTCGCCCAGATAAACCAGACCTTGCCGGCATAGGCTTTCGGCACATAGTTATCTTTCGCGCGATGGTGTACGTTATAGACGTAGCGCGACAAGAGCGGGCCCGGCAAAGGCAGCCCAGCCGCCAGGCAAACCCGAAGCGCGATTCTGCCCCACAACGCGTTCAGCGCACGCACCGACAGATGGGTGAATTGCTGGATGACATTCAGGTCGGTCAGGCTGCGCAGCTGTCTTTCGACCCGATCGCGATAACGGTTGCCTAGTGTTGGCGTCTTCATCCCGGTGCTCAGCGGCAGCGGATCGATCAAAATGAGCGCCGCGACTTCTTCGCCTTGCGCGAGCAGCTGCTGCGCCATTTCCAGCGCGATCAGCGTTGCCAGGCAGTCGCTGCTCAAATAAAAAGGTCCATGCGGCTGTACCTTGCGTAGATGCGTCAGGTAATAAGCGGCCATTTCTTCGATGCGCGTGATGCGCATCTTCTCTATCTGCTTTGGTTCCCAGTGGGAGTTGATTCCATACAAGCGCTGCTCGCTCCCGAGGCGGCCGCACAGCTCGCGCAACTCGGTGGCGATTCCCATCCAGACGCTGAATAACGGCGGGGTCGTGCCGTGCGGGTTGAGCGGCACGATCACATCCGAGTCATCGACGGAATCTCCCGCCGTCAGGATTCGGGCAATCCCTTCTACGGTCGGCGCCTGGAACAGCGCCGCGACCGACAAACGCCGGCCATAAGCGTTTTCGATTTCGGTCAACATGCGCACCACCTGAAACGAATGGCCGCCGAGATCGAAGAAGTTGTCGCGTATGCCGATCTGCTTGACGCCGAGTAACTCCGAAAATATCCGCGCGATCTGCTCTTCATCGTCCGTGCGGGGCGCGACATATGCCGTCTCCAATGGCGGGCGCTCATGAGTCTGCGAGGAAATCGCAGCGTGTATGCGTTCGGCATCGCAAAGCTCCAACGCGATCGAGCTATACAGCGAGGCTTTTTGCGCGGCCGATGGAACGCCAGCGGCGGTAGTCTCCCCGCTCGGCGGCGCTTCGTGCGCAAGTCCACTCGGCTGCGCGACAAAATCGCCGAAGTCAAGCTTGGCAGCGCATTCCGCCGCGAACCTGAAGTTGGAAGCGGTTTGCTGCGCTTTGCATTGCATGGCGGCGTGCTCGAGAAAATCGAGCGCTGGCGGGTTCTTCGGGGTCTGGACAAACGGAACATCGATCCAGCATTTGCCTCGCCGCATGACCATTTCCGCCAACGCAGCGAGCATTTTGTACTCAACGCCTCGGCCAAGGGCGCGGCAGCTCAAGAGGAACGTGTCGATGCGAAACGCGTTTTCCGGCCGCGCGTCGAGAATGATCACGCCGACCAGTCCGTAGTCGCCGAAGCGGTCTTTGACGCGCACCACGAAGCACTCGGCCTGACCGGGTCGGCACAACGTTTGGAGCTCGGCTTCGTTGCGTCTGATCGTGGTGAAGTTGAACTGATTCGTGCGCTGAGTCAGCTCCGCGATGCGGCTGAGATCTTGTGGCGCAAACGGTGAAATGTTGATATCCAGGCGAAGCCCCGCGAGGAAATCCTCGAACGTCGACGATGCGAGCCGCAATTCCTCGCGCTGTTTCGCGTGCTGATAATAAGCCGTCCGTTCCCCACCACCGTCGGCTGTCCGATCGAAAAGCCAGAGATGATTCAAGAATCGCGGATTCGCATCCGGCGGCTGCGGAAGCTGTAGCGTCAAAACTTCGGGGCAATGCGCGCGCACTTCGGCGCAAACGACCGGATCGTCATCGATGAAGACCATGCTGTCGAGCCCGAGATTCAACTCCTTGGCGAGCGACTTGATGTTGTCGGACTTCGGCTTCCAATTGACTCGCCAGCCGGCGAAATGCGCGCGGGCGAGCGGCATCTCATCGCGACGGCGATCGAACACCGCGGCGACGTCGTCTTCGTTATTCCTGCTACACAGGCATATGAGCATGCCCATCTTGTGCTGCGCGACCATGAACACCTGGATAGCTTTGCGCGCGGTATCGATGCGAATGCCCAGCGCCCCGTCCTCTCCGCAAATGCCGTCCCACAAAGTCTGATCTCCGTCGACCGCGATCACTTTGTAACGGCCGCCATTCTTCAGCGCATGCAATTTGCGTGCGATCGAAGTGCCAAGAACGGAGAAAAACGGCGGCGTAAACGGAATGTGACCGATTCGATCGGCGTGCTCATCGTAGTAAGCGTCAACGGGATAGGCGGCGGCCAGCTCAGAGCTGGGGACAACATGAAGGCCTGAAATCGTGCGCAACTGCGACGCGATCAGGTCTTCGGCCGTCTTGCAAAGCGCCTCGGAGCGAGGGGATGAAGGACACAAGAAAACCAGGTGCATCACTGTTGAACGCGAAGCAGCCGCCGTCAAAACTCGGATGAACTCGTGTGCATTGTTTTCAAGCTCAGCTGCGGATGATCCGGCGTCTCGCCAGTCTTCAACGCGAACGAGAAGCACGTTTACGCCGCGCTGGTTTCTCGAGAGCAAACTCGATGGATCGAGAAGCTCCTGAAAGATCTGGTTATAGGGTCCGAAAGCGACGCGGCTTTCCATGCCCAACGTCCGCAGCCAAAACGCGAGAGACTGCTCGACGGGTTCGGCGACAAATGTCGCGGCAATCGCGATATTTTCGGAAGTCGCGCTAACGTCGTTCATTGAAGCCTAGTTCATCTAGTTGGTCGCCGCGCGCCGGTTTCCCAGGGCATCGCCTTCAACATTCGCGTGTGGCACGCTTCGCGCCTCAGCCAGGCAGATTTTCATTTCTTCCGCCAACGGCCTTACATAAGGTTCTTTGAACAGCTCATCGTGCGCGCCTGGAACTGTGCGATGCGTTGACCGCGCGGCGAGCCGGGACCACGCGTTCTGAATTTCACGCCGCTTGCTCTCGTCCATGTTGCCGCTCGCCCAGATAAACCAGATCCTGCCGGCATAGGCCTTCGGCACATAGTTATCTCTCGCCTTGAGGTGCGCATAAAAAATATAGCGCGATAAAACACCGTGCGACAAAGGCAAGCCAAGCGCCTTGCACACGTAGAGCGCGATTCTGCCCCAGATGGCGTTCAAAGCATGCATTGACAAAGAGGCGAACTGATCGATCGCATTGCGTTTACCCAAACTGCGCAAATAATTTCTGACCCGGTTGCGATAAACGGTGGTTGTTGGGGCTTTCGAGGCCTTAATCCAGGTTTTGGGCGCAGGCGGATCGATCAAAATGAGCGCTGCGACTTCTTCGCCTTCAGCGAGCAACTGCTGCGCTATTTCCAGCACGATCAACGTCGACACGCAGTCGCTGCTCAAATGGTAAGGCCCGTGCGGCTGCACTTTGCACAGGTGCGTCAGATTATACGCGGCCATTTCCTCGATGCGCGTCATGCGCATCTTCGCCGGATCCCAGTGCGAATTGATCCCATAAAAGCGCTGCTCGGGCCCAAGACTACGGCACAACTCGCGCAGTTCGGTGGCGATTCCCATCCATACGCTGAATAAAGGCGGGGTCGTACCGTGCGGGTTAAGCGGCACGATCACATCCGATTCATCGAAGGAATCTCCCGCCGAGAGAATTCCGGCGATTTCTTCCACAGTCGGCGCCTGGAACAAGGTCGCGACCGACAATCGCCGGCCGCAAGCCTTTTCGATTTCTGCCAACACTCGCAATACCAGAAACGAATGCCCGCCCAAGTCGAAGAAGTTGTCGCGGATGCCGACCTGGTCGAGTTTCAGAACCTTGGCGAAGATCGCCGCGAGTTGTTC
>JBOIGA010000014.1:11957-28308 GCA_050741875.1 Burkholderiales bacterium
GCGGGGTGCAACCGGAGTGGAATCGGATAAGGCGTGGTCGGGCTCGGGAAGCGCTTTGCGGTCGAGTTTGCCGTTCGGTGTCAATGGCATCGCATCGAGCGCCGTGAACGAGGACGGCAGCATGTAGTCGGGAAGCAGTTCTTTAAGGAAGCCTCTTAACTCATCGCTGCTCGGGGCCGCATTCGCTTCGTTGGGAACGACATAGGCCGCCAGGCGTTTGTCGCCGGGATCATCTTCACGCGCGAGGACCGCTGCTTCACGCACTTTGGGATGTTGGCGCAGGCACGCTTCGATCTCACCCAGCTCGATGCGGAAGCCGCGCAGCTTGACCTGATTGTCGATTCTTCCGAGAAATTCGATCCTGCCATCGGGAAGGTGGCGGGCAAGGTCGGCGGTCTTATACAGTCGGGCGTTCGGAGCGGCGCTGAACGGATCGGGAATGAACTTTTCCGCCGTCAATTCGGGGCGATTCCAATAACCGCGCGCCAATCCCGCCCCGCCAATGTGAAGCTCGCCAGGCACGCCGATTGGCGCCGGGTTCAAAGCGCCATCGAGGATGTACATCTCGGTGTTGGCGAGTGGACGGCCGATCGAAATCGGTCGATTTGCTTGCACCCGTTCAACGCTCGACCAGATTGTTGTCTCAGTCGGCCCATACACATTGCTCACCGACGCGCATCGTGCGAGCAATTGATCGGCGAGTTCCTGCGGCAGCGCTTCGCCCCCGCACAAAACGCGCAGCCCGCCGCTTTCCATCCAGCCGGCTTCGATCAGCAGACGCCACGTCGCCGGAGTTGCCTGCATCAGGGAGATGTGGCGACCGGCGAGGCAGTTGCTCAGTGCTGCGGGATCGACAGTCGTCTCGCGGCTTGCCAGCACGAGTCGCGCCCCAGCGATAAGCGGCAGGTAAAGCTCGAGTGCCGCGATATCGAACGACAAGGTCGTAACCGCGAGCAGCGAATCTTCCCCGGTGATCGCAGTGTGGTCGCGCATCGCATGGAGTAGATTGGTCAGCGCGCGGTGCGCGACGCACACCCCCTTGGGTTTTCCGGTCGAGCCCGAGGTGTAGATCACATACGCAAGTGCGTCTGCATCGGCACGAATGACGGGATCATGCTCTGGCTGCGCGCCGATTGAACCGTGATCGCTGTCCAGATAGACGACCTTTGCGCCATTCGCCGGCAGCTCAACGCCTCGCTGCGTCACCACCACCGATAGCGCCGCATCGCTCACCATGAAGCCGAGCCGCTCATTTGGGTAGTCCGGGTCGAGCGGCACATAAGCCCCGCCCGCCTTCAAAATGCCTAATAGACCGATGATCATTTCAAGCGAGCGCTCGACGCAAATGCCAACCAAAACTTCGGGGCCGACTCCAATTGCGATCAAGTGATGCGCAAGCTGATTGGCGCGCCGATCGAGTTCTCGGTAGCTGAGCTGAGTTTCGTTCGCGCCTGGTGAACGAAACTCGACCGCGATGCGATCGGGCGCGAGCGCAGCCTGGGTTTCAAAAAGCTGCACTATCGTGTGCTCGTTCGGGTAATCGACCCTCGTCTGGTTCCAATCGTGGATTAAGGCATGACGTTCGGCTTCGGTCAGCAGTTGAAGCCGCGAAATTCTCTGCTCCGGATTTCTGACGATGCTTTCCAGCAGTGTCTCGAACTGCCCCATCATGCGGACAACGGTCGCGTCATCGAAGAGATCGGTGTTGTATTCGAGGACGAGCTTAAGGCCCTCGCTGGTTTCCATCGCGGCCAAACCGAGATCGAACTTACTGGTTTCGCGATCCAGATTCAGGCTTTGGACATCAAGACCCGGAAGCCGAAGCGGCGTGTGCGTCGTGTTCTGCAACGCGAACATCACCTGAAACAAGGGCGAATACGACAGGCTGCGCTGAGGCTTCAACTCCTCGACCAGTTTCTCGAAAGGCAAGTCCTGGTGGGCGTAGGCGGAAAGCGCCATCTCGCACACTCGCGACAGCAGCTCCCGAAAACTTGGATCGCCGGACAAATCGGTTCGGAGGGTCAAGGTGTTGACGAAGAAGCCGATCAGATCCTCGGTCTCGGTGCGCGTCCGCCCTGCAATCGGCGAGCCGATGACGATGTCGTCGGAGCGGCAATAGCGCGAAAGCGACACCGAAAACGCCGCGAGCAGGGTCATGAACAGCGTCGCACGATGAGTCTGGCCGACGGCTTTGATAGAGCCGAGCAGCGCTTTATCGAGCACCCGGCTCAAGCGCGCACCCTTGAAGCTCTGCAATGCGGGACGCGGCCGGTCGGCCGGCAGCACCAAAAGCGGCGGTGTGCCCGAGAGCTGTTTCTTCCAGTACGCGAGCTGCGGCGCGAGGATTCCGCCGGAGAGATAGCCGCGCTGCCAGACCGCGTAGTCCGCGTACTGGATCGAAAGCTCGGCGAGCGAAATCGGCTCGGAACGGGCGAAAGCCTGATACAAGACGGCGATCTCGCGGTAGAAAATTCCGACCGACCAACCGTCGGAAATGATGTGATGCAACGTCGTCAGCAGGACATGGCTCGCGTCTCCCAATCGCAGTAGGGAAACGCGAATCAGCGGCGCGCGGGATAGATCGAACGGGCGCCCGGTCTCTTCGGCGGCGACTCTGCGTATTTCGTCATCGAGCAGCGAAAGCCCGCGAAGATCGACAGTTGAAATCTTGATCTCGACTGCGGGGTGGACGATCTGAACGGGTTCGCCATCCGCCGTCTTAAAAGACGTGCGCAGCGACTCGTGACGTCTGACGATTTCGTTGACGCAGCGTTCCAGGGCGGCGGCATCAAGCTGGCCTTCGAGCTTGAGCGCCGAGTTGATGTTATAGAACGCGCTCGCCGGCTCCCATTGATAGAGAAACCAGAGCCTTTGCTGAGCAAACGACTGGGCAAAAGCCTGCGGCTGCCCGCTGCGCGGAAGAGTGGGGATGGTGTATTGCTTCGCAGCCGCTTTCTGCTTGAGCTTCGCTTCGAAAAGGGCGCGCGCTTCGGGAGAAAGATTGGCGATGCGATCGGCAAAATCGTTCATTTCTGGCTCGTTGCTCTCTGCTCTTGCAGTTCGGAAAGAAGTTGTGTCAACTCGCCTTCACTGAGCGCTTCCGCCTGCTTCTGCACGATTTGCGCCGACAGGCCTGCTACGGTCGGCGACTCGAACAAGGCGCGCAGCGGGATGTCGAGTTCGAAGATCTTTTTCACGCGCGAAATTACTTGAGTGGCGAGCAGCGAATGACCGCCGAGGTCGAAGAAGTTGTCGTGAATGCCAATGCGCTCGAGCTTCAGAACTTCGCCCCAAATCGCGGCAAGCATTTCTTCGGTTAGCGTACGCGGCGCGGCGTAAGCAATTTCCGATTCAGTGCGCGTCAGCTCAGGAGCAGGCAGCGCTTTGCGATCTAGCTTGCCATTTGCGCTGAGCGGCAACGCTGGCAATGTGACAAAAGCCGACGGCAGCATGGCAACGGGTAGGCGCCGGATCAGGTAATCCCTGAGCGCGGAGAGGCTCAGGACGTTCTCATCCGACGGAACCAGGTAGGCGGCCAAATGGTTCTCACCTCGCTCGTCCTGGCGCGCGATCACCGCGCACGCTTTAACCGCGGGGTGCTGAGCCAGAACCGCCGTCACCTCGGCGGGTTCGACGCGAACACCATTGATTTTCACCTGGTCGTCGAGACGGCTTCCGATTTCAAGCGATCCGTCGGGACGGTAGCGTCCGCAATCTCCGGTGTAGTACAACCAATCCGCGTCGTCGTCGCGGAATGGATTTTTCCTGAAGCTAGCGCGCGTCTCGGACGAAGCGTTGAGGTAACCCAGCGTGCGAAACGGCGTGCGCAGCACGATCTCTCCCGCTTCGCCAACTCCGCACAGACTTCCATGCGGATTGAGAACCAGCGCCTGGGTCTCGGGCAGCGGCTGTCCCGCGGGTTGAACTGCGGGCCAAACCTCCGCCGGAACACGATGGAAGCATTTGGTCATCGTGGTCTCGGTCGGCCCGTAAAGATTGACGATCTCCCCAGCGACCAAAGCGCGCCAGCGGCTCACGAGCGATCCGGTCAAGGGCTCACCGGAAAAAAACGTCAGGCGCAGATCGGGAAGTTCGAGACCTGGAACAGCGGCTGTCAGCCACGATTGAGCGCGGCTCGGAACAGTATGCAGTACCGTGATTTTCTCCCGAGCAAGCCACGACAACACTGAAGCCGGGTCGAGTGCGTCATCCTTACTCGGCAAACACAGCGTCGCGCCGCTCGTGAGCGGGAGGAAAACATCGCGCAGAAGAGAGTCGAACGAAAGCGCGGTCAGTTGCGCGACGCGGTCGTGCGGACTGATCTCAAACGTCTCACGCTGCCAGGCGAGGAAATGGTTCAAACCTTTGTGGCAACCGAGTATCCCTTTTGGAACGCCTGTGGTTCCAGAGGTGAAGAAGATGTACGCGGGGTCGTCCGCTGCAATCTTCGGCAGCTCGCTTTCGTCGTTCGCGACGTGCTCGACCATAGCGCCGGAATCAGGATCGACGAAAGTCAATGCGACTGACGCGGTCGTCCAATCGTCTTCAGGCTTTAGCACTCCCAGATAAAGCAAACGTCTGGCGCGCGCTTCGGAAAGCAGCAGCCGTTGCCTTTCGGCCGGAAGATTGGGATCCACGGTCAGCATGACACCGCCCGCCATCAGCGCACCGGTCATGCAAATTACAAGGCCAAAGCTTCGGGGTCCCGCGATCGCGACGACATCTCCTCTCTGCAAGCCCTGCCGCCGCAGGGAGAGGGCGAGCCCGGTCGCGGCGCTCCATAGTTCGGCGTAACTCCAGCTTTTTTCTCCTTGCGTGACAGCCGTCTTCGCACTGTCAGCCCATGCTGCGATCAAGTCTGTCGTCATCGGGTAATTCGGCTCGCCAATGGGTTGCTTTGGATCAGGCAGCAGGTCGCACGAGGCTGGGTGAACCAGCGAATACGCGAGCAGCGGCCGCGTTGGGTCCGCACAGACTTGTTCGAGTAGATACCGGTATTGATCGAGCACGCATGCCATGCGCTTGGCGGAAAACAACGCGGTTTGATAGACAAGCGCGAGTTCGAGCGTAGCGCCTTCTTCCCGGATATAAAGCGTCAGCGAGAATTTCGACTCGGTTTCGCGCGCCGTTACCGAAGAAACTGTCATACCGTCAAGCTGCGGCAGCGTGACGTGCCGGCCGCTGATGTAATTGACGAGCACATCGAAGATCGGGTTTCGCGCGGTGTTGCGCGCAGGCCGCAATTCCTCGACCAATTTTTCGAAAGGCACGTCCTGATGCTCGTACGCATCGAGCGTGGTTTTGCTCACACCACGGAGGAGTTCCGCGAAGCTCGGATTACCCGAAAGATCCGCGCGAATCGCGAGCGTGTTGATGAAAAATCCGATCAGCGCCTCGGTCTCGAGGCGATTGCGGCCGGCGACGGGCACGCCAACCACGATGTCCTCCTGGCCGCTCAAGCGATAGAGCAGCAATTGAAACGCGGCGAGCAGAATCGTAAATAGCGTGGCGCCTTCGCGGTTCCTCAGGTTCTTCAGCGCGGTGGTCAAGCTCTCCGGCACAGTCATGAGCAGGCGCGCGCCGTCATAGTTTTGAACCGTGGGCCGCGGGCGATCGAGCGGCAAATCCAGCGTGGGAAGCGCGCCACCCAACTGCCGCCTCCAATATGTAAGCTGCTTGGGTAAAGCGCCAGCATGGAGCGCGCGCCGCTGCCATTCCGCGAAATCAGCATACTGCACCGGCAGCTCGGGCAACGGCGAGGGCCGGCCCGAGCAATAAGCGCGATACAACTCGGATAGCTCGCGATAAAGCACGCCACGCGACCAGCCATCGAAAACGATGTGATGCACGGTCATGATGAACAGATGTTTTTGATCCGCGAATCGGACTAACTTGGCCCGCAGCAAAGGGCCGGCCGCAAGGTCGAACGGCGCACGAGCGTCGTCCGCCGCGAGACGAAATGCTTCAACGCTTCGTGAAGCCGCCGGCAAATGCATGAGGTCGACGGCGGGTAGCTCAAATTCGCGCGGTGCATGGATGACTTGCGCCGGTTCGTTGCCGGCGCTTGCAAAGCTCGTCCGCAGCGCTTCATGCCGGCGCACGATTCGGTCAAGGCTCGCTGCCAGGGCGCGCACGTTCAACGCGCCTTCAATCTCCAACGCATCGGAAATGTTGTAGATCGAGCTATCGGGCTCCAATTGATCGAGAAACCAGAGTCGCGCCTGCGCGATGGAAACGGGCGCGGTATCGCCTTCGCGCCTGCCGGAGACTGCGCCTGCCGGACCGACGTCAGCATGCACGATTTTTGCAGCCAGAGTTTCGATTGTCGGTTCCTCGAATATCGCGCGCAACGGCAGGTCGATATTGATTTTCTCGCGCACCCGCGAAATCAACTGTGCCGCGAGCAGCGAATGCCCGCCGAGATCGAAGAAATTGTCATGGATGCCGATTTTATCGAGCTTCAGCACTTCACCCCAGATCGCGGCGAGCATTTCTTCAGCCGGTGTTCGCGGCGCGAAGTAATCCGTATGCAGCTCAGGCCGAGCGGGGGCGGGCAGCGCGCCGCGGTCGAGCTTGCCGTTAGCGCTGATCGGCAGCTTATCGATGAGGACGAAAGCGGAGGGCAGCATGTACTCGGGAAGCCTGGCTTTCAAGAAGCTGCGTAGTTCGCCAGGCGACGCGTCTTCGTGATTGACCACATAAGCGACCAGCTTTTTATCGCCGCCGGTATCTTCCCTCGCGATGGCGACTGCTTCGCCAACGGCTGGGTGCTGCATCAACACCGCTTCTATTTCGCCTAATTCGATACGGAAGCCCCTGATCTTGACTTGAGTGTCAATGCGCCCGAGAAACTCGATGTTGCCATCGGCGAGATAACGCGCAAGATCGCCGGTTTTGTACAGGCGCGCGTTGGGATCTTTGCTGAACGGATTGCGAACGAACCTTTCCGCCGTGAGCTCGGGGCGGTTCAGATAACCGCGGGCGATGCGATCGCCTCCTATGTGCAGTTCACCCGGAACACCGATTGGCACCGGGGCTAGATGCGGATCGAGAATATAGACCTGTGCGTCGGCGACCGGGCGACCGATCGGGACCCTGAACAAGGATTTACCGCGATCGCGCGGAACTTCGAAAAACGTTGCAGTGATTGTCGTCTCGGTCGGGCCGTAGCAATTCAGCAAGCGTATGTTGCTCAACGGCGTCTGCTGCCAGCGCCGCAAACTTTCCACTTGCATCGCTTCGCCGCCCGCGGTCACGAGGCGTAGGCGGCCGCTACGAGCTAGTCCCGGATCGCATGTCCATTCGTCAACCAACTGTTGCCAATACGCGGTAGGCAGGTTGGCGACGGTCAATCCGAGCTTCCGCGCATGCTCGCAAAAATCGCCTGGACTCCAGATCTCCGTGCCGCGCACGACCAGGCTGGCGCCGGAAATCAAGGCCGTCAGAATCTGTTCGAGCGAGACATCGAAATTAAGCGAAGCGAACTGCAACACACGATCTGATCCACTCAACTCATAGTGGCGCTGCATGACTTGCGTGTGCGCGGCAATCGCGCGGTGCGTGATCATCACGCCCTTCGGTTGACCGGTCGATCCGGACGTATAGATGACGTAGGCAAGATTATCAGCGTCCACACTTGGCTTCGGGTTGGTTTCCGGGCAGCGACTGTCTTGTTCTTCATCGAGCAGCACGCGCCTGGCGCTCGTGCCGGGCAAGTCTTGGGCAAGCTTTGAAGACGTGACGAGAACCGCGATGCGTGCGTCGTCGAACATGAAAGCCAGACGCTCTTTCGGGTACGCGGGATCGAGCGGTAGATAAGCACCTCCGGCTTTCAGAATCGCCATGAGCGCGACGATCATTTCGGCTGAACGCTCAAGGAAAAGACCGACCAGCGCCTCGGGCGCCATGCCCAGAGATCGCAGCCGATGCGCCAACCGATTGGACTTTCGGTTCAACTGCGCATAGGTCAAGGTTTCTTTCTCAAAGATCACGGCAACGCTGTCAGGCGTCCGTTCCACCTGGGCTTCAAACAGCTCATGGATGCATTTCAAGCCAGCCGAACTCAAGTTTCGCGTGGACTCGAAATCGGTCGGGCATGCGCTGTATTGCGCTCCATAACATCTGCTCTCTTCCAGCGTAAATGGATTGAACCTCAGATAGAAGCGGCGCAGCGTATTGGTTTCCTGGCCGCCGAGGTTGAGGTAGCGGATACCGCGAACCGCGAGTTCCTTCGCTGCCTTAAACAACAGGTAATACGCGAGGCCGCGATACTTCGTTAAAGCCAAGTTGGCGTAAAGGGCGGCGCACTTTTCAGATGTCCGGCTGAAGAAGAGAAAGCCTGCCGGCTGATCGGCGATATAAGCGACAGAACCGAAACTATCCGGCGTGTCTTCGATGCAAGCTTCGAGCAGACACTGATACGGCCGGATAAGAAAATCATCGTTCTCCGAAAAAATCAGACCGCAACGATCATCATCCGGTAGCGCAAACTGCTCACGTTGATAGCGGCGCCGGAAATCCTTACCCCAACTGCGAATGACATACTCCGCGTCTCGCGCGTTATTTGCGTCGAGGCGGCGAAGAGCAAAACACTCGCCATATTTTTTTTCAAACGCCCGCAGCGCACGCCGCAGATAAGCGAGCTTCGCAAAGGATCCCATTGCGATACCCGCTTGATCCTCGACCGCCCGGACCAGATCTTCCACGGGAATGACTAGCTGAGCGTACTGGTCGTCTTCCAAGTCTTGCAGATTGTTCGATTGCTGAATCGCGCCGACTCCCGGAAGCGACGACAAGTCGGCGAATTGATCATAAGAGAGCTTCAAGAAAGTCACGGGTCGACTGCTGAGAGCAAACAGATAATTCGCCAGCGCTACCATGGTTGCGGCGTTCCATGACCCGAGCGGTCGTAACACAAAATACTTGCCGTCCCTTGAATAGAACGGCGCCAGTAAGCGCCCATCATAAAACTTCATCGGGGCATTTCCCGTTCGATGGCGATAGAACGCAAAGCTCCCCTCATAGGAAAGTGGGAAGGAGCTCCAGTGCGAATCCGCGAGCAACGAAGCAAAAAGCGGTTGATCGCCTGGCGTGATCGGCGAGCTTGACCGCTTGACTGAATCGAAGCCTTGAACGTCGCGAATCTCAGTCTTCGCGATCCCATGGGTTGGTGCGTTGCTCCACTCGACCAATTGTTGATCGCGTTCGGCTTCGGTTAGAAGCGGCAACTCGGAGATGCGCGTCCGCGGGTTGACGACGACGCCTTCAAGCAGGGTTTCATAGTGGCCGAGTAAACGCGCAATCGTCTCGGCGTCGAACAGGTCGGTGCTGTAGTCGGCGTTGAGCCTGAGCCCCTCGCCGGTTTCCACTGCGGCAAGGACCAGATCGAACTTGGTGCTTACACACTCCAATTGGAACTCCGAAACCGTTATCCCGGGCAGATGCAGTTCGCGAAACTCGGATTGCTGAAGCACGAACATCACCTGAAACAATGGAGAGTGGCTCAAGCTCCGTTCGGGGTTCAGTTCTTCAACGAGCTTTTCGAAAGGCAAGTCCTGGTGCGCATAAGCGCCGAGCGCTGTTTCGCGTGCGCGGCCCAGCAGTTCACGAAAAGTCGGATCGCCGGATAGATCGGTGCGCAGCACCAGCGTGTTGACGAAGAATCCGATCAGGTGCTCGGTTTCGGCGCGAATACGGCCGGCTATGGGCGTGCCTACCGCGATATCGCTTGAGCGCGCGTACCGGGAAAGCAGAATCTGGAACGTTGCAAGCAGCACCATGAACAGCGTCGCTCCCTCATGTTGACTCAGCGTCTTCAAGGCATCGCTTACTCGCTTCGGCACAACCCGAATCTGGCGCGCGCCATTGACGCTCTGAACCGCGGGCCGCGGGAGATCGGTCGGGATCTCCAATAACGCCGGGGCATCGGCAAGCTGCTTCCTCCAATATGCGGTCTGGATTTCCAAATCCCTTCCTTGCAGCCATTGCCTTTGCCACACTGCGTACTCGGCGTATTGAATCGGAAGCTCGGGCAGCGGTGACGCGACGCCTGCGCTGTAAGCGCGATAAAGCTTTTCCAGCTCGCGGCACAACACGCCCATCGACCAGCCGTCGGAAACGATGTGATGCATGGTGAGCAGCAACACATGCTCATCCTCATTTAGCTGCAGCACTTTGATCCTGAGTAATGGCGCCTGGGTTAGATCAAATGGCGCCTGCATTTCCTGGAGAGCAAGCTTGCGCGCTTCGGCGGCACGCTGATCTTCGGGCGAGCCGGAAAGATCAGTCAGCGCGAGACTCAGTGTGACGCCTGGATGAATGACTTGAACCAGCTCTTCGTCCTCGATTGAAAAACTGGTGCGCAGCGATTCGTGGCGAGCGACGATTTCCCGCGCACAGCGCTCGAGCAGCACGACATTCAGAGCGCCTTCCAACCTATACGCCGCACCGACGTTGTAAAGCGGACTATTCGGTTCCCATTGGTCAAGAAACCATAGGCGTTGCTCGGCAAACGACACAGGGAATGCTTGAGCTTGTCCGCTGCGCGGGATACGAGGAATCGCGCGCTTTGCAATCTGCCCGTGATTTTTCATATGCGCGGCTAAAAGGGCGCGCTTTTCCGCCGACAGATTGACGGTACGGTGGCTGAAATCATTCATTTCTTAGCCTGCCTCACGCAGCCCTTTCGGCAGCCAAACTTCAAGCTGAACAGCCGCCTCGTCTGCGCCATTTCATCAAGCAAGCTCCACCCCACTTCTTCCCTCAATCCATGTCTACGATTCCTGCGCTTGCGCCTCGGTCAGCAGCTGTGTCAGCTCAGCTTCACCAAGCGCCTCGGCTTGGCTTTGCACGATCAACGCCGACAATCCCGCCACGGTCGGCGACTCAAATAACGCGCGCAGCGGAACGTCGAGCTCGAACGCTTTTTTCACTCGCGATATCACTTGGGTTGCGAGCAGCGAATGACCGCCCAAGTCGAAGAAGTTGTCGTGGATGCCGATTCGGTCGATCTTCAACATCGCGGCAAAGATTTCGGCAAGCTTTTCTTCGGTCGGCATGCGCGGCGCGACGTAAGCCTCGGCCGCAACACTAAGATCCGGCGCCGGCAACGCCTTGCGATCGAGCTTACCGTTGGGCGTCACCGGCAAACGATCGAGCACGACCACGGCCGAAGGCATCATGAATTCGGGAAGTTCGCGTCTCAGGCTTTGGCGAAGATCTGCGATCTCCGCCGCGCCCGAGACATAGGCAACGAGACTTTTGTCTCCCCGCTCATCTTCACGCACGACCACCACCGCCTCGCGCGCGTACTTGGCAATGACGGCTTCGATCTCGCCCAACTCGATGCGAAAACCGCGGATCTTCACCTGATCGTCGATGCGTCCCAGGAATTCGATGTTGCCGTCGGAAAGGTAACGCGCGAGATCGCCGGTTTTGTACAGTCGCGCGTCTGGATCGTCACTGAAAGGGCTCGGAATGAATCTTTCAGCGGTCAACTCGGGCCGGTTCAGGTAGCCGCGCGCCAATCCAGCGCCTCCGATATGCAACTCGCCGGGAACGCCGATCGGAACGGGATGCAAGTAACGATCGAGAATATAGATCTGGGTGTTGGCGATTGGACGCCCGATGGGAACGCTCGGCCGATCGCTGTCGCAAGTGAAGAACGTCGCGGCAATCGTCGCTTCCGTCGGGCCGTAGCCATTATGCAGATCGATCGCCAGGCGGTCGAAGAAGCGTTGTTGCAGATCGACTGTCAACGCTTCTGCGCCGGTCGTCACTCGTCGCAACGAGCGGCATCTATCGAGCCCCGGCTCGTCCAGTATCGCGCGAAGCAGCGGCGGCGGAAAGCAGGCGACGCTGATCCGCTGCTCGGCCATCAAGCTCACCAGATAGGCGCTGTCGAAATGCCCTTCAGGCTTCGCCATGACGATGCACGCCCCCGCCATCAGAGGTTCCAATAACTCCCAGACCGAATCGTCGAAGCTGAAAGACGCTTTGTGTAAAACGCGGTCGGCGGGAGTCACCGGAAAATAGCGATGCCGCCAGAGCAGATGATTGCTGAGCGACCGATGGCAAATCATGACGCCCTTCGGTTTTCCGGTGGATCCCGAGGTATAGATCACGTAGGCAAGATTGTCCGCGGCAGCAACGCTTGGCGGGTTCTCTTCGCTTTCTTCACCCATGCTGTCCAGGCAGAGGACCCTCGCGCCGCATGACGGGAGATTGCCCAGGAAAGCTTCAGTGCTGAGAAGAAACCTGACGTCGGCGTCGTTAAGCATGAAAGCCAGGCGCCCGCCCGGATACGACGGATCGAGAGGTAGATATGCCGCGCCGGCCTTGAGCACACCCAACAGCGAGACAAGCATCTCGAGCGAGCGCTCGAGATAAATTCCCACCACTGTTTCCGGAACGACTCCCGACCTTTGCAGATGATGCGCTATCTGGTTGGCGCGGCGGTTGAGTTCTCGATAGGTCAGTTGTTCGCCTTCGAACATAGCGGCGGTCGCCTTCGGCCTCTGCTCGACCTGCGCTTCGAACAACTGATGGCAAAGAACCGGCGGGAAAGCGGTGTCAGTCTGGTTCCAATCGATCAGCACTCGCCGTTGCTCTTGCTCGTCCATCAACGGCAACGTCATGATCACGCGACCGGGATCGCTCACGATGGCCGCAAGGAGCATCTGATAATGCGTCACCATTCGCTCTATCGTGTCGGCCCGAAACAACTTAGCGGCGTAAGTGAACGTGCAATAAAGACCCTCGCGCTGATCGCTGATTTCGACGCTGATGTCGAGCCCGCCGATACTGGCGCGCTCAAACGGAAACGGCGCGACCCGTAATTCGCTCGCCGTTTCGCTTTCGGTTCGCGGCAGATTGCGCAGATGAAACATCGCCTGGAACAAGGGCCACCGATTCAGCTCGCGCTGCGGCCGCAGCTCCTCGACAATCTTTTCGAACGGCATCTCCTGATGCGCGTAAGCCTGCAACGCTGTTTCGCGAATTCGTCCGAGCAACTCGCGGAAACCGGGATTTCCCGAGAGGTCAGCACGCAACACCAACACATTCATGAAGCAGCCGATCAGGCTTTCCGTCGCCAGGCTGGTGCGGCCGGCGATCGGCACGCCCACGGCGATTTCCTCCTGTCCGGAATAGCGCGCGAGCAGAAGCTGAAAAGCGGCGAGCAAGGTCATGAAAAGCGTCGCGCCTTCGCGGCGAGCCAATTCTCTGATTTGATCGGTCAGCGCGAGAGGAATCAGTGCCGAAAAACGTTCGGCCTCATAGACGGAAGATGCCGGCCTTGGGTAGTCTGTCGTTAGCGCGAGCGCGGGTGTTCCTTCGAGCCGCTGGCGCCAATAGCGAAGCTGCTTTTCAAGCAGACCCGCGGCGAGCTTGCGCTGTTGTTTCTCGGCAAAGTCGGCGTATTGAATAGATAGCGCTGGCAGCGGCGATGGCCTCGACAGCCGGAGGGCTTCGTAGAGCTCGATCAGTTCGCGGGTCAACACGCTCTCTGACCATCCGTCGAATACGATGTGATGCATGAGCAGCAGCAGCACGTGTTCTTGCTCAGCAAGCACAAGCAATACCGTTCGAAACAGCGGTCCGCGAGCAAGATCAAAAATGTCTAGCGCTCTGGCCGCCGCAATTCGTTTCGCCTCCGTCTGGCGCTCGTTCCCCGGCACGCAAGCGAGATCGATCGTTTCCAGCTCGACCGGCGGCGGCTCGAGAATCAGTTGGAAAGGCTCTCCCCCTTTGTCCTTGAAGATCGTGCGCAATGCTTCGTGCCGGCGCACGACTCCAGCAAGCGCCTGTGCCAATATTTGCCGATCCAGAGGGCCGGTCAAGCGCAGCGCCATCGGTCGATTGAAGGCCGGGCTTTCAGGTTCCAACCGATGCAACACCCACAGCCGGCGCTGCGCGGCCGAAAGCGGAGCGGAACGCTTCACACCAGAGGACTCTCGCGGCGGAAATGCTTCGACTTCCTCGTTTGTCATCGCTCGTTAACGCGCACGACTGGTTCGAGTTCGATGCGGCTTTCGTCAGAGTCGACGCGCGTGGCGGTGCGAATCGGGCGGCGCAGGCTTTCCAGCGAGATCCCTTCACGAAGCGCGAGCACTACACCGGCGGCTTCCAGATAGGATCGCACTTCGATGACGTTCGCCATCCGCATTTTCCTGTTGGTCACGCCAAGGATGGTCTTATTTTCGTCGACCGCGATCAACGGGATATCGCTGAACTCGGCAGCGAGCGCCGGTATTCCTCCAAGACACTGTGCCGGCATCACCACGGCGCCGATGTTGTTGACGCTCAGAAGATGCGTTGGAACACTGTTCAGATCCGAAACCGGAACAAGCTGAGGCGCGCGCGAGAGCCCCTTCAAGACCGAAAAATAATGCGGCGTGGAAATGAACTCGGCTGAAGCGCGTGGATTGAGCGTGCTTTTCTCTTTGATGTCGTGGTAATAAGGCAACGGTGCGTGAGCGCTCGGGATACGGAATAGTTTGGATATCAAATGCGTGATAATCGCCTCGACGCCCCCTGAGGGATTCGGCGTTTCGCCGCGCAAATGCCGTGAGAATGCCTCCTTGGCGACGCCGTGGATCACCGACACCCCACCGATGGCGTCTATTCCCTTCGATATCAACTCCTCGACCGCCTGCAGAATCGCCGCCGGGTTGCGTATCGTGCCGGCCGCGCATCCCGATTCAGACCACTCGATTTCAACGCCCGGCTCCTCGCTCAAAACCGTATAAAGCTTGCAGTTGATTCCCGCCGCCGCGCGAGCAGCATTCAGCGTGTTGACCACATCGTCGAGATAAGCGATTCCTGTTTTGTCTACGAAGGTGCCGATGCAGTTTGCTCTGACTTTGAGCAGCCCGAGATGGCCGAGCAGAAAATCATCGAGACTTCTGCCTTCGACGTAGAGAACGTTGTCCGCCATCTCGTTCAGCTCGGAAGCGTTGACCGCATTGGGATGGGTGACGAGAAAATCGGCGGTCGAGGCCAGAAGGTTGGTGACCGGGCAAGCGTCGCCGGCAAAGCCGCCGAACTCACATCGTATTCCGGTCGGTATGATTTGAACCACGCCGAACGCTTCAGCCTGGAAGGACTTCTTGCGCGGCTGCAAGATCTCTATGCGGCTCAAGCAATCGGCATACCCCGAGCTCGCGTCGAATTGCACCACGGTTGCTTCAATGACGATCTCGCGCGCCGTGACATCGATGATCGAGAATCGCAAGGGGTGGGTGTTCTTGCCGAGGGCGGCGCCGAACGGCGCCGTTATTCTTTCCAACCATTTGCCGCCAGTCTTCAGTTCCAAGCTGTAGGTCGTATTTTCGATTCTCATCTCGCAAACTCCGTTCATCTCGGATACCGCGAATCCGAATTCAAGCGGACGTTGATCGCTGTCCGCGTTTGTGACCAGCGCTCGGGTAAGGGGGCAAATCAGCCAGTCGCCGGTCCGGCTTCGTAGCAATCGCCTCCAGCAATGCTTTGTAATGTGCGACCAACTCTTCTATCGTCTTCGCCTCGAAGAGATCCCTGTTGTATTCCAGATGGCCGCGTAGTTCATCGCCATGCGGCCACGTGAACAGCGCGAGATCGAACTTGACCGCATGGTTGCTCGAGCGGAACGCGCGCACATGCTCTGGTTCGACGCTTTCATCACTTGCGTCGATGTGCTCCACCAAAATCGGACGCAGGAGCAGCCCGGGTAGTCTCGGCGCAGGCACGGCCACGTTTTGAAAGTTGAAGGAAACCTGAGCCAGTGGCATAAGTCCTGCAATCCACTCCGGCTGCAGTTCCTCGACCAGCAAATGAAAGGGCAAGTCCTGATGCGCATAGGCCGACAGCGTCGTATCGCGCGCGCGGCCGAGCAGTCCGCGAAAACTTTGGTCGCCTGAACAGTCGGCGCGCAAAACCAGAACATTGGTGAATACGCCGATCAAGCTCTCGGTCTCGCGCCGATTGCGCCCGGCGATCGGCGCCGCCACGAGAATGTCTTTCTGCTCGGTGAATTGCGCAAGCAGAGCCTGATAGGCCGCGAGCAGCGTCATAAAGAGGCTCACGCCTTCGCTCTGCGAAAGCTCGGTCAGCGCACGCATGAGACCGCTCGGCAAAGTCACGGCCTGCCGCCCTCCTGCATAAGCGCAAACCGCTCGCCGCGGCCGGTCGGTCGGCAGGTCCAGCACGTCCGGTGCGCCGTGCAATCGCTGCTTCCAATACGCGAGCTCGCGCTCGAGCGTTTCCGCGGAAAACACGGAACGCTGCCAGATCGCGTAGTCTGCATATTGAATCGGCAGCTGCGGCAGAGGTGACGCGGCGGCGCTCAGACATTTTGCATAGAGCGCGGCGATCT
>JBOIGA010000015.1:0-27814 GCA_050741875.1 Burkholderiales bacterium
AGATCAATCCCGATATACTTCATGTTGGCCTCCGTTAGGCAAAGTAGACGAGTGAAATTCCACTTTACCTGCGCCGCGAAAAAACCGCGGCGCGGAGGCCGGCTTAAGGATTATCAGACTTGATTTTATTCACGCCTCGGCCTGCCTTTCGGCAGGGGGGTGGCGCGGCGGCCGGAAAGCTTCTCGATCTTCGCCCGGAAGCGATTGTCGCCGAGCGCTATGAGAAGAGAATCAAATCATACCGCAAAATGGTGTCTGACCCCATTTTGTTCATTCCATTTTGTTCATTTTATTCCGTGATTTGTTCCGGGGCATCCCGGAGATCACGGATTACTTGCCGGCATGGAGGCGTGGCCACAGAGCTACCAGAACGCGCCGGTGGCGAAGACGCTAATAGGAATCCGATCAGTGTACGTCCCGGTGACCCCTCAAGTTCTTGCATCAGACCAAAAATACTCGACTCTGATTTTCAACTTAAGTTAACAATACCCTCTACAGTGCGAAATGCACCGGATCTCTGAGATTCTGCAATTCCCGGTAATAGTAGAGCGGCGTAGGCCGCTTTCCCTTAAACCTCAACCGTTTCAAAAATTCGATTTCCTCCTCAGTGGCATTACCGCTGAGTGAAGCATCCGTGAGGAATGCGTTGAGCCCCGGCTCGCCCCCGAAAGATCGGTCGGATTCCGCTTCAACAAACTCAAATCGCTTCGAGTGCCCTGAGGCGAATCTTCGGTTAAGCACAATATCCATACCGAAGGTCGAGAGGTCGATATCCCAGGAATCGATCAGCGGATCCAGGAAGGAAACGCAGTTCTCCAATGACACGTGGAAGACGTCTGTGTCCAGAAACTCGAGGATCCTGACTCGCATCTGCTTATAGCTTCGGCCGCTGACTCGAGCCACCGAGTGGAGCCACTTTTTGCTTTTCAATTCCTCTCTGGCGACTCGCTTGATCACGTCCAGAAGCTTTTGTGTGACGAGGCGTTCGAGTTCACCAAAGGGCTGCTTTTCAAAAATCGCTCGTATCTCTTGCTGTTTTTCCGGTGTGCACTTGCGGAGAACCAACTCTCGAACTTCTTGAAACAAAGGTGCCGGCGGGTCCTCGAAACCTTTCTTCAACTCTTCCCTGCGCTGGAGCTCAGCCAGCTTCGCAAGCTTACCGCCCGACAGCACGAGAAACTTGCCCATCTTCTCGTAGATGTCTGTTCGATCGGGCGCAGGGGGCAATTTCTTCCGAGTCAGCAGCTGAGAGATGTAGGACTCGGTGACTTCGGCGGCGGCCGCCAAGTCCTTCTGCTCGAACCCCAAGTGTTCCAGCCGTTCCTTGATGACTAAACAAACATCCACCGGGAGCCTCCTGTAATTAACCGCTGCAGATTAAGCATCGCAGATATTGTAATGTAACGCTTGACAAGTCAAGTGAATTAACCTATTCTCGTTAATGGACTGAGGGAATCTTCTGATCATCTGAACTAGGAACGGTTATCTGAAATGCCCCTTGGCCATCACAACCAAGGAGAACGACATGTATGCACGTCGCGTATCACTGCATCTGAAGCCCAACTGCACTGCCGAGTTTACCCAGCGGCTGGAAAAGGAAGTCATTCCGATGCTTCGAAAACAAAAAGGTTTTCAGGATGAAATTACGTTCGTTGTCCCGGCCGGAACCGAAGCTTTCGGCGTGAGTTTGTGGGACAACAAAGAAAGCGCCGATGCCTATAACCGCGGGCCGTACGCAGAAGCGACCAAGATCCTGGAGAAACTGGTTGACGGAACTCCTCAGGTTGATACCTACGAGGTTTCCAACTCCACTTTCCACAAGATCGCCGCTGCTGCAATGGTCTGAAGCCCGGAGGTGTTTTGATTCGGCGAGAGGGCGGGCTTGCCCGCCCTCTCTATGTTTGTTGAACGAAACTACGGAAGCACTGAGTTCTCCGATGCTGAGTTCTGAGTTCCCCGATGCGGGCCATTATGATTTCCGATGAGACCAGAATCGATCATGGCGCAAAATGGTGTCTGACCCCGTTAATCTCTTCCAATTAGCGCAGGAGGAAAAAGGCGTCGATGCATTGCTTGTCGCCGATATGGTCTACCACGCTGCTGCGAAGAATTATGACTACGCATTATTGATCAGCGTCGATGCCGACTTCGCGCATCCGTTGCGGCGCGTGGAGGATTTCGGATGCCGCACCGGCGTTGTGGCCGTGTGCTGCGAGCTCCCCGATCTCTTGAACCAAATCGCCGATCACACATACCTCGCGCACAAAGACGAGCACTTCAATAAGTGGACCGAGCCGTTCTAGACTCAGGGAGCTCGTGCATCTAATGACTTGGCCAGAGCCGCGCTCACGCCCGCGTAGTTGGCGTTGCCCAGACCAGCGCTCGAACCGTTCGGGATGCTCGCGCGTTCGATGAGCACATAGTCTGTTTCAACGGGCGATTTATCAGGATCGACTCAGACAATTATTGCCCGCTCTGAATCGGGCATCGATGGTCTTAAGAAGGTCAACGAGGAACGTGTTGCCGTCTGGGGACTGGTGGATGGGAATCAGTTCCAAGATTTTCACAAAGCCCTTACAGGGGATAAATTTAAGCGCGGTGAAACTTATTAGAGAATGGGTGTGGAGGAATCTTGCCCGTTATGATAGAAAAGCAGTTGCTTGGCGCTCAGCATTGTTGCTAAGCCCAGTCTTCGGGAAGGGTGCCCCCGAAAGCTAACGGGAACTTTCGCAGAAGGCAGGGCGATGCTTTTCTAGGAAGCGCGCACAAAGCCCATCGTTTCACTGATGGAAGCCACAGCTTGGGAACCACTGTCTATGGCCAAGCTGTGACATAGGGCTTGCGGACTTTGCGGCTGGCCGGCTCGGAGTCCGCTAGTTAGCGGTTGTTGGGCGCTCAAGCACCTCTTTGATCTTCTCCACCCTGCCACTTTTTGGTGCTCTAGCACAAAGCTCGTTAACACCATATATGGCCATAACAAGCGTGATTGTTACCCAAATGGTTATTTTGCGTCAACCGCAAGTTGAAACCATTTCGCCGGGAAAACAAACGCTTAGAAAGTCATTGTGTGTCCTAAACAATTGTTTAAATAGCAAATTGCTAAAGCATGCTTTAACGAAGAGCTAGCAAGTTGCTACTTCAGAGAGGGCAAGTTGCTACTTCAGAGATGGCAAGTTAGCACTTCAGAGAGAGTTAGCCAGTTGCTAACTTCTATTTTGGAAACGGTATTTCTGACGGTATCTAGTGCTCTCCCTTCGGCGCCAATCCGCGCCACATATGGCCTTATGGGCGGAATGCGGATGAGACCCCCGCCTCCAAAACCACCGAAAGAGGGCGGCTCCCAGAAAGGGCAATATCCCATTCTGCTAAATTCCTCCGCCACTAACGTTCCACTTCAAGACTCCAAATATTCCCTTAGTTCGTCTTAAGCAGCTTTATACGATTATCTTTGGGCCGCGTGCGCGGTTTGGATTGGAAGGGTCAATTTGCCTAACCCGAGCGTAGCATTCCTGATTTCTCTGGAAGGTCCTTGGCTTTAGGAATTGCCTCAATATTCTCTCGATGCATTGATGCATTGATGCGTTGATGCGTTGATGCTAGAATGCGCAGAGTCCAATTATTTTTGGGGAAACCAAGATGCGCACCACACTCAAACTTGACGCCGAAATCATTAACGCCGCGCGCAAACTCGCTGCCGCGCGCGACATGAGCCTCGGCGAGGTGATCTCGGAACTGGCGCGTCGCGGTCTTGAAGCGACCGCGCCGACCGCGCGGCGCAAGAGCGGTTTCCCCGTCTTCAAGGTGAGGCCGAGTGCTGCTCCGCTGACGCTATCCGATGTGAAGCGCGACGAGGATGAGACTTGAGCGGCGTATTGCTCGATGTCAACCTGCTGATCGCGCTCGCCTGGCCGCAGCACGTCCATCATTCCATTGCCCAGACATGGTTCGCAAGAGCGAGCCGGCATTCGTGGGCTACTTGTCCGCTAACGCAACTCGCTTTCGTGCGCATCTCCTCGAACCCCAAGATCATCCCCGAAGCGGTCAGCCCACGCGACGCGGCAAAGCTTCTAAAAGCAGTTTCGCGTCTTCCGCGTCATGTTTTTTGGAACGATGACTTGTCGGTACTCGATCTCAAACTTTTCGAGAGCCTTGCACTCGCTGGCCATCGGCAAGTCACGGATGCTTACCTGCTCGAACTTGTCAAAAAACATGACGGTCGCTTGGCGACGCTCGACAAGGGCGTGGCGGAACTCATCTCCGATCCAAAAGAGCGCGCGGCGCGGGTCGTCTTGGTTGCCTGACATAGTGGGAAACCGTCGGAACATGCCTTTTCTTGTCATTCCAAAACGGCTCACCTTACGCCAGATGATTTCGGTGTCGCGAGTACCTGTGTCCAATAAATCGTGCCTTCGCTTTTGTGATTGACCGCGTAGGCAGCGCCCATCTCGACGAAATCGGCATTCATGATGTTTGCGCAATGATTCGGGCTTGCCAGCCAGCCCGCGACGACTCGCTGTGGTGAGCCTTGTTCGTTGGCGATATTTTCGCCGATTCGTCGCCAAGCGTACGATTGGCGGCTCGCACGGTCCCCAACTTCTCCGCCTTCAGGCGCGACATGACTGAAATAGTCTTGCTTGGCCATGTCGCGGCTGTGCGCGAGGGCGGCCGCGGCAAGTTTCGCATTCCAATCTAGCGGCGGTGCGGCGGCGAATTTCTTTCCGCCGCACGATCGCGGTTCCGACCGCGCGTCGTTCACGAGTTCGTGCACCCGCATTCCCGCTTCTTTCCAGTCCCCCAGCTCGGGCGAAAGCAATGGCTGAGCAAGCAAGATTTGCCAGACACTCCCCTTGCGGGAAACGCCGATCTCCGCATAACGGCGACTCAGCAGCTGGCTGCAGTACCGTTTCCTGATGAAAGCCATGACGCCGCGGGCGCTTGTGAGACCGGAGACCGTGATGGTTTGCACGCGCGCTGCCTGATATCCAGCTCCTTGCAGCGCGTTTTCCAACGACGCGCCTGGTTCGACGTTCACGCTCGCGAGAGCGTCGCTTGGCGCGAGCGGCCCGGCGGGGGAGTAGCTTTTGCCTTCGCAGGTTTGCGGCGCGCTGCGATACTCGTTAATGAGCGCCGCAAGTTCGCTTTCCTGCGCATGGACGGAAGCCGCAGCGAGGAGGAGGATTGAAACGATCACGCCTGAGCAAACTGTGCCGATGGTTTCAAACAAACTGTCGAAATAGATGACAACCGAGAAAGCCGGTCGCGCCGGTGAGAAGAATGCGCTGGGGCAAGATTATGCACTTTCCTCTGCGTCGCCAGCCGCGTGTCTGGTTGGGCTCATATCGTCTCCCGCCTAGACAGAATCGGTTGAGCCGCTCGGCTACGCTCGTGCTAAAGTTGTAGCGCCGCCCGGATGGTGAAACTGGTAGACACAAGGGACTTAAAATCCCTCGGCCTTAAAAAGGCCATGCCGGTTCGATTCCGGCTCCGGGCACCACTCTAAGGGGAGGGGATGGGTGGAAGCGTTCTCTCGAAGACCTGAAAGCCGGACGCGATGATCGTCTATTGGAGTCCGGATTACGTCGCCGCGGCGGAGAACTTCGACACCACGCGCAAATCGCGCTGGATCATCGATTCGCTCGAGACGGCGCCCATACCGGACATCGAAATCGTCGCGCCCCCTCTGCTTTCGAGCAGCGAACTTTGCTTGGCCCACAGCGAGGATTATGTCGAAGCAGTGCGCTGGGGCATGCCGCGAAGACTCGCCGAATCGCAGGGATTTCACTGGGACCCCAGCTTGTGGACGATGGCGCGCGCGCACTCGGAAGGAATCGTCGCGGCGCTTGAGAACGCACTCAAAACCGGTGAAAACACGGGGACGCTTTCGAGTGGGCAGCATCATGCGTCGTACGACTCAGGCGCCGGCTTTTGCACGTTCAACGGAATCGCGATCGCCGCGAAGCGTGCGCTGCGTCTGGGCGCGATGCGCGTTCTCATCATCGATCTCGATGCGCACGGCGCAGGTGGAACGTACTCGCTGATCGCCGGCGACGACCGCATTCATCAGCTCGACATCGCGGTCAATGTTTACGAGAGCTATCGAGTTCAGCGCCCGAATACCCACGACTTCATTCGCACGGCGACAAGCTACTTGCCGGCGCTCGAACTTCGGCTCGGCGACCTGGCGAAATTGGAAGAACGCTTCGACGTCTGCCTCTATTACGCCGGCATGGACCCGCACGAGCGCTGCGAAATCGGCGGTCTCTCTGGTATTACCGAACGAATCCTCGCCGAGCGCGAACAGCTCGTCTTTGGCTGGTGCAAAAAACATGCGATTCCGGTCGCCTTCGGAATCGGCGGGGGCTACATCAACGAAGATTTTTCTCGGGAAGAACTCACTGGCCTGCACCGGTTAACTCTGCGGGCAGCTTCGTTGCAAAACTAGTGACGGGCGAAGTCCGCAACTGCCGGCGAACCCTCACATCGGCGCTCTTGTCTACGTTCGATAGGAGAACGGTCATGAGCATACGCTATGCAGTCGTCCAAGGATACATTTCGCAGGTCGCGGTATTGCCCGCTTTCGAGCACGCCAAGGAAAACTCAACCTTGAGCGCGCTGATCTCTGGAGACTCGGTCAAGCTCGATGAGCTTTCAAAAAAGTACGGCGTTGAGCGCTGCTACAGCTATGACCAATACGATGAATGCCTGGAAAGCGGCGAGATCGACGCCGTGTACATCGCACTTCCCAATCACATGCACCGCGAATACGCTGAGCGCGCGGCGCGGGCGGGCATTCACGTCCTCTGCGAAAAGCCGATGGCAGTGACCAGCGAAGATTGCGAGACGATGATCGCGGCGGCCGAGGAAAACGGCGTCAAGCTCATGATCGCGTACCGGCTGCACTTTGAAGAGGCGAATTTGAAAGCGATCGAGATGGTGAAAGCGGGGCAACTCGGCGAGCCTCGGATTTTCAGTTCGGATTTTTGCCAGCAAGTCACCGACGAAGACAATATTCGCCTCAACGCCAGCGATGCCGGCGGCGGGCCAGTGTACGACATGGGAGTGTATTGCATCAATGCGGCGCGTTATCTGTTTCAAGACGAGCCGGTCGAGGTTTTCGCCTGTATGGCCAATAACGGCGAGAAGCGCTTCGCCAAATGCGAAGAAATGGCGAGTGCGGTCATGCGTTTTCCCAACGACCGTCTGGCGACTTTCACGTGCAGTTTTGGCGCGGCCGATGCCGGGACATATCGAATCATCGGCACCAAAGGCGATCTCAGGATGGACGACGGCTATGAGTACGTCAAAGAGATCAAGCAGCAGATCACCATTGAAGGGAAGAAGAAGGAGATCAAGTTCGAAAAGCGCGACCAATTCGCGCCCGAGCTCGTTTATTTTTCAGATTGCGTCTTGAACGACAAAGATCCCGAGCCTTCGGGAGAAGAAGGGCTCGCCGACGTGCGCGTGATCGAGGCGATTTACGAATCGGCGCGGAGCGCAAGGCCCGTGAAACTCGGCGCGTTCGAACGCGTGTCGCGGCCTTCGATGCGGCAGGAGATGAAACGGCCACCGGTACGAAAGCCTGATCTAGTGCACGCGTCGTCGCCATCGAGCTAGAGAGTGAATCCGACGCAGTCCATGCTGCGTACGTTCGGTAAACTCGCGACATAGTCATGCACCCAACGTTGCCACTGCTCGAACATACGACTTTCCCCGCGATTGCGCGGAAAAAGCTCGAAGTCCTGCAGGTCAACGTCGGCTACCTCTGCAATCAAAGCTGCTTGCACTGTCACGTCAACGCTGGACCCACACGCACCGAGATGATGGAGCGCGAAACCTTCGATGATGTCATCGCTTTCCTGAAAGTGTCCCGTGTGCCCATCCTCGACATCACTGGCGGTGCACCTGAGCTCAATCCGCATTTTCGCGATCTCGTCACCGCGGCACGGGCGCTCGACATACACGTGATTGACCGCTGCAATCTGACCATCATCGAGCAGCCTGGCTATGACGATCTGCCGCAGTTCCTTGCCAGCAACCGCGTCGAAGTCATCGCATCGCTGCCATGTTATCTCGAAGACAATGTCAACCGCCAAAGAGGCGATGGGGTGTTCCAAGCTAGCGTTCGAGTCCTGCGGCGCTTTAACGAATTTGGCTATGCTAAGGAAGGATCGGGCCTCGTGCTCAACCTCGTTTACAACCCGCAAGGCCCGACATTGCCTCCCGCGCAAGAACAACTCGAAAACGAGTACCGAGCGCATCTGGAGACGGGTTACGGGATCGTATTCAATCGGCTGTTCACTCTCGCCAACATGCCGATACAGCGTTTCGGCAGCACGCTCGTGTCGAAAGGACAATTTGGCGAGTACATGGCGCTCTTGCGATCGGCGCACCAGGATGCAAACCTGGATTCGGTGATGTGCCGTACGCTTATCAGCGTCGACTGGCGAGGCTTTGTCTACGACTGCGATTTCAACCAGATGCTCGGACTGCCGCTCGTTCTCGAAGACAGAAGGCGGCGCCACTTGCGCGATCTCATGCGATCGGATCTGCAGGGCAATCCGATCGTGGTCAAAGAGCATTGCTACGCGTGTACGGCGGGGCAGGGAAGCAGTTGCGGCGGAGCACTCGGGAAAAGTTAAAAGCGGGTGCGCGTCTTTCGATCGTTATTCCGGTCTTGAACGAGGCGGCCGTCATCGCGCGCGCTCTAGCCAACCTTCAAGCCCTGAGAGCAAGACGCGTCGAAGTAATCGTAGTGGACGGCGGTAGCGAAGACGGTACTTCTGAGATCGCGCGCGGGTTCGTCGACCGAATCATCGTCGCTCCTCGTGGACGAGCCGCGCAGATGAATGCCGGAGCGGACGTTGCGAACGGAGAAGCGCTCTTGTTTCTTCACGCCGACTCTTCCTTGCCGGAGGACGCCGATCGCCTCATTCTAGACGCGCTTAAATCTTCGCATTGGGGGCGATTCGATGTCAGGTTGTCGGGATCACATCCGCTGTTTCGTCTTATCGAAGCGCTGATGAATGTACGCTCTCGATTGAGCGGAATCGCAACAGGCGATCAGGGCATCTTCGTTCGGCGGAATACTTTTTATGAGTACGGCGGTTATCCCGACATTGCGCTCATGGAAGACATCGCCTTGAGCAAGCGCTTGAAGCAGGCCGGCCGGCCTGCTTGCCTGCGGCAAAGAATCGTGACGTCGAGCCGTCGCTGGGAAGAAAACGGCGTGGTGAGGACAGTGATCAAGATGTGGTTTTTGCGGTTGGCTTACGCCCTCGGCGCATCTCCAAAGCGCTTGGCTCATATCTATGGCCGTTGAAGGGCGAATTCTGGTTTTCGCCAAAGCGCCGATTCCTGGCCAGGTCAAAACGAGATTGATTCCCGTGCTGGGAAAAGAAGGTGCAGCCGTGCTTTTTGAGCGTCTAGTGCACCATACGCTGAGCGTGGCGACTACCGCGCTGCGAACGGGTGTCGGTGGCGTCGAACTGCATTGCGCGCCGGATATCACGCATCCATTTTTCACGGCATGCGCGCAGGGTCACGGGGTTCAACTGCGAAAACAGGTCCAAGGTGATCTGGGAGATCGTCTTTACGCCGCCGCGACCGAGGGTCTGAAATCAGCGGACCGCGTAGTAATTATCGGCTGCGACTGCCCGGTGCTTAAGGTGAAGGATATCGAGGACGCTTGGCGTGCGCTGGATAGTGGCGTCGGCGCAGTTCTTGGCCCCGCCGAAGACGGTGGCTACTACTTGGTCGGTTTGCGGCGCTGCGATTCAAATCTTTTCAAGGGCATCAACTGGGGAAGCGAGAAAGTACTCGAGCAAACGCGTGACCTCCTAAGGAAGTTCAACTGGACCTGGCAGGAGCTTGAGATGAACTGGGATTTGGATACATCGAAAGACTACGATCGCTTCGTCGCTGAACGAATAACGCTTTGAGGAGGGATCTCTAGGCCTGGGCGAAAGGGGATCTAAAGGGGTTGTGGTTAGGAAAGGCAATTTAACATAATATACATTATACGCACTCACTCTTGGCACCCGCCTTGATGACGAGTTCGGCTATGTCGCTATTGCCAGCGTCCAGTGCCCAGCCCAATGCGGTTCCACCGCGCTCATTCTTAAGGTCGATATCGGCATCGTTGCCCAAAAGCATCAACACCGTTTCCCGATAACCGCCACGCGCAGCCATCATCAATGCCGACGTCCCATTCGGAGATACGTCGTTGACGTTGGCGCCGGCTTCGAGGAGGCGTCGGACGATTCGAGTCTCGCCTTTTCCGGCGGCGTAGATCAAAGCATTCCAACCCGGTTGATTGACTCTTGCCTTCTTGGTCAGCAAAGCTTCAACCATTTCTTCGTGTCCGTTATAGACCCGCAAGCATGAGCGCGGTTTCTCCGAAGCGGTTCTGCGCGTTTACATCGGGCCCGTGCTCGAGCAGCGTCTTGAAAGCGGCTTCTCTGCCGTCGCGGGCCGTGAGCATGAGCAGGCTCTGACCCTGTTGATCCGACGAATTAACATCCACGCCTTTGCTTAGGAGACTCGTGACGGTTGCTGCGGCATCAACTTTGATCGCGCCGATTATGTCGTCCAGAGAGCCCGCGAAAGATGCGCATGCAGCTATAACTTAAATAATCGCATGAAGTTAGCTGTCGTCTGACTTGCGACCTCGTCAAGCGTGGTTTCATGAAGTTTCGCAATCTCTTCGGCGACATGCTTGACGTAAGCTGGTTGATTGGTCTTGCCGCGATAAGGTACGGGAGCGAGATAAGGCGAGTCGGTTTCCATCAACATGCCTTTCAGAGGGATGTTACGCGCAACTTCCTTTAGCGCTTTGGCGTTGGCAAAAGTGACGATCCCGGAGAAAGAGATGAAAAAGTTCATTTCCATAGCGGCCTCAGCAACTTCCAGGCTCTCGCTGAAGCAATGCATGACTCCGCCTGCTTCGCTGGCGCCTTCTTCCCGCATGATTCGGAGCGTGTCCTCGGCGGCGTTGCGCATATGGATGATGAGGGGTTTTTCGCAGCGTCTGGCGGCGCGGATGTGGGTGCGGAAGCGTTGCTTCTGCCATTCGAGATCGCCCTCGGTTCGGTAATAGTCGAGCCCGGTCTCGCCGATCGCGATGACTTTCTGCTGCTCAGCCCGGGAAATCAGCGCGGCTTCGTCAGGTTCCTCGACGTCGCGATAGTTCGGGTGGACCCCGACTGATGCGTAGATTTGATCGTGCTTCGCCGCGATCGCCGCAATGTCATCGAACTCTTCCAGGCAGCAGTTCACGCACAGCGCGAAGCCCACATCGTTGGTGCGCATCTGCTCGAGCACGCGCTCGAGCTCGTCCTTAAGTTCGGGAAAATTGAGATGGCAATGCGAATCTACTAGCACACCTACATGGTATTTGTCGGATTCGGCGATTGAAGCTGGGCGGCGAGAAGGTTCTCGATCTTGCGCTTTACCTGCGCGCCGCTTTCGTCGGAAGCGAACTGAACACCGATTCCCTGCACTTTACCGCCCTGGCCTCCCGCCGGAGTGATCCAGGCAACTTTCCCGGCAACCGGCATTTTCTGCGGATCGTCCATGAGACTCAGCAGCATGAACACATCGTCGCCGAGCCGATAGGCTTTTGTCGTCGGAATGAAAAGCCCGCCGCCTCTAAGTTGCGGCATATACGCCGCGTAAAGCGCCGACTTCTCGCGGATGTTGAGAGAAAGAACGCCAGATTTGGAAGGAGCTTGATCAGCCATTTTGGGTATGACGCCAGTATGAAAGAGAGAGCTGCTCGATGAATAGCGCCGGATTCAGCGAATGCTCTGCCGCTCGGCGCGCGGCAAAAAGTTCGCGCTGCAATGAAAGAATCGCGCGCGGTCCTATTTTCCTGGCGATTGCCGAGAGTTCGGCCTCGTAGTCAAGGTTGTATCGCGGCTGGTTCTGGTGGTGACGGAGCATCAGATCATACGTCCATTGCTGCAGCCAGTTTACCACCTGCGGCACATCGAATTTCTGCCAGGTTTGCGCCAAGGCGACGCTATTCGGCGAACGATTCAACGCGGTCATAAAGAGTTTTCGCGCCTCGCGTTGTTCGCTCAAGCGCAAAGCGATCAGCGGAGCGCCGCCAGCGGCCGCAAGCGCGAGTTGCGGCTGCTCGATCTCCTGCTTCGTCAACCAAGCTAAAGCGTTTTCGGCGTCGGCTTCGGGCATGTTCAATCGCCGGCAACGGCTCACCACAGTCGGGAGCAAGCGCTGCGGCCGGTGATTGACGAGGATGAAAAGCGTCTCTCCCGGCGGCTCTTCGAGTATTTTGAGCAAGGCGTTTTGCGCATTCGCATTCATGCTCTCGGCGGGATGCAGCACAAACACTTTGGTCCTCGCTGAAGCGAGAATGGCTTTTCCAGCGAGATCGCGAATCTGGTCCACCTTGATGTCGCGCGCTCCCTTTTTCTCTGCTTCTTCTTGTTTGGGCTCGATGAAATGGAAATCGGGATGTACGCCAGAAGCCAGCCACCGGCACGATTGGCATTCGCCGCACGCTTCAGCGGTATCGCACAGGGTCCGTTGCGCGAGTGCATGGGCGAAAGCCAACTTGCCGATTCCTTCTCGTCCCGAGAGCAATAGGGCGGATGGAAGCGGCTGCGTGACGATGCTTTTCCACAGCGATTCCTGCCACGGCAGAAGGGTCATGCGCAGTACTCCGATAAGATTTCTTCGAGTATTGCTCGCACCTGCGACTGAGGTTCACTAGAATCAACGATGCGGAACCGTTGCGGAAACTGAGCCGCGCGATCAAGGTAAGCGCGGCGAACGCGCTGGAAAAACTCCTCGCCCTCGCGTTCAAAGCGATCGTTTGCGGCCGCGAGTCTGCTTTTGGCGAGATCCGCCGGACAATCGAAAAGCAAGGTCAAACCCGGTTGCAGCTCTTCGTGCACCCACAACTCGAGCATCTTGAGCTTCGCGGCAGGGACGCCCTTCCCTCCTCCCTGATACGCATAACTCGCATCGCTGAACCGGTCGGATACGACCCACGCTCCGCGATTGAGCGCGGGAACGATCACGTGCTCAAGATGGTCGCGTCGCGCCGCGAACATGAGCAGCGCCTCGGTTTCGGCGTGCATCGTCTGGGCAAGCAAGATTTCGCGCAGCTTCTCTCCCAGTGGGGTTCCCCCCGGCTCTCGGGTTATGACGGCTTCGCCGCGCCTGGAAAAAAAATCGCGCATCCATTCGAGCTGGGTGCTCTTGCCCGCTCCGTCGATTCCTTCAAGTGTGATGAAACGCCGGTTCATTGCGTGTTGCGTCTTAGCGATTTCTGATACTTCGCCACAGCCTTGTTGTGTTCGACCAGCGACTCGGAAAAATGCGAAGTCCCATCGCCTCGCGCGACGAAATACAAAACGTCAGAATCGGGCGGATTGAGCACGGCTTTGAGCGAACCGAGCCCCGGCATCGCGATCGGAGTCGGCGGCAGCCCAATTCGGGAATAGGTGTTGTAGGGGTTGTCGGCGAAGAGATCGGTCTTTTTCAAGTTGCCGTCGAATTTTTCTCCCAGTCCGTAGATCACGGTCGGATCGGCTTGCAGCTTCATGTTGAGCTTGAGGCGGTTGACGAACACGGCGGCGATCATGCCGCGCTCCGGAGACTGTCCGGTTTCCTTCTCGACGATGGAGGCCATGATGAGCGCCTCGTAGGGATTTTGAAAAGGCAGATCGTCGTCGCGCTCTTCCCAAAGCCTCATCAGGTGAGCGTTCATCTGGATGTAAGCGCGCTTGAGGAGATCGAGATCGCTCGAGCCTTTGTCGAACGAATACGTGTCAGGAAAAAACAGCCCCTCGGCGTCGGCTTCACCCGCGCCGATGTGCGCGAGGATTTCGGCGTCGGAAAGTTTCTCGCTGTCGTGTTTGAGCTGTTCCTTCCGATTCAAAGCAACCCGCAACTGGCGGAAGGTCCAGCCTTCAAGCAAGGTGATCGAGCTCGCGCTCACCTCGCCGCGAGTGATTTTATCCAGGAGTTCGAGCGGCGTCAGTGCCTGCTCGATTCGATACTCTCCCGCTTTGATCGCTCCCGCCTTGTCGAGAAGACGTCCGAGCACGATGAAGTTCCACGGCTCAGGCAAGACCTCAGCGCTCGTCATCTGCCGCGCCGCCGTTTGCAAACTGCTTCCCTGACTGATGCTGAAGTCTTTTGGGAAAGAAGCGAACGCGAGCGGTGAGTGCGCATAATTCCAGATCCAAGCCGCCCCTGCCACGGCAAGCGCAACTATGAATAGCGCGAGTCCCGCCAGCTTATACTTCATCGCCTTGTAGCGCGTCACGAATCGTGGATGTAAAACCCGATTCTTGCCAAGCCTTCTTTTCCAGCTCACACACTCGCCAAACCCCGATGACGCTGTTGGTAAGGAACACTTCATCCGCCGCAAGAAAATCATCGAGCTTCATATCGGCGATACGAATTGGAATCTTGCGCGAGCGAGCGTAATCGAGCACGCGATCGCGTTGCACTCCAGCCACCCCGCAGCGGCTCAGATCGGGGGTCATGAGAACGCCATTCGTTCGCGCGAAAATATTCGTCATCGTTCCCTCGATGACGTTTCCATCGAAATCGAGCATGAGGCCTTCGGCATAGTCGGTTCCTTGCCATTCCGAGCGCGCAAGCACGTTTTCCAGACGATTGAGATGCTTAACGCCAGCAAGCCGCGGTTGCGTCGCGAGCTTAACATCGCACAAGCGGACCTTGACGCCGTGAAGCCATTCAACGGGAGAATCGGGAAGCGGAGTGGTCATCACCATACGAGTCGGGAGTCCATGCGTGTTCGGAGCATAGCCGCGAGCGCCGGCGCCGCGCGTGATTACAATCTTGATGACAGCATCCGGAGCTGCTTCGAGAACGCGCGCAAGGTCGGTTTCGATTGCGCTTCGCTCAGGGGGTTTGAGCGCAAGCCGGCCGCAGTCGCCTTCGAGCTTCTTGTACTGGCGCTCCCAGTTTCGGACCACGCCACCGTCCGCGCGAAAGGTTCGAAAGACTCCGTCGCCGTAAAGCAGCCCGCGATCGCCGGCACTGATGACATCGCTTTCAGCGCCGTTTACGAGAATCACACTAGGGAACCTCAGACCTTGCGAAAAACGAGCGTTCCGTTGGTTCCACCGAAACCGAAGGAATTCGAAAGCGCGATTCGAATCGGCATTTCGCGCGCTTCGTTCGGAACATAGTCGAGATCACACGCGGGGTCCTGCTTGAGCAAATTGATTGTGGGCGGCGCGACGTTGCGATCCACGCTCAAAGCGCAAAACACGGCTTCGACACCCCCCGCGGCGCCAAGCAGATGTCCGGTCATGGATTTGGTCGAGCTCACCGCGACCTTTTTCGCGTGCTCTTTGAGCGCGCGCTTGACCGCGATGGTTTCGGCGATGTCACCGAGCGGAGTCGAAGTTCCGTGCGCATTGATGTAGTCCACTTCATCGGCATTGACTTGGGCATTCCTGAGCGCATTTTCCATACAGCGAGCGGCGCCCTCGCCGTCTTCGGGGGGCGCGGTCATGTGATGCGCGTCCGCGCTCATTCCATAGCCCGCGAGCTCGGCATAGATCTTGGCGCCGCGCGAGCGCGCATGCTCCATCTCCTCGAGCACCACCACTCCCGCGCCCTCTCCCAAAACGAAGCCGTCGCGATCCATGTCCCATGGGCGGCTCGCGGCCGTAGGATCATCGTTGCGAGTGGAAAGCGCGCGCGCCGCGGAGAAACCGCCCACGGCAAGCGCGCACACCGTCGCTTCAGCGCCGCCGGCGACCATGATGTCGGCGTCGCCGTATTCGATGAGGCGCGCTGAATCTCCAATGCAATGCGTGGCGGTCGTGCACGCCGTGACGATCGCGAGATTCGGCCCTTTGAGCCCAAACATGATCGACAGATTGCCCGAGATCATGTTGATGATCGTCCCGGGAATAAAAAACGGCGATATTTTCTTTGGCCCGGATTGCAAAACATCCCGGTGCGTGTCCTCGATCATCGGCAGTCCGCCGATTCCGGAGCCGATGTTGACTCCGATGCGATCGGCGTTCTTTTCGCTGACTTCGAAACCCGAATCGCGAATCGCTTGAATTCCCGCCGCGAAACCGTAGTGAATGAAAGCATCCATGCGGCGAGCGTCCTTGGGGGAAAGATATTGCGAGACGTCGAATCCTTTCACTTCGCCGGCAATTCGGGAAGCATAAGGCAAGGCATCGAAACGCGTGATGGCGCTCACGCCGGATTTACCCTTCACGAGGTTGTTCCAGCTTTCGGCGACGCTGAGTCCTACCGGTGAGACGATTCCGAGGCCGGTGATCGCGACGTTGCGCTTCACGCGAGTCTTCCGGAAGAAGAAAGATCAGTTCAGGTGGGTCTTGATGTAATCGATGGCTTGCTGCACGGTCGTGATTTTTTCCGCCTCCTCGTCGGGAATCTCACATTCGAATTCTTCCTCGAGCGCCATCACGAGCTCGACGGTATCGAGCGAATCGGCGCCAAGATCGTCAACGAAGGAGGACTCGGGTTTGACTTCGGTTTCGTTGACCCCCAATTGCTCGGCGACGATCTTCTTGACGCGCTTTTCCAAGTTTTCCATTATCCCCGTCCTTTCCATGTCAATGTGCCCGGCATTTTAGCAAATTTGCTTCAAATCAGGGCATCCACATTCCGCCATTTACGTGCAGCGTCGCACCCGTGATATACGGCGCTTTCGATGAGGCGAGAAAGGCGACTGCGTGCGCAACGTCACCGGTCTGCCCAAGTCTTCCGAGCGGAACGCGTGAAGTGAGCGTCTTGATCTGCTCTTCCGACAAAGACTTGGTCATGTCAGTGGCGATAAAGCCTGGCGCCACGCAATTGACCGTGATGTTGCGGCTGCCCACTTCGTGCGCGAGCGCTTTGGAGAATCCGATGATTCCCGCTTTCGCCGCGGCGTAATTCGCCTGTCCGGCGTTGCCCATCACGCCGATGACTGAAGTGATGTTGACGATGCGTCCATAGCGCGCCTTCATCATCGGTTTGAGCGCGGCTTTACACGTGCGATAGATCGCGCGCAAATTCGTTTGCAGCACGTCATCCCATTCGGCTTCCTTCATTCGCAGCAAAAGATTGTCACGAGTGATTCCGGCGTTGTTGACCAGAATGGCGAGTACGCCATGATTCTTTTCGATTTTGGCGAAAACCTGCTCGATCCGCGCTTGATCGTTCACATCGAGCACAACACCGATCAAACCGGATTCAGCGATTTTGCGTGCGCCCTCCGCTGTCGTCGCGGTGCCAATGACGATTGCGTCTTGTGCGGCCAGCGCCTTCGCGATCGCCTCGCCGATTCCGCGCGAAGCGCCGGTGACTAGTGCAATTTTTCCGGCAGGCATGACTGAATCATCGATGAATTAGTGAGACATAGAGACTTAAGCTCAGGCATGATCCGCTTGTGGAATCCGGTCAAAACATTTCCGGGAGCGCATTCGATGAGGCGCGAGATCCCCCTTGCGGCCATCAAATGCACTGTCTCCACCCAGCGCACCGGATTGCAAATCTGCGCGACCAGCGCTTCCTTGATCTCCGCGGGATCGTCGCGCATTTTCAAATCGGCATTGTGCAGGACAGGTAGCTCAGGCGGCGCAATATCCACTTGAGCGAGGCGTGTGCGCAGCTGATCGGCCGCGGGTTGCATGAGCGCGCTATGAAAGGGTCCGCTAACCGGCAGCAGCAGGCCGCGCTTCGCCACCCGGCGGGTTGCTCGTCGTTCCTCAAGCGGCAGTATGAGGGCGCGGTCCGCGCCCCAACTGGGCGCGAGCTTGATCGCCCGCTCTACCGCGGCTTTTTGCCCCGCTACCACAATCTGCGAGCCCGAATTGTAGTTGGCGGGCTGGAGTACCTCGCCCTGCGCCGCCTCGGCGCACAAGGCTTCGACCGCTTCCGAATCGAGGCCGAGAATCGCCGCCATTGCCCCCTCCCCCGCCGGAACGGCAGCAGTCATCGCCTCGGCGCGAAAGCGAACCAATTCCAATGCATCTCGAAAGGCGAGTGCGCCCGCCGCGACCAACGCGCTATATTCTCCAAGGCTGTGACCCGCGACGATGACAGGACGATCACCTCCTGCCTCGAGCCAGGCGCGATAGACCGCGACGCCTGCGGCCAACATCACGGGTTGAGTGTTGATCGTATGATTGAGTTCGTCAGCCGGTCCTTCGCTCACGAGCTGCCACAAGTCCTGCTGCAGAACATCAGATGCTTCAGTGAAAGTCGCTCGAATCGTAGCGCTTTCGTACGCTGCCATCATTCCGATCGATTGCGAGCCCTGCCCGGGAAAAACCATTGCGATCGTCATAGCACCGCCAGGCAAGCGCCCCAGGTAAAACCACCCCCGACCGCTTCCATGAGGACGCGATGCCCCGGACGAATGCGGCCGTCTTTGATGCCGGCGTCGAGCGCGAGAGGAATCGAAGCGGCCGAAGTATTGGCGTGCTTGTCGAGCGTGACGATGACTTTGTCCATGCTCAAGCCGATTTTGTTCGCGGTCGCTTCGATGATTCTTGAATTGGCCTGGTGGGGAATGAGCCAGTCGATATCGCCAATGCTCATGTTGTTCGCGGACAATGCTTCTTTGGTCAGTTGGGCAAACGCCTTTATCGCGAATTTGAACACGCCCGCGCCTTCCATCGTGAGAAACGCGCTGCCCTTGATTTCCCCTTTACACACATTGCCCGGAACGGCGAGAAGCTCGCTATAGCGGCCGTCGGCGTGCAGATGGGTGCTCAAAATTCCCGGCGCGTCATTGGGCGTCAAGACGATGGCTCCAGCGCCATCGCCGAACAAAACGCAGGTCGCGCGATCGTTCCAGTCCAAAATTCGCGAATAGACTTCCGACCCGACCACGAGGGCACAACCGCACTGACCCGAAGCCACGAACTTGTCGGCGCAGCTAAGAGCGTACACGAAGCCGCTGCACACGGCCTGCACGTCGAAGGCCGCGCCCGCTGTTATTCCGAGCTTGGATTGAAGGATGCACGCGGTGCTCGGAAAGACATAATCGGGAGTTGTGGTGGCGACGATGATGAGGTCGACATCAGCGGTGTTCACTCCCGCGGCCGCCATCGCGTCCTGCGAAGCAAAAAGCGCAAGGTCGCTCGCGGCTTCATCGTCCGCGGCGATCCGGCGTTCGCTGATTCCGGTACGCTTGACGATCCACTCGTCCGAGGTATCCAAGGTCTTTTCCAAGTCGCGGTTGGTCAATACCTTCTTCGGTAGATAGCTGCCGGTGCCGATAATGCTGGAATACATCACGCGGCCCCAACGTGAATCATTTCGACTCGTGCAGCAATTCTTTGCGCGACGCCGGTCCGCACTTCCTCGACGGCGCGCTCGATCGCTTGCGCGAAAGCGAAGCTGTCGGCGCCGCCATGGCTCTTGACGACGATCCCGCGTAAACCGAGCAGACTCGCACCGTTGTAGCGGCGCGGATCGACGCGCTGCTTGAACGCCTTGACCACGGGATAGGCGAGCAGCCCGGCCACCCGGGTGATCACGTTGCGGTTATATTCCTCGCGCAGAAAAGTCGCCAGCATCTGCGCGAGACCTTCCGAAGTCTTGAGCGCGACGTTGCCGACGAAGCCATCGCAGACGACCACATCGGTCGTGCCCTTGTAGATGTCGTCGCCCTCGACATTGCCGAAGAAATTAAGCCCGCTTCCACGCAAGAGTTCAGCCGCCTGTTTGATGACTTCGTTACCTTTGATCTCTTCTTCGCCGATGTTAAGCAATCCGACCGAGGGGCGCTCCTTGTGCTCGACCGCGGACGCGAGCGCGGTCCCCATAATGGCGAATTGCAGGAGATGCGATGGCGTGCAGTCGACATTTGCTCCGAGGTCGAGCACGTAGGTGCGGCCTTTGAGACTCGGTAACACCGAGGCGATTGCCGGGCGTTCGATCCCGGGAAGCGTTTTCAGAACGAACCGCGATTTCGCCATCAGCGCGCCGGTGTTCCCCGCCGAAACGCAGGCGTGGGCTTCGCCGGTTTTCAGCAGATTGATCGCCAGCCGCATTGAGGAATTTTTTTTATTGCGCAACGCGAGCGCCGGAGGTTCGTCCATTGCGACGACCTCGGTCGCGTCATGAATGTGAAGGCGCGCCGGCCGTTCTTCCTTTCCCGCGCCGATTTCAGCCTCGAGCTGCTCGCGCATTCCGACCAGAATGATTTCGGCCGACAGTTCGCGGCGCAGAAAGGCGATTGACGCGGGCACGGTCACGCTCGGACCATAATCGCCGCCCATTGCGTCAACGGCGACTGTCACGTGCATGTTATCCGCCGCTGGCGCGACTACTCGCTTTTCGTGGTGATGACTTTGCGGCCGCGGTAGTAGCCGTTGGGAGTGATGTGGTGGCGCAGATGCACTTCTCCCGACGTCGGCTCGATCGCGAGCGGTGGATTGCTCAAACGATCATGTGCGCGCCGCTGATTGCGCCGCGATGCGGACTTCTTATTCTGCTGTACGGCCATGGAAAACTCCTCTTCGTGGCTTCAGACGCGTCCAGGATACGCGCAGTCGGGATGCTTCGCGGACATCGGCAGTCCGAGCAGGATTTCGTCCTCTACCAACTCGGGAACCGAAAGTTTGTTGCGCGCCAGAATGCATTCGCGGCCGTGGTCTTCGGCTGTGATCCTTTCCATTTCTCTTTCACTCTGGGCAACGATCAATTCTTCGTGCAACCGCAAAACGAAGCTGAGATCGCTCAGGCAGCGCTGGCATTCAAGCGTGAGTGAACCGGCGAGATCCAACTCTAGCGTAGGCTTGCCTTCGGAGTTGATCGCGCCGCGCAACGAGTAACAGATTGCTCCCTCGTTCTCGCGCAACAAATCGTGCAGACGGTCGAGCTTAGCCAGGTCAATCGCACCATCGAGACTCGCTCCCGAGAGCGCAAATTCGAGCGGGTCAATGACAACCTGTTCAGACATAAGGCGCGGATGATATTATTTTTTTTAGACCGCTGTCAAAGCCGCGCCCAGAGGGAATCTTAGCAATTTGAAGCTCGTTCTCGCGTCTTCTTCGCCCTATCGCCGCGAGCTTTTGCAACGCTTGCGGCTCGAGTTTGAGGTTTGCGCGCCGGACGTGGACGAGACGCCGGCAACCAACGAAATTCCGGAACGCACGGCTTCCAGGCTGGCGCAGGAAAAAGCGCGTGCGGTTTCGGCGCGATTTTCCGATTCGCTCATCATCGGCTCGGACCAGATTGCAACACTTGACGGCAAATTGCTGGCGAAACCGGGGACGCGCGAAAACGCTTCCAAACAGCTTCGCCTCCTGCGTGGAAGAAAAGCCTCTTTCCAGACGGCGGTCGCGCTGCACAATTCTTTCACTGGTAAAACGCAGATGGCGCTCGTCCCCACGCTGGTCGTCTTTCGTCACTTGAGCGACGAGCAAATCGAATCCTACCTTTCGAAGGAGCCGGCGTACGATTGTGTCGGCAGCGGCAAAATCGAAGGCCTCGGGATCGCCCTCGTAGAAAAGATCGAAACCGAAGACCCTACCGCTCTCATCGGGCTGCCTTTGATTGCGCTGACCGGCATGCTGCTCGATGAAGGCGTGACCGTGCTTTGACCATCGGGACTTTGTATCTTGTTCCCGCGCCGCTCGGCGAAGACGTTTGGCCGATCGCCGCCGAAATTAAACAACTCATTTCCCGTTTGCAGGTTTTCGCCGTCGAGAATCCTCGAACAACCCGGCGTCATCTCAAACGTCTTGAGTCGGTAGCTGTGCAGACCCTTCGATTTTTTTCGCTCGCTGAAAGCGATCAAGCGTTGCGCATTCTTCTCGGCGGCGAGGATGTTGGATTGATGTCGGAGGCGGGCTGTCCGGGGGTTGCCGATCCCGGCGCCGTTCTTGTCGCACTCGCACACGAAAACGGCATTCGAGTGGTTCCGTTTACCGGGCCTTGCGCAATCGTCCTCGCGTTGATGGCGTCGGGGATGAATGGCCAGCGCTTCGCTTTTCATGGTTATCTGCCGATCGAAAAAACCCGCAGGGCTGCACGAATCGCGGCGCTCGAGCGAGATTCGAAGTCGCGCGATGAAACGCAGATTTTCATCGAGACTCCTTATCGGAACGACGCTATGCTGCAAAGCCTGCTCGCTACTCTGTCACCGAATATGCGTCTTTGCCTTGCGAGTGATCTCACTCTGCCAACGGAAACGATCCGCACCGACACTATCGCGAGATGGAAGCGGCGATCGCCGCGCCTGGAAAAGAGACCGACCGTCTTCTTGATCAGCGCAAGCGCGGAGTCGCGAAAGCGGCGATGAGGGCATTCGCCATTCCAGCGCCGAAACGCTTGGCGAGCCGCTCGGCGAAATTTTCCTCGGGAGTGAAATCGACGATCTCTTCGGCCTTGATAATCTCGCGCGCGACGTAATCGGCGCTTCCCATCGCATCGGCGAGTCCGAGTTCGATGCTTTTCGCGCCGCTCCAGATGAGGCCGGTGAACAATTCGGGGTTGTCCTTCAAGCGCTCGCCTCTTCCGGCGCGCACGACGGCAATGAATTGCTTGTGGACTTCGAAAAGCATTTTCTTCGCGTGCTCGCGGTGTTCGGGATCGAGGGGCGAGAACGGGTCGAGAAAACCCTTGTTTTCTCCCGCTGTAATGAGCCTTCTGTCCACTCCCAGCTTTTCCATCGTTTCCGTGAAACCGAAGCTGTCGATCAGGACGCCGATCGAACCGACGACGCTCGCCTTGTCGACAAAGA
The DNA here is from genome assembly GCA_050741875.1 of Burkholderiales bacterium. Classification (GTDB taxonomy): domain Bacteria; phylum Pseudomonadota; class Gammaproteobacteria; order Burkholderiales; family JBOIGA01; genus JBOIGA01. The sequence continues at coordinate 22,733 of JBOIGA010000015.1, forward strand.
TCTTGTCGGTGGCGACTGCGGCGTAGTAGCCGCCCGAAGCGCAGATATCCTCGACAACGGCATAGATCGGAGTGTCAGGATACTTTTCCCGCAGCCTTTTGATTTCATCGTTAATGTAGCCGGACTGCACGGGACTTCCTCCGGGACTGTTGATTTTTAGAATCACACCGCGCGTATTCTTGTCCTTGAACGCATCCTGCAAGCCCATGATGACGCGTTCCGCGCTCGCGGGCTCGTCCTCGGCGATCACTCCCTCGAGCTCGACCATAGCGGTGTGCGGACCGGCGCTGACTCGGTCCTTATCGCCGACCCAGCCGAGCGCCATGAACAGGATGATGAAGAGATAGACCATCACGAGGAGCCGGAAAAAAATGCTCCAGTGACGCGCGCGCTTCTGTTCTTCGAGCGCGGCGCGCGCGAGTTTCTCGAGCACGCCTCGTTCCCAGGTTTCTTTTCCCGCTTGCGCTTCGGTCACTTCCGCCATGATCGCGATTCCTTTACGACAAGGCGCGAAGTATACCGCTCACCGCTCGTTTGTAGCCAAAAGCGGCTCGGGCCGCGGCAGACGGCATGCGGCGAGTCCGGAGTTCGCGTTCATCGGGCATTGTTCCACTTACTGCATCGCTCGATTAAGTAGATTTTTCCTGCTACCTCTTGTGGATAGCCGCTCCAGTGCTTGGCCTTTGCAGGGACCGGAAACGCAATAACCGGAATCGGGTGCAAACGTGGCGCCATGCGTCGCGCAAATCAAAAGAAGCGCGGCCGAATCGAAAAACTCGCCCTCGATCCAGTCGAGCTGGCTGCCGAGATGCGGGCATTGATTGAGATAGGCATAAACGCGCCCGCCGTACCGGATCGCGAAGGCCGGCAAAGTTTCACCCTGCCGCTCGACCATGAAGCGGATCCCCTTGCCGCGATCAACAAGCGCGGCGCTGTCGCAGATTTCGCGCATAGCAACTAATTGTTTTGGAAATATTTACCTGCTCGTACCGTTCGCGCTGAGCTTGTCGAAGCGTGAACGGCCTTCGACGAGCTCAGGCCGAACGGAACTCATGAAAGTTTTTGAAAGCGGCACTAAAATCTGTCGAGAAAACTTTCGAGCTCGCGCGGGAGCGGTGAAACGATGGTCATTTGCTCGCCCGAGCTGGGGTGCCTTAAGGCAACGCTTTCGGCGTGCAGAAACATCCGCTTCAATCCGTTTTTGGCAAGCTCGCGGTTCCAGCCGAAGTCGCCGTACTTGTCGTCGCCGGCGACCGGAAAGCCGAGGTGCGCGAGCTGGACCCGGATCTGATGGGTGCGTCCGGTGCGTAGTTCCGCCTTCAGCAGCGAAAAGCCACGCAGGTTCTTGCGCAGCGAAAAAACCGTGCGCGATTCTTGGCCTTGCGCGACGACCGCGACTTTGCGTTCACCCGCGGGCGAGACGAATCTTCGGAGGGGTAGCAGGACTTCCTGCTTTCCTTTCCGCCATTCGCCGCGAACGAGGACGCAGTAACATTTGGTCATTTCGCGTTGCGCGAGCTGTTCGTGCAGGGCGATGAGGGCGCTGCGCTTTTTCGCCAGCAGCAGCACTCCCGATGTTCCCCTGTCGAGCCGGTGCACAAGCTCGAGAAACTTGACTTTCGGCCGCGCGATTCGCAGTTGTTCGATCACGCCAAAGCTGATTTCGCTTCCGCCATGGACCGCCACTCCCGCCGGCTTGTCAATCACCAGAATAAACTCATCCTCGATGAGAATCGGAAGCTGCGCGGGCTTTCCGGGCTTGGGCCTGGCCGCCGGCCGCGCAATCCGGATCGGCGGGATGCGAACGCGATCGCCGATGCGCAAGCGGTCGCTGCTTGCCGCCCGGCGGCTGTTGATTCGGACTTCTCCACTTCTCACGATCCGATGAATGTGGCTTTTGGGCACGCCTTTGAGCAGCGACACGAGGTAATTGTCGAGCCGCTGGTCCGCGTTTGCATCGTCAATCGTTTGTGTTTGCGCAGATTCTTTGCCCAAGTCATTCATTTTGCTTATACTCAATCCGCCTCAAAGTCCGACGTGAGCGCTTGAACCTCTTCGCGCCCACCGACCGGGGCCGGTTTATTTCGCTCTACCGAAGAGAGCGATATTTATTCGCGCCAGCGCGCCGAATTCACCTCTTAGCGAAAGGACGTATGGATTTTCTCACGATGATCCCTCTTGATGACCGGCGCGCACACGCGGGGGAATGCAACAATGAAAAGAATGCTGTTCAACGCGACGCAATCCGAGGAGCTCCGCGTCGCCATAGTGGATGGACAAAAACTCATAGATCTTGATATCGAATCAGCCGGCAAGGAACAACGCAAAGGAAACATATACAAAGGAATCATCACCCGAGTCGAACCCTCGCTCGAAGCCGCCTTCGTTGATTACGGCGAGGATCGCCACGGCTTTCTGCCGCTGAAGGAAGTTTCGCGCGCGCACTTTCAGACTTCGCAAAATCCGGCGCACGCGCGAGTCCAGGATGTGCTGCGCGACGGTCAGCAGCTCATCGTCCAGATCGAGAAAGACGAGCGCGGCACGAAAGGCGCCGCGCTTACCACCTTCATCAGCCTTGCCGGACGCTACCTCGTCCTCATGCCGAACAATCCGCGCGCCGGAGGCGTTTCGCGCCGGATCGAGGGCGAAGACCGGGTCGAGCTGCGCGACACGATGGCGCAGCTCGAAGTGCCGTCGGGAATGTCTTTGATCGCGCGCACTGCGGGAATAGGCCGGTCGCTCCCCGAGCTTGAATGGGATTTGAAATACCTCATGCAGCTGTGGTCGGCGATCGACGACGCGGCGAAAAACCAGAACGGCGCGTTTCTCATCTACCAGGAATCGAGCCTCGTCATTCGCGCGATCCGGGACTATTTCCAGCCCGACATCGGCGAAATCCTCATCGACACCGAAAGCATCTGGGAACAGGCGCGCCAATTCATGGCGCATGTGATGCCAGACAACGTCAATAGAGTCAAGGTGTACAAGGACGATATCCCGCTTTTCTCACGCTTTCAGATCGAGCATCAGATCGAGACCGCGTACTCGCGCCACGTTCCGCTGCCGTCGGGAGGCGCGGTCGCCATCGATCACACCGAGGCAATGGTCGCGATCGACGTCAATTCGGCGCGGGCAACCCGCGGGATGGACATCGAACAGACGGCTTTTCACACCAATCTCGAAGCCGCCGACGAAATCGCCCGCCAGCTTCGCCTGCGCGATCTCGGCGGATTGATCGTCATCGACTTCATTGACATGGAAAACCAGCGCAACCAGCGCGAAGTCGAAAACCGGTTGCGCGAGGCGCTGCGCTACGACCGTGCGCGAGTGCAGACCGGGAAGATTTCGCGATTCGGCATGCTCGAACTGTCTCGGCAGCGCTTGCAGCCGAGTCTCGGGGAGACGAGCCACATCTCGTGCCCGCGCTGCAATGGCACTGGCCACATTCGCGGAATCGAATCTTCGGCGCTGCACATCCTGCGAATCATTCAGGAAGAAGCAATGAAGGAAGGCAGCCGCGCGATCCACGCCCAGGTTCCGGTGGATGTCGCAACTTTTCTGCTGAACGAGAAGCGTGAAGACATCCATCTCGTCGAATCGCGCCTCAAAGTGAATGTCGTGCTGATTCCGAACATTCACCTCGAGACCCCCAACTACACGGTTAATCGTCTGCGCAGCGACGAAGCAGCAGCGGAAGGCGTTCCGCCGAGTTATGAAATGGTCGAGTTGCCGCCCGAGGATATCAAAGTTGCCGCGCCCGAAATCAAAGCACCTTCGCAGCAGCCGGCGGTCAAGGGAATTACTCCGCAGCAGCCGGCGCCGGTGCGCGAAAAGACGTTGCCGACCTTTATGGAACGAGTGCTCAACTGGTTCAAATCCGCGGAGCCTCCGAAAATCGAATCGAGGAGCGAAACACGTCCCCCAAGGGAACGGCAGCGCGAACGGTCTCGAGATTTCGGCAGGGGTCGACCGCCGAAGCCGCGCGAAGAAACCACATCGGTACTCGAATCAGGTCGAAGCGAACGCGGACGGCGCGACAAGCCGCGACGTCAGGAGCCTAAACTAGCCTCACGAAAGGAAGAGTCGCCGGTAGAAGGCGCGGCAGCGGAACAGCGTGCGGAGCAGCAACGAGAAGGCAGAGGCAAACGCAGCCGGCGTGGAGGCCGGCGCGATCGCGCGTCGCGTCAAGAGACTCGCCCTCAAGCAACGGCGAGCGCGGACTCTGGTGCGCAAGAACTAACAGCGCCCGCCGAAACCGTCGTCGTGCGGCAAGATGAAACGCCTCGGGTCGAGACACCAGTTGCCTCGCCCCACCCCGCCGAGATTCGGGAAGCGATACGCGAACACGCGGAGCCGGCCCCTGATTTAGAGCGTGCCGAGAGCTTTGCGCAAAGTAGTTCGACAAGAGAAAGTGCGATGGAAAAGACTGCGCCGCGCGAGCCGCGAGAAACGATGCCGCCTCCTGCACCTAAATCTGAGCCGAGAGAAGTTTTGCCGCAGATCGAAACCCGTCAAGAACCACGTGAAAATCTCGTGCAGGTCGAAACCAAAGCAGACAAGACTGCGCCGGTGGTCGAAGAGGCAATGCGCCGCGGCCGTCAGCGCCCTGCCCCACCGGCGGTTGAAGAATCAGGCGAGCTGGAGCAGGTGGAGACCAGGAATTGACTGTCTTCCATAGAAGATAATTCATCATGGGAGTGGTCTAGGCGCCCTCGATCGAGAAATTCAGTCGGTTGTTGATGTGTTACCTCGCGGGTGAGCGAGAAACAATGGAGTGGTTCTTGATTAACCTGTCCGGGAAAGCCGGGGTACCTAATTCTGACCCATCGATGTTGTCCCTTGAATCAGTCCGAGGTGGTTTCGAGGTAACGCACGTTCAGGTACGAGTGAGAAGAAACTATGCCAATGATTGAAGACTCAGATGCTCGCCTTGCTTTTGAGCGGGAGCATCGTTCCCCCACTGATTTGGAGTTGGAGCCAATCACTTCAGAGGATGAGGATTACGAAAGCGCTCCTCCCGATTACCAGATATCTACATACCCCGCTGATTTCACTTTGGAAGTGCTCCACCAAAAATGGAAG
>JBOIGA010000016.1:0-13485 GCA_050741875.1 Burkholderiales bacterium
GCATAGGCCCTTGGGGCGCTCGCACGCGTGCAGTCGCCAGCGACTGCACCGCGGGCGATCTGTCTTGTCGCCCTCCTGGCGAAGGGGTTAACCATTCGCGGCGTCGCGCTTCGCGCATCTCATCCCGCAAAGCCGCCGTCGCGGCCATGCGGGACCTAATCAGAGGTTCCTATGGAAGGCGAGCGCAAATTCTCGGCGGGGTTGCTCGCGATCATCGTGCACGTGCTCTTCTTTGCGCTCTTGGTCGTCGGCGTGTCTTGGCAGAGCAAGCGTCCGCAACCGGTCACCGCCGAATTATGGAATACCTTGCCTCCGCCGCCGCCCAAACCCGAAGTCAAGCCGCCTCCCGCCCCCAAAGTCGAAGCCAAGCCCGAGCCGAAACCCGAGCCCAAACCGGAACCGAAGCCCGAACCCAAGCCCGAGCCGAAAATCGACCCGGACATCCTGCTCAAGGAAAAAGAAGAGAAGCGCAAGCAGGAGGAGCTCAAAAGGCAGGAGGAGCTCAAACAGAAAGAGCTTGAGCGGCGCAAGCTTGAGGAAGAAAAGAAGCAGAAAGCCGAAGCCGAAAAGCGCCGGCTGGAGGAAGAAAAACGCGTGAAAGCCGCGGAAGAAAAGCGCAAGCTCGAAGAAGAAAAAAGGTTGAAGGCCGAAGAAGAAAAGCGTAAGCGCGAGGAAGAGCAGAAACGGCTTGCCGAAGAAAAAAGGCGCGAAGAAGAAAAGCGGCTGGCGGAGGAGAAGGAGCGAACGGAGCAGCAATTGGCGGCGATGCGCGAAGCCGAAGTTGAGCGCGAGGCGGCTCGACAGGCCGCGCAGACCAAATTGCTCAACGACCAGATCGAGAAAATCAGGGGCAAGATCAAGCGCAACATCATCATGCCGCCCGGCATCCAAGGAAACCCGCAGGCCGAATTCAACGTGACGCTCCTTCCGGGTGGAGAGGTGCTGAACGTGTCGTTGACGCGTCCAAGCGGCAACGCGGCATATGACTCGGCGGTCGAGCGCGCGATTTACAAAGCGCAGCCGCTGCCGCTTCCTGATGATCCGCAGTTGTTCTCGCAGTTTCGCGTTTTGGATCTCAGGTTCCGTCCTTTCGAGTGAACTTAATCGCTCGCGTGCTGACTACCGGGTTGTTATAATTCCCGACTCTTTTATTCGACGCCGACGGATGTTCGCACGGTTTTTCACGTTTCTGCTTCTCTTCGCGCCGGCCGTTCAAGCCGCACTTACCATCGAAATCGTCGGCGGCGGCGCCAATCAAATTCCGATCGCGATCACGGCGTTCAAGAACGAGTCCCCGATCGGCACGTCGCAGCAAGCGCTCTCGCAAGTCGTCAGCGCCGATTTAACGCGCAGCGGCTTGTTCCGGTTGGTGGACGTCGGCGGGTTGGCGCTGCCTTCGGAATTCACCGAAGTCAAACATACCGACTTCAGCTCACGCGGTGCCGAAGCGCTTGTGATCGGCAGTGTCGCGCCGCTTGCCGATGGGAAGATCGAAGTCAAGTTCCGCCTGGTCGATGTGGTAAAGCAAACTCAGCTGGCGGCGCTGTCGTATAGCGTGCTGCCGCAACAGCTTCGTCTGACCGCGCATAAGATCGCCGACATCATCTACGAAAAATTGACCGGCGACGTTGGCGTCTTCAGCACGAAAATCGCGTATGTCATCAAGCAGGGTCCGCGCTACGAATTGCAGATCGCGGATGCCGACGGCTACAACCCGCAGACCATCGTTACCTCGGTCGAGCCGATCATTTCACCGGCGTGGTCTCCCGATGGCAGCAAGCTTGCTTACGTTTCATTCGAGAAAAAGAAGCCGGTCGTTTTCGTTCAGGACTTGAACACCGGCAAGCGGCAAGTGCTCGCCAACTATCCGGGAAGCAACAGCGCACCGGCGTGGTCTCCCGACGGCAGCAAGCTTGGGATCGTTCTCACCAAGGACGGCAGCTCGCAGATTTACACGATCAGTCCCGATGGCAGCGGATTGACTCGGCTCACCAACAGTCCGGCGATCGATACCGAACCCAACTTTTCTCCCGACGGAAAATGGATCCTGTTCACTTCAGACCGCGGCGGCAATGCGCAGATTTATCGCATGTCCTCCACGGGCGGAGCGCCCGAGCGCGTCACTTTCGAGGGAAAATACAATTACGCGCCGCGCTTTTCGCCGGACGGTTCGAGTTTCACTTTCATGCAGAGGAATGGATCGGCTTTCAATATCGCGATTCAGGATTTTGTGACGGGCCAGGTGCAGGTCTTGACCGACAGCGGTTTCGATGAGTCGCCCAGCTTTGCTCCTAACGGTAAAGTGATATTGTATGCATCCGAGACAGGCGGCCGCGGAGTTCTCGCCGCGGTGTCTTCGGACGGCCGGGTCAAGCAGAAGCTGACGGTGCAGACAGGTGATGTCCGGGAACCCGCATGGGGACCTTTACCCAAAACGAACTGAGGAGAAACGAAATGTGGAAATTGATTGCAAGCGTCTTGTTTGTAGCCCTCCTGGCTGGATGCGCGAGCAAGGATGTGAAGCCTGAACAGTCCGGCGCCGCGGTCGAGGACCGCGCCGCGACCAAGCCGGCGCAGCCTTCCGAGCAACCTTCGCAGGCGAGGGCCGCTACGTCTTCGGAAATCGCGGGCAATCCGCTCAAGGATCCCAGCAACATTCTCTCCAAGCGCAGCGTCTACTACGAATACGACAGCGCGGCGATCGACGAACAGTACAAGCCGATGGTCCAGGCGCATTCGAAATACCTGCAAGGCAACAACAACACACGCATCTCGGTTGAGGGCCATTGCGACGAGCGCGGCAGCCGCGAATACAATCTCGCGCTCGGACAGCGCCGCGCCGACGGGGTGAAAAAAGCAATGACGCTCCTGGGGGTTTCGGGCAACCAGATCACGACTGTTTCCTACGGCAAGGAAAAACCCAAAGCGAGCGGCAGCAACGAAGCCGCCTGGGCGCAAAACCGCCGCAGCGACCTCGTTTATCCCGGGGACTAACGCGTGACGCGGGTGCGCACAAGCTTCGGCGCGATTCCCGCTATCGCCGCGGCGAATCTCGCGGCAATCCTTTTCGCCACTGCGCCCGCTTATGCCGGTCTGTTCGACGACGAAGAGGCGCGGAAAAAAATCGCCGAGCAGCAGCAGCAGGTCGAAAAGCTGCAAGCGCAATCACTCGCGTTGGAGCAGCGCCTCGGGAAGCTCGAAGAAGTGGCGAAGGACAAAACGGGAACGCTCGAGTTGCTCGGGCAAATCGAAGCGTTGACCCAGGAAGTGCGAAGTCTGCGCGGACGGATCGAGGAGCAAGGCCACGCTATCGAATCGGCCGGCAAGCGGCAAAAAGATTTTTACGTCGATCTCGACAGTCGCCTGCGCCGCCTCGAGCAGGCCGCAGCCGCGGCGCCTCCCGCACCGCCGGCCGCGTCTAGTTACCCGGGTGCAGCTCCCGCCACGCCTGGCGCGGCCCCTGATCCGGGAACGCCGACTGCTCCTGCCGCGCATCCCGCTTCATCAACTCCAAGTTCCGAGGCTCCGGCTACCTCTTCCAAGACGACGGCCGAACCGCGGCTTCCTCCCACGCCGCAATGGGCGGGTCCGGTCGCCGCTCCTGATCAACCCGGCGCCGAAACACCCTCGTACGATGCGGCGTACGCGTTGTTCAAGGCGGGCGACTATCAGGGTGCAATCGGCAGCTTTGGAAACTTTTTGAAGACGTATCCGCGAAGTCCGCTCGCACCTTCCGCGCAGTATTGGATTGGCAACAGCTACTACGCGGCGCGCGACTATCAAAGCGCGATCAGCAGCCAGCAGAAGTTGCTCGCCGCTTACCCCGACAGCCAGAAAGCGGCTGACGCGTGGCTCAATATCGCGAGTTCGCAGCTTGAACTCGGACAGACCGCCACGGCGAAGAAAACGCTCGAGGATCTGGTTGCGAAGTACCCCATCTCCGAAGCCGCGGAAAAAGCGAAGAAGCGGCTGGCAAGTCTGAAGTGACTCGCGAAGCGAGTCATCCCCGCGCCGGGATCCATAGTCGATAAGGTCGGTATTCAGGGTTGCTCTTCACTCGCAGTCATTTTTCATGGCTCGCTCAGTCCTCAGTCCTCAGTCGTCTCGCCTGAGCTCGACGCAGGCCTCAGTCCTGGACTTACCGCTTCGCATCACGGAGATTTTCTACTCCCTGCAAGGCGAGACGAGCCGCGTGGGCTTGCCGACTGTGTTCATCCGGCTCACGGGTTGTCCATTGCGTTGCCAGTACTGCGACACCGGATATGCTTTTCACGGGGGTGAAGTCGTAACGATCGCGGAGATTCTCGATCGCGCTAAAGCGCACGCGACACGCTACGTTACCGTGACCGGGGGCGAACCATTGGCTCAAGAAAATTGTCTCGCTCTCCTGGATGTGCTCATCGAAAACGGCTATTTTGTCTCATTGGAAACGAGCGGGGCGCTCGATGTCTCGCGGGTAAATCCGAAAGTCTCGAAGGTTCTCGATATCAAGACGCCCGGTTCCGGCGAGGCTGGCAAGAACCGCTGGGAAAATCTCGCCTGTCTAACCGCCCATGACGAAATCAAATTTGTTTTATGCAATGCATCCGATTACGAGTGGGCGAAGCAAGCGCTGCTTGAAAAGCGGCTTGATCGAATCTGTACGGTGCTCTTCTCGCCGTCTTACCACGAGCTTCCGGCGAGAGAACTGGCCGACTGGATTTTGCGCGATCAGATCCCAGTGAGAATGCAGATCCAGTTGCACAAATCGCTTTGGGGCGAAGTTCCCGGAAGGTGAGGCGCAAGGCAATCGTCCTGCTCTCGGGCGGGCTCGACTCGGCGGTCACTCTCGCGCTCGCGCGCGAAGAATTTTCCTGTTTCTGTTTGACGGCCGATTATGGGCAACGGCATCGGGTCGAGCTTGACGCTGCTCCACGCGTAGCCAGGGCTCTAGGCGCCGATGAACACAAAGTCTTCGAGATCGATTTTTCGATGTTCCGCGGTTCGGCGCTCACCGATCAGAACATCGCCGTGCCGCTCGCCCCCAGCGAAGGCATTCCGGTGACTTACGTTCCCGCGCGCAACACGATTTTTCTTTCGCTCGCACTTGCCTATGCTGAAGTCCGCGATGCGAACGACATCTTCATCGGCGCCAATGCAATCGATTACTCCGGATATCCCGATTGCCGGCCTGAGTACATCGCCGCGTTTCAGAACATGGCAAACTTGGCGACGAAATCCGCGATCGAGGGCCGGCCGATCAAGATCCATGCGCCCTTGATCAATTTGAGCAAAGCCGAAATCATCCGGCGGGGGACAGAACTCAAAGTGGATTTCGGTCTCACCGTTTCGTGCTATCAAGCGACAAAACAAGGAGCGGCGTGCGGCATGTGCGATGCGTGCCGCTTGCGCGCCGAAGGTTTTCGCCAGGCGGGAATTTCCGATCCCACTCGTTATGCACCGAGCATTGCCGGTTGAGCGCGCTCAGCGCGTGCCGGTATAATCTGCCGCTCTTTGTGGGGGCGTTAGCTCAGTCGGTAGAGCAGCTGGCTTTTAACCAGTGGGTCGCAGGTTCAATTCCTGCACGCCCTACCATAGACAACGACGAATAGTCTTTCAACATTCTCGAGCCACGCTCGCTTACCAGGTAACGAACGACGAATATTTTTTCTTTGGTTGATTCCACGCGCCGCTTACGGCGTTGCAAGCGTTTGCCGGCAGCTCCGTACTAGAGACGTTGTTTTATTTGGTCGAAGAGCCCTGAGCCGCGCGTGCTGAGATTTGGCGGGGGGCCTTGCGGGAATTTCTCGGCGATTTCCTGCTTGATTGCTTCTCGGCGGTTACCGGGATCGGGGTGGCTTTGCAACCATTCCGGGGCGCGCGCGGCACCTCCCGATGCTTTTTCCAGTATGTCCATCACGTTGATCATCGCGCGCGGGTCGTAACCCGCTTCGGACATGAATCGAATTCCGAGTGCGTCGGATTCGAGCTCGTCGTTTCTCCCATAGCGCAGGTTGACGACATTGCCGACCATCGACGCAATGACCGCTGCCCTCTGTCCGCTGCCCGGCGATCCTGGATCCATCCCTGCTACCCCTGCGGCGCCGACAAGAATTTGCGTGAGTTGGCCTTTTGCCATGTGCTCTGCCGCATGGCGGCCGATGACATGCCCCACCTCATGCCCGAGCACTCCCGCCAATTGCGCCTCGTTTTGCAGTTGCGCAAGCAGCGCCGTAGTGATGAAAATCTGTCCGCCTGGAAGCGCGAACGCGTTTACGGTTTGCGGATCGGCGAGCAGATGAAATTCAAAGCGGTAGGGAGATCCTTTGGCGCCGCTCGTCTCGACCACCCGATTGCCGACCTCGTCCACATACGCTTGCACTTGCCGATCGGGGTGCAATCCGCCCATTTCGCGCGCCATCGCCGGCGCAGCCTCCAACCCGAGCGCGACCTCCTGCGCGGGAGATAAGCTGACGCGTTGGCTTTCGCCCGTGATCGGATTGTCCTGCGTCGCGCTGAAATAGCTCAACAAGCCAATGAGGACCATGACAAGCGCGATACCGAACCTGCCGAATCGTCCCATGCGCGGCAAGGACCCCGAAAACGTTTAAAAAACCACCCCGGCACTTCGTGCCACCCCTCCTTGGCAAGGAGGGGAACGCCTAGCTTAGGCTAGGCCGACAAAAGACAGGATGGCGATGATGATAACGACAACGCCAACGATGTAGATAATATTATTCATTGAGCGGCCCCGAAAGAGGAAAATTCTTCCCCTATTTAAAGGCAAGCTTGATGCCAAAAGCAAGCCCGCCTAAACACAAGGGCTTATACGGCGGGGAGCGACGCCCGGATTGTAAAAAGTACATTCGCATGGGAAAAACCGGCTCGAGGCGTCTCCAAGAGCTTACCCGCCCTTCCTTCGCCTGCGCGGCCCATCCTCGCTGAGGTGTAAAATCTCGTGCCATGCTGAAGCGCTCGTACTATCCGCGCTCTTTTCTCAAGCTCATCCTCGCCGGCTTTTCGCTGGTCGCGCTGCCGCTCATCGTCGTCCTGATCGCCAACGCAATCTCGGTGGATCAACTGGCGAACCACAGCGAGAAAGCAGTGTACCAGGCGGTCCAGGCGACACAGAGCGGGCGTGCTTTGACCGAGCAGATCAACGCGATGGAGCGAAGCGCCCGGCAGTTTCTCATTTTGGGGGACGCCTCGATGCTCGAAGCCTATAACGCCGCGCACAATAATTTCAAAGACACCGCGCGCAGGCTTTCTTCGCTGCCGCTCGACTCAGCGCAGCGTAAAAGGTTGGACGAACTCGTGGGCGCGGAGCAGGTCTTGTACAACAGCTTTTCCAAAACCGGCCAGTCGCCGGAACAAATCAATCGGGTCGTGGACGAATTCGTCGCACTCTTCGACCTCGCGCGCGCGATCGTGACCGAAGGCGACAAACTGATTGATCGCGAGGCGCAGGAGATGCACGTCATGGCCGAGCGCATTGAGCGCGTCATTTTCTGGCAGTTGCTCGCGTTGATTCCGGTGGCGCTTTTCCTGGTTGTTGGGTTCACCTTACTGATCGCCAAACCGATTCGGCAGATTGACGAAGCCATTCGTCTCTTGGGCGACGGAGAATTCTCCAAGGAAATCGTTGTTGACGGCCCGCAAGACCTCGAATACCTTGGCGACCGCTTAAACTGGATGCGGCTGCGATTGATCGAGCTCGAAGAACAGAAGAACAGATTTCTTCGACATATCTCGCATGAGTTGAAAACGCCGTTGACAGCGCTTAGGGAAGGCGCCGAGTTGCTCTACGATCAGGCGGTAGGCCCGCTCAATCGCGAACAGCGCGAGATCGCGCAGATCCTGCAAAGCAACGGCGTGCGGTTGCAAAAACTGATCGAGGATCTTTTGAACTACCATGCCGTGCAGTTTCAGAAATTTGATCTCTCGCTTGCCCCGGTCGCGATCCGACCCGTCATCGAGCAAGTCATCGAGAGCCAGCGTTTGGCGTGGTTGGCGAAGGACCTTAAACTCGAGCTCGCGTGCGCGGACGTCACGGTGCAGGTGGATGAGGAGAAAATCCGCATCATCGTCGACAATTTGTTGTCGAATGCGATCAAGTTCTCGCCGCCGGGCGCCGCGATAAAAATCGTCGTTAAACACCTCGACGGCAAGATCGTCATGGACTTCATTGACGCCGGTCCGGGAATCGCGCCGGAAGAACGAGAAAAAGTGTACGAAGCTTTTTACCAGGGAGACGCCGAGCAGGGTGCTGTCGTAAAAGGCTCCGGTCTCGGACTGTCCATTGTCAAGGAATGTGTGAGTGCGCATCACGGGGTGATCGGGATTGTCGATGCGGCACTTAAAGGCGCGCACTTTCGAGTCGTCCTGCCGGCGAATCCAGAGGCGCACGCTTGAACCGCGCGTGCATTCTGCTTCTCGCGCTCGCTGGTTGCGCCGCACCGAAGCCGGACGTTGCGCCCGCGCCTCCGGCGCCCGAACCTGCGGTGGAAGCAAAGGAGCCGTGTCCGGAAGCGCCGGTCAATACCGAAATCCGCTGGCTGGAGATCACTCGCAATTCCGAGCTGGAGAAATTGCTTCTTTATTTCGAAGGCGTGCGCGACCTTCCGGCGCCTGATCTCGCCCGCGAGTACGAGCAACGGAAGCAGAATTTTTCCTCCGAGCGCAGTGAATATTTGCGCATGCAGCTGGCGCTGCTCGCGAGTTTGCCCAATACTGGTTTTAGAGATGAGGCTCGCGCGTTAAACTTGCTCGAATATTTCTTGAAGGACGAGTCGGCTACCCCCGGACTACGCGCTTTCGCGGTCTATTTGAATTCAACGATACAGGAACAGAAAAAGACCGACGAGGCCGCCAAAGCGGCCGCGCAGAGAGTGAAAGACGAGCAAAGGCGTATCGAATCGGTCGAGGCCCGGCTGCGCGATGAGCAAAGACGCAACGACGAGCTCGAAAAAAAACTCGAAGCGTTGAAAGCGATTGAAAAAAGTTTGATGGAACGGGAAGCTCCCGCACAGAGGAAATGAACAAGATACTCATTGTTGACGATGATCCCGATTTGCTGAGGTTGCTCGAGATCCGCCTGAATGCCGCGGGCTACAAGGTGATCGAAGCCGACGGCGCCGAACGCGCGCTGGCGCAGCTTGCGGTCTCCCGCCCGCAGCTCGTCATCACCGATTTGCGCATGGGAAAAATGGACGGTATGGCGCTCTTCGAGGCGGTGCATCGCGCCAATCCCGCGCTGCCGGTGTTGATCCTGACCGCACACGGCTCGATCCCCGACGCGGTGGCGGCGACCAAGCGCGGCGTCTTCGGCTACCTCACCAAACCTTTCGACGGCCGCACCCTGCTCGCGGAAGTCGAAAAAGCCCTGAGCTTGAGCGGCGCCGCGTCCGTCGAAGCCGCGGTTGAAGCCAACGGCGAGTGGCGCCGCGAAATCATCACGCGCAGCCAGGTGATGGAAGACCTGCTCGCCAAAGCGAAACTGGTCGCCGAGAACGACGCCTCGGTTTGCATCTACGGCGATTCGGGCACCGGCAAGGAAGTCCTCGCGCGCGCCATCCACAAAGTGAGCCCGCGCGGCAAAGAGCGCTTTCTCGCGATCAATTGCGGCGCCATTCCAGAACAGTTGCTCGAATCGGAATTGTTCGGCCACATCAAGGGTTCGTTCACCGGCGCGACGCGCGACAACAAAGGCCTGTTCCAGGCGGCCGAGGGAGGAACGCTTTTTCTCGATGAGATCGGCGACATGCCGGTGCCTTTGCAAGTGAAGCTTTTGCGCGTGCTACAGGACAAGCGGGTGCGGCCGATCGGCGCAACACACGGAGTTCCGGTGAATGTCAGAATCATCTCGGCGACCCATCGCAACCTGCAGAACGAAATCGCGTCGGGAAACTTTCGCGAAGATTTGTTCTATCGCCTCAACGTCGTTGCCCTGAAACTTCCGCCGCTTTCCGAGCGCCGCGAAGACATTCCGTTGTTGGCCACGCATTTCCTCACGCTGCTTTCAGAGAAGTACGGCAAGAAGATCAACGGCATGGCGCCAGAATCGATCGAGCTTTTGGTCACCTCCTCGTGGCCCGGCAACATCCGGCAGTTGTTCAACGTCGTCGAGCAGGCGGTCGCGCTGTCGACGGGATCGATCATTTCACCCGCGCTCGTGCAAAGCGCGATTCATCGGCAAGTGGATGAACTGAGCTCGTTTGACGATGCGCGGCGCCGCTTCGAGCAGGACTATCTCGCGCAGCTCTTGAAAATCACCAGCGGAAACGTCTCGAAGGCCGCGCGGCTCGCCAAGCGCAATCGCACTGAGTTCTACAAGCTTTTGCAGCGTCACCATCTCGATCCCTCGCTGTTCAAACAACCCAAGCTTTAGGAACTCTGATCGAGTCCCGCACGGCCGCCGGGGGCGAAGCGCACGCGTGCAGTCGCAAGCGACTGCACCGCGGGATGCACACGCAGATGGCCGTCCAGGCTGCGCCTGTCTTCGCGAGCGAAGCGCGACACCGCGAATGTTTAGACAAGACCCTGCGAGCGCGACAGCAGATCGTCCACGGTGCAGTCAGAGGTTCCTTAGTCCGTCGTCATTCGGCGACGTAGTTTCGCGATGCAGAATCAGCCCCCTGCTTGAGGGCGCCTCGCGTCCTGTCGGCGAGCGGCGACAATCGCTTGCGCTATCTCATTGAAACGTCGAGAGGCAGCGTTGGCACCGAAGTTGCGTACGCCCAGCCTCGCATGGAGACCCGCAAAAATTACTTGTATGCGCTCATGCTCGCCGCTGCGGCGTCGGTGATCCTTTTAAGTCTTGCCGGAATCGCAGCCATTACCGGCGTATTGCCCATGCATGACTCGAGCACCGGCGATTCGAATTCGCGATCGGAGCAAGAAGTTTGCTATCGCTGCGGCCTGATCGAATCGGTGTGGAGTATGGAAGAAAGCCTGCCGCATCCCAGCGATGAGAGCACAGTGCGCTATGCCGTCCGCGTTTTCATGGAAGACGGCAATTACCGGACGCTCTACTTCAGCGATCAGCCGCTTTTTCAGACCGGAGAAAAGGTCAGGGTGAGCGACGGCACGATCGTTATGAGAGGACGGACGGCCGAGGTAAATCAATAGAAGACTAAGTCGGCCGTGATGGTTTTCGTTTGCCTGCCCGTGTCCTCCGGGCGGGCAATTTTTTTACCTCGAACCAGACTGACGACGAAAAACTATCAAGGGGTAGAATCTTCTCTTCCGTTCCTCTGTCTGAAGACCATGAACAGGATTCTGATCGCCGCAACTATTGCAATCGCGGGCTGTACCGCCGCGCCCGAGCGTCCAGCGGAGCCCCCTGGGCCGAAGCCCAGGCCTGAATCGGCTCAGGCAGGAATTAATCTCTCCGGCTATCCGCGCGAATTCCGTGAGGGCTATGCCGATGGATGCGCCAGCGCGCGCGGCTCGCTCAAAAAAGATGCGGCGCGCTTCAAGTCAGACAGCCAGTACGCAGCGGGATGGAAAGACGGGATGGGAATCTGCGCGAAACGCTGACAGGACTCAGGACTCCGTAACATCGATTCGAAACATTGACGCTCGAATAACACCACGCAACATTTTGCAGTCCCCAGTCCCCAGTCCCCAGTCCCCAGTCCCCAGTCCCCAGTCCCCAGTCCCCAGTCCCGCTTCTTTAGTTTTTCACTCGCGAAATTCGCACGACAGAAGGCAGTTTACGCAGGCCTCGCATCACTGAGGCCAGGTGCATCCGGTTCATGACCTGCAAAGTGAAATACATCGTCGTGTATGCGGACGGGTCATCATCGGGCTCCATGCTTACATTTGAAATGTTGGAATTCCCCTCGGCGATCGCGCCCGCGACGCGCGCGAGAACGCCTTTCTGATTCGCCACCACCATTCGCACATTGACGGTGAAGAGCCGGCTCGTGTCGTGGTCCCATTCGACGTCAAGCCATTTATCGGAATCGCCTTTGCTCTTGGCGATCGCCGGGCAGTCGTGCGTATGAATGAGCATTCCCTGTCCCTTGTTGATGAAGCCGACGATCGGGTCGCCGGGAATGGGTCCGCAGCACTTGCCAAACTGCACAGCCATGCCTTCGAGTCCGCGAATCGTGATCGCACCTTTGAGCTGACCTTCCTGGCTCGACTGATCAGAAGGCGGAAGCAGGCGGCGCGCGACGACGATCGCCAGGCGTTTGCCCAGACCGATGTCGGCGAACAACTCGTCCTTGCTCTTGACGCCGGAGTCGCGGATGAGCTTCTCCCACTGGCCCTTCTTGATGTTTTTCAAGTCGAGCTTCAGCGCGTCCGCCGCCTGCTCGAGCAGCCGAAGTCCGAGCTTGACTGACTGATCGAACTGCATGGTCTTAAGAAAGTGACGAATATGCGAGCGCGCTTTTGCCGTGACGACGTAGTTGAGCCAGGCGGGATTGGGACCGATCAGCGCCGCGGTGATGATCTCGACGCGGTCGCCGGTTTGCAACTCGGTGCGTAGCGGCATGAGATCGCCATTGATTTTGACGGCGACGCAACGATTGCCAATGTCGGTATGCACCGAATAAGCGAAGTCCACTGCCGTGGCGCCGCGCGGCAGCGCCATGATCTTGCCTTTGGGCGTGAAGACGTAGACTTCGTCCGGGAAAAGATCAACTTTCAAGTTTTCGAGAAACTCGATCGAGTCGCCCGACTCGGACTGCATCTCCAAGAGCGATTGCAGCCATTGATGCGTGTTCTGCTGCAGATCGCTCAAGGATGAGCCCGAGCCTTTGTAAAGCCAATGCGCGGCGACTCCTGATTCGGCGATCTTGTGCATATCGTGGGTGCGGATCTGGACTTCGATCGGCGTGCCGTACGGGCCGAAAACCGTCGTGTGCAAGGACTGATAGCCGTTGGCTTTGGGAATGGCGATGTAATCCTTGAATTTTCCCGGGATTGGTTTGTACAAACCGTGCAATCCACCCAGCGCGAGATAACACGAAGGAACGTCGCGTACGAGAACTCGAAAGCCGTGTATGTCGAGCACGTTGGAGAAGCTTAAGCGCTTCTCCTGCATCTTCTGGTAGACGCTGTAAAGATGCTTTTGGCGTCCGGAGACTTCGGCTTCAATCGCCGCCTGATGCATGCGGCGTTTGATCGAGTTCAAAATTTTGCCCACGACTTCGCGGCGATTGCCGCGCGCCGATTTCATCGCCTTGTCGAGCACGCGGTAACGCAACGGGTGAAGCTGTCGCAGGCTCAAGTTCTCGAGCTCGTGATAGACACCGTTCAAACCCAATCTTTTCGCGATTGGCGCATAGATTTCCGACGTCTCGCGCGCGATGCGCTTGCGCTTGTCCTCGGGCATCGCGTCGAGCGTGCGCATGTTGTGCACGCGATCGGCGAGCTTGATCAAAATGACGCGCACATCGCGCGCCATCGCGAGCAGCATCTTGCGAAAGCTTTCCGCCTGAGCGACCTCCTGCGATTCGAATTCGATGCGGTCGAGCTTGGAGACTCCGTCAACCA
>JBOIGA010000016.1:13495-27506 GCA_050741875.1 Burkholderiales bacterium
CGGCGACCTGCTTGCCAAACTTCTTGCTAATTTCGGCTTTGGAAACTTCGGTGTCTTCTATCACGTCGTGCAGGAGCGCCGCGGTCAGCGCCTGCGCGTCCAGGCGCCACTCGACGAGAATGTCGGCGACGGCGAGCGGATGCGAAATATAGGGATCGCCGGTTTGTCTAAACTGCCCGGCGTGGGCGCTGCGGGAGAATTCATAGGCTGCGCGCAACTGCTCGATGTCCGCGGGTTTGAGATGCGCGGGCATCTCCTTGAACGGCAAGTCCGCCGGTTCGGTCCTGGGCGAGAGTACTCGCTGCCACAGATTCATGATTCAAACCCCGAAGGATTGAGGATTGAGGATTGAGGATTGAGGAAGGTTCGAATCACGAGTTTGAGTTAGAGGCGAGCTCAGAACTTGAAATTGAAAACTAAACTTTTTCCGTTCCCCCTATCTTGGTTAGTATGTATCTCAATCCTCAATCCTCGCTCCTCAATCCTACGTCTGCCCTTTGTTCAAAATCTCCTTCCCCACTTTTTTTTGCGCGATCTCGCGAAGCGCGATCACCGTCGGTTTGTCTTTGTTTGGCTCGACCATCGGGCTCGCGCCATTCGCCATCTGGCGCGCGCGGTAAGTCGCCGCCAGAGTCAGCTCGAAGCGATTGGGAAAGTACTGCAGACAGTCATCCACTGTAATTCGCGCCATGGTTATCCTTGCAATCTGTTGAAGAGTTCGCGATGCTGTTCGAGCTGGCGGGCTGCCGTGAGCCGTGCGCTTTGCACGATTCCAATGAGTTGGCGCGCCGCCCGCTCGAAGTCTTCGTTGATAATAACATAGTCGAATTTGGCGGCTTCTCGCATTTCGTTTTTCGCCGCCGCCAGACGCTGGGCAATGACTTCAGGGCCATCCTGCGCGCGGGCGATAAGCCTGGTTTTGAGCGCTTCCAGCGATGGCGGAAGAATGAAGATGCCGATCGCTTCCGACGCTTTCTCTCGGATTTGGTCGGCGCCCTGACAGTCGATCTCAAGCACCACGTCGAGGCCGCGCCCGCGCTCGCGGGCGACCCATTCGCGCGAAGTTCCATAGCGGCTGCCGTGCACGTGGGCGAACTCGAGAAACGCATCCTTCCGTACCATCGCGGCGAATTCGTGTTCGCTGACGAAGTAATAGTCCTTGCCGTGAGTTTCGCCGGGACGAGGCTTTCTGGTCGTGTAGGAAACCGACACGCGAACTTTCTCGTCCCGCGAGATGAGCGCGGCGACGAGCGAGGTTTTTCCCGCTCCCGATGGCGCGGCGACGACAAAAAGGTTGCCGACCATCACTCTATGTTCTGGATCTGTTCGCGCATCTGTTCGTTGAGCGCTTTCAGTTCCAGAGCGGTTTGCGACACCTCGATGTGGATCGCTTTCGACCCCAGCGTGTTCGCTTCGCGATTGATTTCCTGCACCAGAAAATCGAGCCTTTTGCCCACCGTCCCGCCTTTATCGAGAATGCGTCTGAATTCGCTCAAGTGCGTCTTGAGTCGCGAAATCTCTTCCTCGACATCCATTTTGCCGGCGAATAGCGCGAACTCGTGTCGAATGCGTTCGTCTTCGACATTGACGAGCGATTCCTTGAGTCGAGCGGCGAGCCGCTCCTGATAAGCGCTCAAGAATTGTGGGATGCGCGGCGCGAGGGCGGTGATCAGCCGTTCCATGTCCGTTACTTTCTCGAGCAAAAAGCGTTTGAGCTTTTCGCCCTCACGCCGCCGGGTCGTGATGAGTTCGGCCAACGCCTCGTCCATGAGCTTGAGGCACGATTGTTCCGCGTCGCTGGCGCTTGCCGCGACGATGATTCCGGGCCAGCGCAAAACGTCGGCGACGCTCAAGTCCGCGGCTTCAGGCAATGCGCTCTTTACTTCCCGATTCAATTGCGCAAGCTGAACGAGGAGCGAAGTGTCCAGCCGAACGGCGGATGTTGCGTTCGTTTTTTGCCCGAGGCCGGCGCGGCATTCGACTTTGCCGCGGGCGATTTTGGCGCCGATCGCTTCCCGTAAAGACTGCTCGAGGTTGCGCAGCTCATCGGGAAGGCGAAACTGGATTTCCAGGTAGCGATGATTGACCGAGCGCAGCTCGATGGTCAGCGCCGCTTGCGCGAGTTCGCGAGTGACGGTCGCAAAGCCAGTCATGCTCTCGATCATGTTCGACGTGAATAGCAGAACAAGGCGCTATCATAATGTGCCTGCGATAAGCGTCATAGAGATGCGACCGAGTTCAAGACGAAGCGACGAGTTAAGGCGGGTTTCCTTTACCCGCCGCTACACCAAACACGCCGAAGGATCGGTGCTGGTCGAGTGCGGAGATACCCGCATCTTGTGTACGGCGACAGTCGAAGACAAAATCCCGGCTTTCTTGAAGGGCAAACACCAAGGCTGGCTCACCGCCGAATACGGAATGCTCCCGCGGGCGACCGGAATTCGTACTCAGCGTGAAGCCGCGTCTGGCCGCCAGGGCGGACGCACGCACGAAATCCAGCGGTTGATCGGGCGGAGTTTACGTGCGGTGACGGATCTTGCGAGGTTTGGCGAGCGTACGATCCAGATCGATTGCGATGTGCTGCAAGCCGATGGAGGCACGCGCACCGCGAGCATTACCGGGGCGTTTGTCGCGCTGCACGACGCCCTGCGCTGGCTCGAGAGTCAGGGCAAGCTCTCGGCGTGGCCGATCCGCGATTTCGTCGCCGCTGTCTCGGTCGGCATCTATCAAGGCAAGGCCGTTCTCGATCTCGACTACGCCGAAGATTCTGAGTGCGATACCGACTTGAACGCGGTCGGCACCGGACGCGGCAAACTCATCGAGGTGCAAGGCACGGCGGAACGCGAATGCTTCAACCGCGAAGAGTTGAACGCCATGCTCGATCTTGCGCAAGCGGGAATCACGCAGCTCATTACACTGCAGAAAAAAGCGTTGGAAATTTGAAGCGAATCGTCATCGCGAGCGGAAATTCCGGAAAGCTCAGAGAGATCGCGGCGTTGATCGCACCGCTTGGGATCGAAGCCGTGCCGCAGTCGGCCTTCGATGTCCCTGCGGCGGAAGAGCCGCACGCAACATTTGTCGAGAACGCTTTGGCCAAAGCGCGCAACGCATCGCGCTTTGCCGCCCTTCCCGCGCTCGCCGACGATTCGGGATTGTGCGTTGATGCGCTTTTGGGCGCTCCCGGAGTTCAGTCGGCGCGGTTTGCGGGCGCGAACGCGGACGATGCGGACAACAACGCCAAACTCGTTGAATTGCTGGATGGCATGAATTGTCGTGCGGCGCACTACGTCTGCGTGGTCGTGCTGATTCGAAGCGAATCCGATCCGCAGCCAATCATTTGTGAAGCCGAGTGGTACGGTGAAATCCTCGCTTCGCCTCGCGGCAACGGAGGTTTCGGCTACGACCCGCTGTTTCTTGTTCCTGAGTTGGGGCTAACCGGCGCCGAGCTAACCTTGGAACGCAAGAACCGCATCAGTCATAGAGGGAAGGCGCTTACTCAGCTTGTTGCCAGGCTTCGCTCGATAGGTGAACAGTGATCAGTAATCAGGGAACGATCGAAATCCACAATTCACCGTTTACCGTTAACGGTTTGCGAATGCTGCCACCGCTTTCGCTGTACGTTCATATTCCCTGGTGCATTCGCAAATGTCCGTACTGCGATTTCAATTCGCATGCGGTAGCCGGAGAGTTGCCGGAAGAAGCTTACATCGAGGCGTTGATCTCCGATCTCGAGCAGGCGCTGCCGCGGATCTGGGGAAGGAAAGTGCGAACCATCTTCTTAGGCGGCGGCACGCCGAGCCTATTTTCGACCGCGGGCATTGATCGGCTTCTTTCCGCGATTCGCGCTCGCGTTTCGCTCGCGGCCGAGGCGGAAGTGACCTTGGAAGCCAATCCCGGGACTTTCGAAGCGGAAAGATTCAAAGCTTTCGGCGCCGCCGGAATCGACCGTCTTTCAATCGGCATCCAAAGCTTCAACTCGAAACATCTCAAAGCGTTGGGACGCATCCATGATGATGTCGAGGCGCGGCGTGCGATCGACATCGCGCGCGAGCACTTCGACAACATCAATCTCGATCTCATGTATGGCTTGCCCGGGCAGAGCGCAGAAGAAGCTCGCTCCGACATCAGAACCGCGATTGCCGCGTCACCCGCTCATATCTCGGCTTACCAACTTACGCTTGAGCCCAATACGTTTTTCCATCGGTATCCGCCAGCATTGCCCGAAGACGACGCGATCGCCGAAATGCAGGCGATGATCGAGAGCGAACTGGCAAGTCATGGTTACGAGCATTACGAAACATCGGCGTTTTCGCGGCCGAATGTGCAGTGCCGGCACAATTTGAACTACTGGAGGTTCGGCGATTACCTGGGAATCGGCGCGGGCGCGCACAGCAAAATTTCTTTTCCCGGCGCAATTACTCGCGAGATGCGCTGGAAGCAGCCGAAAGAATATTTGAGCGGTGTCGCCGCGAGCAATCCGGTACAGCAACAGCACGAAGTCCTTGCGCGCGACCTTCCGTTCGAGTTCATGCTGAATGCGCTCAGGCTGAACAGCGGATTCGCCGCAGACCTTTTCAGGGAGCGCACTGGGCTTCCGCTTCATACTATTCAGGCCGAACTGGATCTCGCCGAGAAAAAAGGCTTGCTCGAGCGTGACCATCAATGGATTGCGCCGACCGCGCTCGGCCGGCGCTTCTTGAACGATCTCCTGCAGATCTTCTTGGCGCAAACCCCATTGTGCAAAACGCACGTTTAACCGAAGACGAGCCCGATGAAACGCTCATGCTTCGCTATCAGGGCGGCGATGCAGCCGCTTTCGACCTCCTGTACGCCCGGCACAAAGGCCGCTTGTTCCGCTATTTTCTGCGGCAATGCGGCGACCGCGCGAACGCCGAGGAATTGTTTCAGGACGTCTGGATGAATCTGATACGCGCGCGCAGCCGGTATGAGATCGAGGCCAAGTTCACGACCTATTTATACACGCTGGCGCACAATCGTTTGATGGATTTTTTTCGCAAAAGAAGGATCGTTTTTGTCGACGCCGATACAGCCGAAATGATCGCTGATTGCAAAACGCCCGAGGAAATCGCCGCGCTGCGCGAACAGGGCGCGCGGCTATTGCATCTTCTCGAAGCGCTGCCTGCCCCGCAACGCGAAGCCTTTTTGCTGCGCGAAGAGGCCGGGCTTGGCATCGAGGAAATCGCCGCGGTGACCGGAGTCGGCAAAGAGGCCGCCAAGAGCCGTTTGCGCTACGCCGTGCAAAAATTGCGCGAAGGGTTGCGAGAGTGAAAGATAGGGACCCTTCCCGGATTTATCGCGACACCTCGAGCGAGGATACGAGCCCCGAGATCGACGCCGTCATTCTTGCCGCCGCGCATCGTGAAGTTAAGGCGAAACCACGCCGCTTCGCGATGGGCTCTTGGGGAGTTCCGCTTTCGGCTGCGGCGGTGTTGCTCGTCTCAGCAACTTTGACCCTGATCGTTCTGGATGAGCCAGAGAGTCCGGTCGCCTCGCCGCCCGCCTCTGAGGATAAGGCGCTCGCGAAGCTCGAACGGCAAGACCAAGTCCGTGAAGGTCTGGGCGACCTGAAAGCCGAAACCGCTCAGGCGCCGAAGAAGGACCGAGCCACGAACGAGCCTTCCGCGCGATTTGAAACGAGGGCGAAGAGCGCGCCAGCAGGACAAGCCGCGCCCTCGGCGCCCGAGATGGAAACGGATGCCATCGCGAGGCTCGAAGAAGACAGTCCGGAAAAATGGCTCGGGCGCATCGAAAAGTTACGGACGGAGGGCCGAGTTGAGGAAGCGGAAAAAAACCTCGCTCGGTTCAAGGAACGGTACCCGGATTACCTTCTGCCGGACTGGGCAAAGGAGGAATAAAAAAGCCCCGGCAGGGCCGGGGCATAAGGAGGAGGAAGCAACTTTCGGCGACTTTTATGCCGCTTTCTTTTTAGACACCTTGCCGGCGGCGCCAATATTCGCTTCGGTGATATCGACGACTTGTTTGGTGGCCTTGGTGATGTTGTCGTACGCGGTGCTCGCTGCCGCGATCGCGGTCTTTACCGCGGCTACTGCAACTTCGGAACCGGCTGGGCCGGACTTCGCGGCCTGGTCCAAGCTGGCGACAAACGCCTTATTGGCTTCGGCGACGCGCGCTTCGACCAGTTTGGAAAGTTCGGACTGGGTCGTGGCAACCGCATCGTAAAGACTGCGGCTGTAGCCTGCCGCCTTTTCAACCGCGGGCTGGATCAGGTTGGAATTGAACGCAACCCAATCCTGAGGGCTCTTGACCGACACAAAGGCGCGGCTCGCTTCGATCGCTTCCGCAAGCGCGTTACGGGCGGCTTCGATCTGAATGTTGGAGACCTTCTCCATGCCTTCGAGCGCGATTTCACTGGCGCGAGAGAAACTGTCAATTTGCGCCTGGGCGGCGCTGGTAACCTGCTCAACTGTCTGGTTCATTTCACTACTCCTTTCAAGTTTTAATAAAGGGCCAATTGCTGCACTGCACAATAAGCATTATAGAGTCTCCCCGAGGCATGTCAAGGCACTTTCCGGTAATTTCATGAAAATAATGACGCGACGCAGCATGAAGCTGATTTAATGGAATTTTTCGCCGGACGTACAATGCCCGCATGACGGCCGTACCCAACGTCCGCCAGATCGTCACCGCGGAAGGCGAGCTCAAGCTCGAACTGACCGGGGACTGGCGTCTTAAAGCGCTCATATCTTCGCTGCGTCGGTTGGCGCCGGAGCTATCGCGCTATTCGAAGCGGAATGATTTGCAGCCTGATTTGACCAAAGTCGATGCGCTCGACCGGGCGGGAGCGATTTTCCTCTGGCGCGCGCTAGGGCCGCGCGAAGGATGGCTGCTTCGTTCGGAACACAGGAGCTTCTTCAATGGGCTCTCTGCGCTTGAAGACCTGCCACGCGCCCGGCGCGAAATCTCCCCGGTTCGTTTTATCGGAACAGGAGCGCTGAATTTTTGGCAGCATCTCCTCGACGTTGTGCGGCTCCTGGGCCAGCTACTGCTTGACTGCGCGTATCTCGCCACGCACCCCGCGCGCATACCTTGGCGGGAGATATCGGCCAATCTGTACAAGACCGGTGCGCAAGCCCTGGGAATCACGGCGCTCGTGGGGTTCCTGATCGGCGTTGTGCTCGCGTACCTGCTCTCCCGCCAATTGCGCGCGGTCGGCGCCGACATCTACATCATCAATCTGCTCGGAATCAGCATCATTCGCGAGCTCGGTCCCGTGCTCGCGGCGGTCCTGGTTGCTGGCCGCTCGGGTTCTTCGATGACCGCGCAGCTTGGCGTCATGCGGGTGACTCAGGAGCTCGATGCCCTTTCGGTTCTTGGCATATCGCATACCTTGCGGCTCGTACTTCCTAAGATTCTTGCTTTGACCATCGCCCTGCCAGTGCTCATTCTCTGGACCGATACCATCGCGCTCATCGGCGGCATGTTCGCCGCCAATCTCCAGCTTGACTTGAGTTACGCGACCTTCATAGAAGGTCTTCCGCCAGTGGTCCCGATTGCTAATTTCTGGCTGGGACTCGCTAAAGGCGCGGTGTTCGGTGCGTTGATCGGCTTGATCGCGTGCCATTTCGGCCTCAAAGTTCAGCCGAATACCGAAAGCCTTGGTAAAGGCACGACGAGTTCGGTGGTGACCTCGATCACGCTGGTCATCGTGGCGGATGCAATTTTCGCAGTCCTGTTTTCCAACGTCGGGATTTGGGGATGAGTTGCGTCATCGAACTTGAAAACGTCGGCACGCGCTTCGACGAACACGTCGTCCACAGTGGAATCGATCTCTGCGTCGAACGCGGCAAGGTATTGGGGATCGTCGGTGGATCGGGGAGCGGAAAAACGACCCTGTTGCGCGAAATGCTCGGACTGCAAGTGCCGACTACGGGCGCGGTAAAAGTGTTCGGACGGAATCTCACGGACCTCGACTTTGGGGAGCTACGTGAATTGCGCGGCCGCTGGGGGGTGCTTTTTCAGCAAGGTGCGCTGTTCTCGGCTCTGACTGTTTTCGACAACGTGGCCTTGCCATTGCGGGAGTTGCGAGCGCTGCCAGCCGCGATGATTCGCGACCTCGTCCTCTCGAAACTGAAAATGGTCGGCATCGGAGCCGAGCACGCCCACAAACGCCCTTCAGAGCTTTCGGGGGGGATGGTAAAAAGGGTGGGACTCGCTCGCGCGCTCGCGCTTGAGCCCGAACTGCTTTTTCTGGACGAACCGACAGCGGGACTCGATCCGAATCTTTCCGAGAGCTTCGTTGCGCTGATCAAGGAATTGAAAAACGATTTCGAGCTCACCGTCGTGCTTGTGAGCCACGATCTTGACACTCTGCTCGCGCTCTGCGACCGGGTCGCGGTGCTGGCTGATGAAAAATTGATTGCGGTCGGGCCGGTCGCGGAAGTCATCCACGAGGAGCATCCTTTCATCCAGAGCTTTTTCCTGGGCGGACGCGGACGCCGCGCGCTTTCGGGAGCCGCGGAAGAAGGAGTGCTGGGCTGATGGAAAAGAAATCGCATTCTCTCATTGCCGGTCTGTTTCTGTTGATCGCGATTGCCGCCGGGGTATGGGTGGGCATCTGGCTTTCCGGAGATACCGTTCCCCAATCGCCGTACATACTGGTCTCGGAATCGTCGGTGTCCGGCCTCGCCCCCCAAGCCTATGTGCGGCTGCGCGGCGTTCAAGTCGGCAACGTTGACAGCATTCGCTTCGATCTCAAGAATCCGCGCATGATTCTGGTCGAGATCCAAGTGGACAAAGGCACTCCAATAACTCAAGGCACCTATGCGCAACTTGGCTACCAAGGGCTCGCCGGCTTCGCCCACGTTCGGCTCGAAGACAAAGGCAACAATCCCGAGCCGCTTCCGACCAGCTCTGAAAATCCGGCGAGAATCGAGCTCAGGCCTTCGCTTTTCGAGCAGATTGGGAATTCGGGCGAAGCTCTGCTCACCAACGCGAACGAGACTTTGGCTCGCCTCGGTGCTTTTTTAAGCGACGAAAACCAGGAGCAATTCTCCAGCGCGCTCACGAATATCGGAGAGGCGGCGGGAAAAATAGCGGCGGCCGCAAGCGAGCTGGAAAAAGGCGCGCGTTCGCTCCCTGAGCTTACGAAGACCGTGGAACAGGGATTACGGCCGCTTCCCGCTGTCGCCAACGATGCGAGAGAAGCGCTCGCTCGCGCCGACGTATTGCTCAAGAACTTGAACTCGCTCGCATCGGACGTTCGGGAGAAGGAAGTGCTGGACAAAATCGCGCAAAGCGCTGAAGCGGTCGGACAAACTGGGGAGGAAGTCGGAGACGCGTTATTGTCGGGTACCCTCCCCAGACTCGATCAGCTCATCAACGATTTGACAAGAGCCACGCACAGCCTCGACCGCTTGATCGCCGAGCTTAAGCAAAATCCGCGCAGCCTGGTCTTTGGGAAACCCGCGCCTTCCCCCGGACCGGGTGAGCCGGGATTCGCCGCGCCTAAAAATCGCTGATGCGACGCGCCCTCATCGCGTTGCTCCTGGTCGGGGGATGCGCGCTCAACAATGCCCCGGCTCCAGACGCGTTTTACGATTTTGGTCCGCGTCCTGAAAAAGCCGGGCCCAGCATCGAGCCACTCTTGCTTGTCGAACCGGTCGTCGCGCCTGCCTGGCTCGACAGCAGCGCAATCGTCTATCGCCTTGCCTACGGCGATGACTCTCAACGCCAGTCGTACGCTCAGAGCCATTGGATCGGGCCGGCCACGGACCTTTTTACCGCGCGACTTGCGGGGCAGCTTGCCGCATCCGCCGAAAAAGGAATCGTGCGGGCGGGGCAGGGAATTGCCGCGGATTACTCGCTTCGGGTCGAACTGGTCGAGTTCGCGCACATCTTCGACTCACCGCAAACAAGTCGCGGAGTCGCCGAGCTTCGAGCGACTTTGATCGATCGTGATCGACGCACGCTCGTGGCGCAAAAAAGCTTCGCTGTCTCCAAACCGGCTCGCACTCCAGACGCGTCCGGCGCCGTGCAGGCGCTCAGGGCGGCGGCTGATACGGTGATCGCCGACATCGTGAACTGGGTTGCCAAGGCCTCAAGTAAGCAAGACGGAGGACTGAGGACTCAGGACTAAAAAAACAGGATTCAGGACTGAGGACTCAGGACTGAGTAAAACCTTCTATCACAGTGCTCAGTCCTCGGCCCTCAGTCCTTCAATCCTCAGTCCTCAGGCCTCATTCCTTCTTTCGCGCCAGGGTGAGCCCGTCCCCGATTGGAACGAGACTCAAGTCCACGCGCAAATCGCGCCGCAGATGTTCATTGAAAGCGCAAATCGCCCGCGTCTCTGAATCGTCGGCTTTGGCGTCGGCGACTTTGCCGGACCAGAGCGTATTGTCTATCGCGATCAATCCCCCTGCGCGAACGAGCGCTAAAGCGCGCTCGTAATACCCGATGTAGTTTTCCTTGTCGGCGTCAATGAAAGCGAAATCGAAGGCGCCCGCTTCCCCGCGCTCGAGCAGTTCGTCGAGCGTGGCGAGGGCCGGCGCAATTCTGAGGTCGATCTTGTGCGCTACTTTCGCTTTTTCCCAGTACGGCCGCCCAATCTCGGCCCATTCGCGATTGATGTCGCAGGCGACCAGCCGTCCTTCGGGCGGCAGCGCGAGCGCTACCACCAGTGAACTGTAGCCCGTGAATACGCCGACTTCGAGCGTGCGCCGGGCTCGCATCAAGCGAACGATGAGAGCCATGAACTGCCCCTGATCGGGAGCGATCTGCATTCTCGCCATCGGATGATTCGCTGTTACTTCGCGCAGCTCGCGCGCGGCGTCATTCTCTCGCGAGGTCATCGCGAGAACGTATTCGTAGAGTGAATCCGGGAGATTTATGGTTTTGTTCGACATATGGCGCTTACGCTATGATACGAGCAGGAGACGAGCATCGCCTTATGTGTCAGCTTCTGGGCATGAATTGCAACGTGCCCACCGATATCTGCTTTTCATTCGAAGGATTTCGCAGCCGTGGCGGCGGGACCGATCATCATGCCGACGGTTGGGGAATCGCATTCTTTGAGGGCTTGGGATGCCGAATGTTCATTGACTCCAAGCCCGCGATCGATTCGCCGGTCGCCAATCTGGTGCGCAATTATCCGATCCATTCGAAAAACGTCATCGCGCACATCCGCAAGGCCACTCAAGGTTGCATCGCGCTCGAAAATACTCACCCTTTCATGCGCGAGCTGTGGGGACGTTACTGGATCTTCGCGCACAACGGAACCCTGAAAGATTTCGCACCCAAGCCTGGCGTCAACTTCCGCCCCGTTGGCGCCACCGACAGTGAACGCGCATTCTGCTACATACTGGAAACGCTGCGTGAAGCCTTTCCTTCAGGACGTCCAAGTTTGGCCGAGCTCGAATCGGCTTTGTGCGAGATCACTCAATCGCTTTCGCGCCATGGGAGTTTCAATTACCTCCTATCGAACGGTGAATGCCTTTTCGCGCACTGCGCGGATAAGCTTTCATACATCGTGCGCAAAGCACCTTTTGGCGCCGCGCACCTCGTCGATCAGGACGTGAGCGTGGATTTCGAGCGCCTGACCCGCAAAGACGATCGCGTCGCCGTCATCGCCACCGCGCCGCTGACCGACAACGAACAATGGACGGCGATGGCCCCCGGACAGCTCCTCATGTTTTACGAAGGAGAACCGGCGATTTCAGCGAGAGCCATGGCGAACTTTGTGCAATCCGACGCGGACTAACCTTTGACGAAAATGACAATGCAATGCGTCCGCTGCCACGCTGAAGATACCCGGCCGGCGAGATTTTGCCGCGCCTGCGGCTATCCGTACGCTTTCGACGAATTCATGGCGTGTCCCGTGTGTGGAGGCGAGGTGCGCTCTGGGACCAAGATCTGCCCTGGCTGTCACCACCAGTTCGCCATGCCTGTTTCGGCGAAGAGCAACGAGGTACGCGCCCGCCGAAGAAGTTATGTGCTCCCCACCGCTGGCGGCCTGGCTCTGGCGGGCCTAGCTTTCTTCTACGTTAGCGGGGGCAAGGATTTGTTCCTCGAACCGGAAAGCGTTGTTGCCACCGCGCAGACAGTGAAGGCTACGGAGATTCCGAGGAGCGAAAACGCGGCCGCCCTTTTCATTGCGCCGAGTTCAAGCAGTGAGGTGGCGCCGCCCCTCCCTGAGGAGACGAGCGCACCCGAACAAGACGAGCCCGCCCCGGCGGCGGCGAAGCAAACGCCCGCGCGCTCCGTGCCAGCTCTGCTTGAGAGGGAGGGGAGCGCACCGCCTCCTCTTCCCAAGACGGATGGTGCGCTGGGTGCGAAGCGCGAAGACCCGAAAGTCGCGGCGAAGGCGGTAAAGCCCGAGATCAAGACAGAACCCAAAGCGGTGGTTAAACTGGTTCCGCCCGAGCCAGTGGTGGAAACCTCGCCCGAGAATCTAACACCCGTGCCTTCCTTGGAGACGGTCGTCGAAGTCAAGGCGACGCAAGAGGCGAAAGCCAGCGTGCCCGCGGCGGAGCGGCCGAAAGTGAGCGCCGCCAACCGCGGCGTACCCGTGGTGGAGCGCTCGCGAGTCGCCGCGCCCGGACAAGTCAACGCCATCGCCCGACAAGCGATCCGCGGCCGCGATTGCGCAGGAAAATGGGAAGGCGACTGCCGCCAATTTCCCGACCACAAACCGAACTGGTAATCGCTCATCACCTTCAGGCTTCTCTTGCGTTTCTCGCAAGAGATCTTCGCTTTAGCCGCACTATCCGAACTCTAATCCGTTTGTTGCGCATAAGACGCACTGGGAACTTCCTCCGGGGCAGTGATGCGGTCGCTCCGATCTAGCGTGCTCGATTCGAGAGCGACCCATTGAATCTGTAACTCCTCGCTCCGGTGATCGAGCGTCCGGAGAGTGCATGTCTCACGTTCTTACACACGGGCAATCCGTTTCTCGAAATCCCGAGATTCCAGTCGACGCCATGAAGCTCACTCGTTCGTACTAAGCACGCGATCGAAGCTGATGGCTGCGGCTTGATTACCCTTTCTTACTTTACTTACCGGCACGCCGGTCGCGTGCACAAATTACAAACGGCGCCTGTAACTCTTTCAGCGTTCGGCCGCAAAGCCTGGAACTTGAAGCGTATTGGTGCGAGAGGAAAGAACATTCTTATTCCTTAGTCGTCGATCGACGGCACGAGTGATGCTTCGGACAGGAAGAAAAACCCAGTAATCAATCTTTCACAAGGATCGCATCTGCCGAAGGCGACGCGCACCGCCCTAGGCAAAGGTGCGAAGGCGGCGAAGCGAGTGCAAAGTAAGAAGGAGACGACATGAAAATTCTGATCCGCTCGGGCTTTTCGCCCGCTTCATTGCCGCATCTGCTGGCTACGTACCTCGTCGTCGCGGTTGTCTCGGCTTGCGGCAACACAGCCGAGAAACCCGTGTCAATCGGCATCGGTCCGAACCCGACATTGCCCCCGCCCGAAGAGCCGCTGCTGCCGACGGTGAACATCGCGCCAGCTAAAGGCTGGTCTGAAAGCAGCAAGCCTGTCGCCGCGCAGGGACTTTCAGTGAACGCCTTCGCGACAGGACTCGATCATCCGCGCTGGTTGCACGTGCTGCCCAACGGGGACGTGCTCGTGGCCGAGACCAACGCGCCCGACCGGCCGCTGCGCAAAGAGCTGCTCGGCATCAAGGGCTGGGTGATGGGCAAGGTCATGAAGCGTGCCGGGGCTGCGGTGCCAAGCGCGAATCGCATTACCTTGCTGCGCGACGCCGATGGCGATGGCTTGGCCGAAGTCAAATCGGTGTTTCTCGAAAATCTGAACTCGCCGTTCGGCATGGCGCTGATCGGCAACGATTTGTACGTCGCCAACACCGATGCCCTTGTGCGCTTCCCGTACAAGGAGGGTGCGACGAAGATCGAGGGCCCGGAGACCAAAGTCGCCGATCTGCCGGGCGGGCCGCTGAATCACCACTGGACCAAGGGCCTGACCGCGAGCGCGGACGGCAGCAAGCTCTATGTCTCGGTCGG
>JBOIGA010000017.1:0-26942 GCA_050741875.1 Burkholderiales bacterium
GCATGGCGTCCGCGATTTCGAGGCGTATGGGATCATCGGGCTTGTCGAGCCTGCGGTTTCCGCCCGTGTCGCGCGCGTTGCTCCAGTCTTTACCGATCAGCACGAGCAGCACCGAATCGCGGTCTACCTCGTTCAGCACGTGCTGCTTCCACGACACTCCCCCCTCGATGCTTTCCTTGTCGCGGAACACCTGCGACTCGCCAAACTGGCGGCGCAATTCACGGCTTAAGTTTCCCGCGACGTACTGATCGGGCTCTCTCCGGTAGCTGACGAAAATCTTTTTCATGGGTGCCTCCCGTTGGCCATCAATTCAATCGGTACTCAGTCAGTTCGTAAATGTCCTTGTCGAGATCGTTGCCGTTGGACGCGAAAGTATTGCGGGTATGTTTGACGATCCGCTTCACTTCAGGCGCGTACCAGATCACCTGCTTGGATCTCACCGCGACCGATCCCGCCTGCGCGCGCGAGACGTCGGCCGTGCGATTACCCCATAGCTCGACTTTGATGGCATTGAATTTTCCCGCGGGAACCGATACCGGCTCCGGTCCGACGACTTTTGCCTGGACACTCCAGGGATAGACGATGGCATCGTCCTGCGGCGCGGGGATATTCTTCCACGACTTTCCCGCTTCGAGCGCCGTGAAAGCTTGCAGGAAAGGCGAAAATTCCTGCCGCATCGCATTGGACACACGGCGATTCACCAGCTCGACCGCGTCGTTGAAGGTGTGGGTCTCGCTGTCGGCGCCGGCGAGGCTCATCGCCTCCTTGATCGGATCGAGGCCGACGATCTTGTGCACGAAAGTCTTTTCTTTTTCTCCGCGCCAGCCGCTTGTATAGCGGTATGTCCAGGTGTCGCCGACTTTCGGCATGCCCGGCCGCGAAGTACTCGGAGGAGCGACAGCAACCTTCTCCGGAGTGGGTGGGGTTTTTTCCCGCGCCGACGTGACAGTTCCGCTTGGCTCCTTTTTCTTTTCCGGCGGCGGCGCAACCGGTTCGCTTGGTTCCTTTGCCGGCGGCTGCGCGATTTCCTTCGTGCTCTTGACCTCCGCGGGTCGAAGCGTATCGGGAGTGACAGGCGCCGCGGGAGGCAAAGGCTGCGAAGGCTTCGGTAGCGCGCTCGTCTCAGCGGCGGCGACCGTTTTGCAATCTGTATCGAGCGGCTCGACGTCGAACGTTCGCGTTTTGCTCCATTCGCCCCAGTCGTCGCCGACTTGCGCACGTACTTTCCACTGCCAGCCTTTGCGAGTTCGGTCGGCAACGTGCGATGGCGCCGCCCACTCGTGACGGTAGGAAGTCGTCGAAAGATCGGGCTGGTTCACGGTAGGGTTTTTTGCATTCGGCGCGGCGACGTAGAGATGGTAGCGGCTCGCGCCGGCGACTTTGGCCCAGGAAAAATCCCACGCCGTGCTTTCAAGTTGTGCTTTGCAACCGTTGTCCAGCATGGCGTTGTGGGCGGGCGAAACGAGCGCGGGACCGGCAACCACTCTGACCGGAACCGCCTCGGGCTTTTTGTCCAGCGCGGGAGAAGGCGCCGCGGGCTGCGGAGGGGGTGGCGCCGCGGGTTGCGATGCAGGTGGAGCCGCGGCGACGGAAGATGCAGCGCCGAGCTCCAAAGGTATTTCCGCGCTTTCGCCTTCGCTCTCGATTCGTAACTTTGCGCGGCTCGTCTTATCGGCGATCACGAAAAGGACTAGACCTTCCTTCGCGCTTTTCCCCTCGACCAGTTCGTTTAGTCCGCCAACCGGCGCTTGGGGAACATCGTTTACCTGAAGCCGAAAAGAATTGTCCCAAAAATTTCTTGGGTAGTTCCGGTTGTTCGTCATCCTGATCAGAAACGTGAGCGCAAGCTTTTCGTCGGCGTGCGAGTCAAGTTCCGCCGAAAGAATCTTGTAGTTGACATCAGCGACGTTGACTGAGGTCGCGGCCGGGAGTTGAACGGGACGCCTCGTCGCGGTGGCTCGCGTCACTTCCGGCTTTGAGCTCGGAGTCGCTTCGATTTTGGCGGGAGGAATTGCGGATGGCGATACTGGCTCGCTCTGTGTCAGCCCTCTGAGAAGCGGCCAACTGAAGTAGGCAGCGGCGAGCGTGATCAACACCGCCGCGGCAGCGCTCGCAGCCGGCCAAAGCACTTTGCGCTGCCCGCGCGGTTTTTGGCCAAGCGCGTGATCGAGGAGTTTGATGAACTCCCTGACGTCCGAATCCCAGCGATTGTCGGAAAGCTCGACGGCGTTGCGGCGCGCGAGTTTTTCCAGATCATCGGGAAGCGTTTCGAGAGCGGGGACGCCGGCGCCGCGGACCAGTACGGGAATCACACGGATGTCGCGCTTCAGCGCCGCCCCGACCTCGAGGCGAATGAAATCGCGCGGATCGTCGAGCCTGCGCTTGCCGGCAGCGTCGGTCGCCTTGAGCCAATCCCTGCCGATGACGACGACGAGGATTTCGCACGAGCCGACCGCGCGTTCGATTGCCTCGACAAAATCCACCCCGGGCTCGATATCGGACACATCCATGAAAACCCGGTCACGTCCGAAGTGCTCGGACAAACGATCGAACAAGCGGCCCGCGTGTCCCGCCGCGTCCTCACGCCGGTAGCTAATGAAGATCCCGCCCATCAACCGTTTTCCTTCCACAAGCTGTCGAGAATGTACGCCTGCCCAGAGTGTTTTTCCACGATCTCGACCATGTGTTTGGTTCCGCCCGGTCCATCGGCGGCATCGCCGTCCCATAAGGCGATGAAGCGCACACGCTCGGGCCCATTGGCCAAGGCTGAATACAACAGCCACAGATTGTTGCGCGAATAAGGATCAGCGCCTTCGGGAGGATCGCCGAGTTCGTCCGGCATCACCAGAACTTGCGTGAGCGGATTGGCTTTGACCGCGTGGTAACGTTCGACCCATTGCTGTCCGGCGAAGGCGACCGAGACGCGCAAGAAATCGGCTTCAGCAAATTGCAAATGCACATCGAGACGCAATCCCCGCTGCAATGCGCTTTCGGCGAAAAGCAGGTCGCCTCCGCAGGCGCCGCCGCAAATCGCGAGATCGGAATCATCGGCTTTGAATCGATCGAGTTGCTGAGCGATGAGGCTCGCCGCATCGGCCTCTTTAGCGGCGGGAAAGCGAGGCCGCTCGCGCCCGGGGCGATCAATCATGTGGCCGCTGAAAAGGAAAGTCTGGCGCGCCTGCCGCGGCGCCTCGCGCTTGGCAATCTCTTCTTCGATAGCGGCAAGCACGGGTGCTACGCTCTCGGCGCGAAACTCCAGATCGCCGAGCATGGCGAGTTCGGCGCGACTCGAGTTGAGGGCGAACCAGTCCGCGTGCCGGAAGGCATCGCGAAAAGCGCTAAGCGCCTCATCCGTATCCCCCCGCAAAAGCGCAAGTTCGCCGAGAGCGGCGCGCGCCCCGTAATCGGCTGAGTTCTTCTTGATTGCGGCGCTGGCGGCGCCGCGCACGGCTTCGCGCAAGTTCGAAAGTCGGACCGGGTGATGGTCGGCTCCGCTTAAATGCAGCAACAGAGAGCGCAGAGCCAGCGCGTTCAATCCGGAACGGTAATCGCCGTGATCCAGGCTGATCGCCGCGTGGAAAGGCTCAATCGCCTGAACGAGAAGATGCGTCTCCTCCGCCGCGCGCTCGGGCATTGGCCCCATTTTTCGCCAGCGTGAGATCCACTCGGCTTTTTCGATCTTTCCAAGCAAAGCCCAGTTCGCCGCGTCTTTGGGATGATCGTTGATGATCGCTTCCGCCCAGTCCCGCGCGGCGGCGAACTTGTTCGCCTGGGCGAGGAGCCCGCCCTTCTGTCGGCGTGCGGGCAAATCGCCCGGATTCAGCGCGAGCGCCTTATCGATTTGCGCGAGCGCGAAATCGATATGTCCTCTCTTTGCCAGTTGATCGGCGGCGCGGCGAAGAAGCGCGGCGCGCTCCTTGCCTTCGGCCTCGCGCGCGAGCAGCAATAGCTCGCCAGCTCGTGAACGCGGGCTCAAATCGGCAGGAAAACGGCCGTCGCCACGTTCTGAATCACGCGCACGATCGAGCGGTTGTTTTGGGTCGAGATGATGCGCGCCATGGTATCGAGCTCGGCGATGATTTTGCCGAATTCGCGCTCGAACGAAAGATTCCTGACTGCGCTGTCGGATTCGTTGCTGAGGAGATAAAGCTGGTTCCTCGAATCGCGCGAGTTAGACAGCTTCCAGACGGCGATCTCGACGTTGCGGGCGCTGTTGTAAAGTCTCTGCGGATCGAGCTCGTCGAGCATGAAGAATTCAGTTCTGTCGCCATACGCCGACAAAATCATCGTCATCAGCCCGACGATGTATGCGGCGACTCGATCCCCTGGGTAGTCTTCCCTGAAAGCGAGAACCACCGCGTCCACGCCTCGCCGCCCTTGAAGATAGGAGAAGGCAAAGTCACGCCGGTCAAACACGCGGGCAACGACGCTGTCGAAATTGCTCGTGCCGTTTTTCCTCCATTCACCGGGATTGCGCCGGTACAACTTTTCCATCAACGTTTTGAGATGGAACAGCGTTTCCTGCAGGTGGATTTCAGTGACGCGGTCAATGTCGGTTTTGGCGACGTCCTTCCAGCTAAACTCCGACGGCGGGCGGTTTGGGTAAGCGGCCGAGCAAGCCGCGATCGCCATAGAAACGAGCGCGAGCGCCAGCTTGAATTGAGCCATCCGTCATCTTATCGTCAAGGCTGACAAAAAATAAAGCATCGCTTGTGCGCCAAAATCGAGGACGATACGTTACGCGAGCATCCGCGCCGAAATTTTAGGGGCGCGTGACCGTGGCGTGATTTTTGCGATATAAGTTTTGTCCCTGCGTCCAGTCGCGTTTGCGCAGGGTAAAGGGGATGAAAGGAACATGGAAGTGAAAGGTAACCCGGCCGAAGCCGCGATGAACTCGGTTCTCGAAACCGGCGCCGCATTGTCGCGGTGGCGGGCAAGGTGGCTCAAAGCCTTCGCGTTTGTGACGATTGCCTTCACGCTCATTTACGGCGCCGCCTGCGGTTATATGTGGATGTGGCAAAACCACCTCATCTTCCAGCCCAACCTGACGATCGACTTGACACCCGAAGACTACGGACTGGCTTTTCGCGAAGTGCGCCTGCCGGTCAAAAATGCTCTCGGCGTCTACGACGAAATGCACGGCTGGTTTATACCGGCCAAAGGCCAGAAGGTTCTGCTCTATCTGCACGGCAACGGCGGCAACATTGGCAGCAACCTGCCGCACGCGGTGCGTTTTCAAAGACTCGGTTTCTCGGTCTTCATCGTCGATTACCGCGGCTACGGTCAGAGTAGCGGCGCGCATCCGACCGAATCGCAGGTCTACGAAGACGCGCATGCCGCCTGGAATTATCTGCAGGCGCAGGGCGTCGATCCGAAGCGTATCGTCATCTACGGACATTCCCTCGGCGGCGCGATCGCGATCGACCTCGCCGCGCGCGTCGAAGAGGCCGCGGGACTGATCGTCGAGGGGACCTTCACTTCGATGCGCGACGCTGTCGTTCGGGGAGGCAAGTACTGGATGTTTCCAGTCGACTTCCTACTGCACCAGCGCTTCGAGTCGCTCGCCAAAGCGAGTTCGCTCAACCTGCCGGTGCTGATCATTCACGGCACCGCCGACCGGAAAATTCCCTTCGACATGGGCGAAAAGCTGATTGCCGCGATTCCCGGCACGAACAAGAAGCTTGTCCTCATTCCTGACGGCGGCCACAGCAACAGCGCGAAAGTCGGCCGCTCGCTCTACCTGCAATCGGTCGAAAGCTTTGCCGAATCCGTGTACAGCTCGCGGCGTTAGGTTTCCCCGCCGCGGTCGCGGCGCGATCAATTTGTGATTCATCCGTGACTCGCGCGCGAGTCTTCGTTGCCATACTGCTCTCCACCCTTTGAAAGAAGACGAGAACACAAATGGCAAGCAATTCGGCAACCGGATTCACTTGCATCAATGTCAAGACCGCGCTGAAACCGCTTTTTATTTTGGCCGGCTTGAGCGCCTTGCTCGGCGCGGCGATGAGCAGCGCGCTCTCGGAATGGCAAAGCCGGCTCATCTTCGAGCCTGAAATCGAGATTCCGCACACTCCCGAGGACTACCATCTCCCGTATCAGGATGTGCGAATTCCTGTCGGCAACGGGCACGCGCTGCATGGCTGGTGGATCACGGGCGGCGAGCGCGTGCTGCTTTTCCTGCATGGCAATTCGGGCAACATCAGCAAGAACTTGCCGCGCGCGGTGCGCTTCAACCGGCTCGGATTTTCGGTGCTCATGGTGGATTACCGCGGCTTCGGTTCAAGCAGCGCCGAGGGTCCGAACGAAACCCGAGTGTACGAAGACGCCGAAGCGGCTTACTGGTTTCTGCGCAACCAAGGTGTTCCCGCTCAGGACATTTTTATCTACGGGCATTCACTCGGCGGCGCTATCGCGGTCGAACTGGCGGCGCGCGTGCATCATGCCGCGGGATTGATCCTCGAATCCACCTTCACTTCGCTCGCGGATGTCGCGCGCGAGCGGCTTCCCTTCGTTCCGGTCGACCGCTTTCTGCGGCAGCGCTTCGATTCGCTTTCGAAAATCGGCGCTCTCAGTTTGCCTGTACTGCTGATTCACGGCACGTCAGACCGCAAGATTCCCTTTCAAATGAGTGAACGGTTGTTCGAAGCCGTGGCGTCAACCAAAAAGAAACTGCTGCTCGTCGCCAACGGCGACCACAGTTCGAGCGGCGCGATCGGCCGGCCGCTTTATTTCAAAGCTATTCGTGAATTCGTCGCGGCCACAGGAGGGTCAATATGATTATTGCGTATGCGTGCGCGGCCTCGATCGTCGTCGCACTCTGTCTCATCGCCGTGTTGAGTCCGCGGGCGATTGACGGAAAATTGATTGAGCCGTGACTTTTTCGTGATTTTTGCGAGCGAAACTGGAATCGTCGGCTGAACAATTTTCCAAGGAGGTCAACGTGAGACAACAGCAAATGGTAAGAGAACTGGTGGACTATTCGGTGAGCGCCGCTTTGCGCGATTCGGAAAATCTGCGCGAACTTTTCGAGAAGGGCTTTCCCGGTTTTCTCAACATGCCAAAAAACAAACTCATCAAGGAGCTCCAGTTCCGCGGAATTCTCGAGTACGAAGAGCCCGAGCAAAACTTCGGCATCGACAACGAGAGCGATGAAGAGCTGATGGTGATGCTCTCCGAGATGACCGGCGAGAGCGGCGCGCACTTCGATTCGCAATAGCGAAGGCGAGACTGGCTTTTCTCATCTCTCATAGGGCTTCCTCCTCGTAGCGCCGCGACTTCGCGGCGTTTTTTTGTGCTTCACCGTACGAACTCGTCATATCGGCGGGGGCCTGCCCCGGCAGGAAGTAAGCCGGGGCCGGTATCCAGTTTTCTGGATTCCGGATCACGCACCGCGTGCTGTTCGGAATGACGTTGTCGCGTGACAAAAATTTTAACTTTGCGTGAAAGCCGCGGGAGTTCATCTGATGACAATGGCACAACCGGTCGGCGAACGCGGCCGGTCCTTAATCCATCTCACAAGGAGGCATCATGAATTCGAAGGATCTCATCGTCCATTCCGCTATCGCGAGCCTGCTCGCGCTTGGATTCGCCGCACAGCAGGCGCAAGCGGCTCCCGCCACCGAAAAGTGTGCGGGGGTCGTCAAGGCCGGCAAGAACGATTGCGGCACGAGCATTTCCGGTTGTCACGGCTCGGTCAACGTCGACGCGCACAAAGAAGCGTGGATCGAAGTTCCAGCAGGCACTTGCGACAAAATCGTCGGCGCCTACGTCACGACTTCGCCATACGCCAAACCCGGCGGCAAAGGTAATTAATTTTTTAAGACGCTTTTTCGCTCTCCCCTTGTGGGAGCGGGGAGAGCGAAAGTTTTTAGGAGGACTTCATGAAAAAGCTCTTGGTGTCTCTGTTGTCGGTTGTCGCCGTTTCCGCGCAGGCGCAGGTCGTTGACAAAAAAGCGTTGACCCTCGATGGCGCGAAGCAGGTCATTTCCGCGGCGCTCGTGGAAGCGAAAAAACTCAACGCGCCGGGAGGCGTCATTGCGGTTGTAGATGACGGAGGCAATCTGGTGGCGCTCGAACGGCTCGACAATACCTTCGCCGCGGGTGCCAATATCTCGATAGGAAAAGCACGTACCTCGGCACTTTTCAAGAAGCCGACCAAGGTTTTCGAGGATACGAT
Source organism: Burkholderiales bacterium (assembly GCA_050741875.1). Classification (GTDB taxonomy): domain Bacteria; phylum Pseudomonadota; class Gammaproteobacteria; order Burkholderiales; family JBOIGA01; genus JBOIGA01. Next base: position 8,177 of record JBOIGA010000017.1, read on the forward strand.
CAACAAAGGCCGCACGACAATGGTGACGGTCGCGAGCGATATCCAGGGTTTCACTCCCCTGCAGGGCGGTATTCCACTCGTGATCGGCGATCAAATCGTCGGAGCGGTCGGCGTCTCCGGCGCGGCCAGCGCGCAGCAGGACGAAGAGCTCGCTATCGCCGGCGCCAATGCCTTGAACGGCAAGAAGACTTCCGCGCTGGTCACGCATATTGATCACGGCAAAGTCGCGGCGGCGTTCGCGAAAGGCGCCCCGCTTCTCGAAGTTGCCGCGTACAAAGTACATGCCAGCCGCCGCACCGAGCCTGGACTTGCCGAAGTGCACGAGAACGAGACCGATGTGATCTACGTGCTCGAAGGTAGCGCCACTTTCGTCACCGGCGGCCAAGTCGTCGACGGCAAAGTCACGTCGCCGGGAGAAATCCGCGGCAAAGACGTGATCGGCGGCGAGACTCGTAAACTCGTCAAGGGCGACGTCGTCGTCGTGCCGCCCAACACTCCGCACTGGTTCAAGGAAGTGACGAGCCCGTTCTTGTATTACGTCGTCAAACCCATCGGCAACGGATCTTAGATTCATTCCCTCCCCACCTCGCATTCCCTCTCCCCTCGTGGGAGAGGGTTGGGGTGAGGGGGCTAACTGAGGACACCACTATGAAAATTGCAAACACCGTTGCCACGCTCCTATTGTGCTCGGTGGCATCTGTTTACGCCGATCTACCCGACAAAAAAGTCTTGACACTCGACGTGGCGAAAAAAATCACCACGGCGGCGGAAGCCGAAGCGATGCGCCGCAACGCCACAGTCGTCATCGTCGTCGTGGACGACGGCGGCCACGTTCTGCTCCTGCATCGCCTCGACGACACGCAAGTCGCGAGCGTTGACGTTGGCATCGGCAAAGCCCGCACTGCCGCGATCTTCCGCCGTCCGAGCGCGGTGTTCGAAGAGCAGATCAAGAACGGCCGCGTCGCCGCGCTCGCGCTTCCGGGTGTGACTCCGCTGCAAGGCGGCGTTCCCATCACCTATCAGGGCAAGGTCATCGGGGCGATCGGCGTATCCGGCAACACTCCGCAGGAAGACGAAGACATCGCGAAGGCGGGCGCCGCAAGCGCGGAAGCCGCGATCAACGGGGGTGGGAAATGAAAACTTTGCTTTGCACTTTGTTAGTGAGCTTTGCGTTTACAGCGCAAGCAGACGAGTTCACGGGAAAACCCGAAGCCGTGATCGATCTCGCTACTCCCGAAGGCGTCGCGCTCGTCCAAGGTCAGTGGCGCTACAGCGACACCAAAATCGTTGAAACCGAGTTCAAAGGTGCGGGGCCGGAAGGGCAGCCGACCGGATCGCTGGTCAAGACTTACGACTACTCTCCGCGCGCGGGTGGAGCCGATTACGACGATTCCAATTGGGAAGCGCTCGATCCCAAAACGCTCGACAAGCGGCGCGGCAACGGCCGGCTCGCGTTCAACTGGTACCGGATCGGAGTCACCGTTCCGGAAAAAATCGGAAGCTTCGATCCAACGGGCTCGACGGCTGTATTCGAAACTTCGGTGGACGATTACGCCGAAGTCTGGGTGAACGGCGAGCTCCCGCGCGCCGCCGGACAATCGGGTGGCTCGGTGGTCAAGGGGTGGAATGCGGCGAATCGCTTAGTCGTCGGACGCAACGTCAAGCCGGGAGACAAAATTCAGCTCGCCGTGTTCGGAATCAACGGGCCGATTTCGAATCCGCCGACAAATTACATCTACATGCGCTACGCCAAGCTCGAATTCCACAAGGACACTCCCGGACCGCGCGCGGTCACCCCGCATGAAGTCAATGTCGAGGTGTTGCGCCTCGATCCGGCGATCGACGAAATCGTTCCGCCGAATCCGAAGATTTTCAAACTCGCCGAAGGATTTCAGTTCACCGAAGGCCCGTTGTGGGTGAATGACGGCAAGTACCTTTTGTTTTCCGATCCGAACGCCAACACGATCTACAAGTACAACGGCGAACTCTCGGTTTTCCGGTCGAAGAGCGGCTACGATGGCGCCGACATCGCCGAATACAAACAGCCGGGGTCGAACGGACTCACACTCGATAAAGCTGGCAGGATCACGATCAACGAACACGGCAACCGCCGAATCTCGCGACTCGAAAAAAGCGGGGGGCTGACGGTGGTTGCCGATCGTTTTCAAGGTAAGCGTCTTAACAGTCCCAACGATCTCATCTACAAATCCGACGGCTCGCTGTACTTCACCGATCCGCCTTTTGGGTTGCCGAAGTTTGGCGACGATCCGCGCAAGGAGTTGCCGCACAACGGTGTGTACCGAGTGAAAGACGGCAAGGTCGAGCTGCTGGCGAAAGATGTGTCAGGCCCGAACGGAATTGCATTCTCTCCCGACGAGAAGTATCTCTACGTCGGTAACTGGGATGAGAAAAACAAAGTTGTGTTGCGCTATCCGGTGAAAGGCGACGGCACCTTGGGCAAAGGCGAAGTCTTCGCCGATATGACGAATGCGAAAGGCGAAGACGCGATCGACGGAGTAAAAGTGGACATTAAAGGCAACGTTTATGTCTCCGGCCCCGGCGGGTTGTGGCTTTTCTCGCCGGAAGGAAAGCATCTCGGCGCCGTCTTCGCTCCAAAACATCCGCACAACATGGCGTGGGGTGACGACGACGGCAAGACGCTCTATCTAACGGCGCAGTCGGGTTTGTACAAGATGCGGCTCAACGTCCCCGGAGTACGGCCATAAGGGAATGCGCCCCATCCTTATTCTTAAGCCGCGACGGAAACGTGCGCATGGTTAGCAGAGCGATCATCGGTTTGTTATTCGCTTTCGTCGTGCAAGGACCAATGGCGATGCAGACAATCGCCAGAGAAGACGCCTCTAAGCAAGTGGCGGACATCAAAGTCCAGCACCGCTTCGTAGTCGTGGACGGGATACGCATCTTCTACCGCGAAGCCGGATCGAAAGCTGCCCCGGCCTTGCTGCTCATGCACGGCTTTCCGTCCTCGTCGCACATGTTCAGGCACTTGATTCCGGTACTCGCTGATCATTATCACGTCGTGGCGCCCGACTATCCAGGATTCGGCAACAGCGATTTTCCGGATCCAAAATCGTTCCGCTACAGCTTCGAAACGTATGCGCGAATCATGGACAAGTTCACGCAGGCAATCGGACTTGAGCGCTACGCGCTATACATTCAGGATTACGGCGCGCCCATAGGCTTACGGCTCGCGCTGCTCGCGCCCGAGCGAGTCACCGCGCTCATCGTTCAAAACGGCAATGCTTACGATGAGGGCTTGAGCAAGGAATGGGATCCACTCAAGGCATATTGGCGCGAGCCGACGCAAGCGAATCGCGAGAAGCTGCGCGGCTGGCTGAATCCCGACGGGATGCGTCTGCAATACACGGCGGGGCTGCCCGATTCGCAACTCGCACTGTTCAGCCCGGATACCTGGCAGCTTGACTGGGCTCTCTTAAGCCGCCCCGGCAACATTGACTTGCAGCTCGACCTCTTTGGCGACTATCAATCGAATGTCGCGCTCTATCCAAAATTCCAGGTGTTTTTTCGCAAGCATCGTCCGCCGGCGCTGATCGTTTGGGGAAGGCACGATCCGTTCTTCACGGTCGAGGGCGCGCAAGCCTACAGGCGCGACCTACCGGACGCCGAGTTACACCTGCTCGATGCCGGCCACTTTGCGCTTGAGACGCATGCGACAGAAATCGCCGCCCTGATTCGTGAGTTTCTTGGTTCGCGCCTTAACGCGCTGACGCCGATTTTACGAAATGGAGGAGACGAATGTCTTTCTTGCAAATCCTCTCTCAACGGAACATGCCGTCAAGCCGCCGCCAGTTTCTCAAACTGGCAGCTGGAAGCGTCGCCGCGAAGTTCTTGGGATCAAGTCAATTGGCGTCAGCTGTTACAAAGCCAAACATCAGCGCCATCGCCTTCGACGCTTTTCCGATTTTTGACCCGCGGCCGATCTTTGCGCTCGCGGAGGAACTCTTTCCAGGTAAAGGCGGTGATCTGAGCAATGCATAGCGCACCAGGCAGTTTGAGTATCAGTGGTTACGCGCCTTGTCCGGACACTACGCCGACTTCTGGCAGTCAACGGAAGACGCTTTAGTGTTTGCGGCCAAAATGCTGAAGCTTGATTTGACCCCGGACAAGCGCAAGCGCCTGATGGAGGCCTATCTTGAACTCAAGGCCTGGCCCGATGTCCCGCTGGCACTGAAGTCGCTGAAGGAGGCAGGCATCCGGATGGCGTTCTTGTCCAACTTCACTCCGAGGATGCTCGATGCTGGTATCAAGAGCGCCCGCTTGGAGGGAATTTTTGAACGCCTCCTCAGCACCGACAACATCAAAACATACAAACCCGACCCTCGCGCATACCAGATGGATCGACGCGTTCGGGCTGAAGCGCGACGAAATTGCGTTTGTTGCTTTCGCCGGCTGGGATGCAGCAGGCGCGAAATCGTTTGGCTACCCGACTTTCTGGGTTAATCGCCTCAACCTCCCGGTCGAAGAGCTCGGTGTTGCGCCCGATGCGATAGGGGGAAATCTGAGTGACCTGGTGACCTTCATCAAACCGTAACGCCTGGCGGCGACGGTGCTCGATATGGAGTAGTCATGAATCGCAAATCAAACGCTGGCAAGGTTAGATATTGGGCGTCGCTTTCGCTAGCGCTGCTTTCGCCAGCCTATTCCTACGAAATGCACTGGGGCTACGAAGGAGCGGAGGGTCCGGAACACTGGGGCGACATCAAACCTGAATTCGCGACGTGCAAGACCGGAACCCACCAGTCGCCGATCAACATTGCTGGCGCGCGAAAGCTGGAGCTGCCTCCGCTCAAGTTCGACTACCGGCCGGCGTCGCTCGATGCAGTCAATAACGGGCACACCATTCAGGTGAACGTCGAGCCCGGCAGCACCTTCGCAACGGGCGATCGCGCGTACCGTCTCGTGCAGTGGCATTTTCACGCGCCGAGCGAACATCAGGTGAAGGGGCGGCATCACGACCTCGAAGTGCATTTCGTCCACATGGATTCCGAACGCAACATCGCAGTGGCGGCGGTGTTTTTCGACGCCGGACGCGAGAACCGCGCGCTCGCGCCGATCTGGTCGCGGCTGCCGGAGAAAGAGGGAGGGCGGTAAGAGACACCAATGTTCTCGTTGACCTCATGACCTTATTGCCCGCCGATCGCAGCTACTACACTTTTGAAAGCTCGCTCACGACACCGCCTTGCACCGAAGGCGTGAAGTGGTTTGTCCTGAAACATCCGCTCGAATTGTCGGCCGCGCAGCTCGCAAGATTCGCGCGGCTCTATCGTCACAATGAACGCCCGCTGCAGCCGCTGAATGGACGTCTTATCAGCGAAAGCGCGGACTGAAGCCCAGGAGAACTCGATGAACCAGAACAGAACGACATTGCATATCTCAGTCGCGAATCGCCGCGGTGCACCGGCGACGCGGTTCACGATTGACAGTAGGGGTCGGATTCACTACTTCAAAACTCCTCCCGCGGCACACGCGAAGAGCGAGCCGCTGGCCACCCCGCATGATGGCCAGAATGCTGAACTCGTTAAATCCTAAAACCGATCGCAGCCGCTGCTTTTACCCTCGCCGCACGCCATATGTGTCGGCGAGTCTCGTACTCAGCGGCAGCGGCGTCAACGGTCATCGAGGTGGACAGCTTGGCTGAATCCTTTGCACTCGAATCGCACGCAGTGCAATCAGCGTTGCAAGTGAGACCGGAACTGCGCTGTCGTTCGCGCTCCCGATTCATCGCACATTTGAGAAGCGCGTCAGGAGGACTTCTCATGAAGATAATTGCTCTGCTTTTGCCTGGGATCCGCGGCACTCTCCTCGCTGGCGGCAGAAAACGTCCCGCTGCCGCAAGTGCAGGCGGGCGACGAATGGGTGTACAACGAACTGGATGGCTACAACAAAAGATTGCGCTGTGCGGCGGTACGAGGTCGCCGCAAAAGATGAAGCCGGCATTCGCGTGCGCGTAACCGCGGGCGAATTTGCCAGCGATGCCGCGTACACGGCCGAGTGGAACCCGCTCATCGCCGCGACCGCCTATGGCGTGGTGTTCCAGTACGCGCCGGGATATCCGGCGTACATGTTTCCGCTCGAAGTCGGGAAGACCTGGCGCATCGAAACCGTGGCGATTGATCCGGCGAGCGGTAGAAAAATTCCTCTCAAGATTCACGCCAAAGTAGTGGGACGGGAGCGGATAAAAGTTGGCGCGGGTGAGTTCGACACACTCAAGATCGCGCGCGAAGTGTACGCCGCCGATTCCGAATGGTGGCACTCGGCGACCAGAATCCGCGAAACCGAGTGGTATTCTCCGAAAGTTCAGCGCACGGTCAGGCAAAGATGGGGATCCGAGTATTACGACGAAACTCGCACCGACAATCCGCTGTGCTCGGAGACCGCACCGAGCTCGAACTCGTGAGCTACCGAATCGCTGCGCCTGTCACTTCCAACTGAAGCTCGATCTGTTTCGCCGCTCTATGCAAAAGATACATGATTCAGCGACCCGAACTTCGGCCTGCTCGCGTCTCCCCTTTTCGCACCATTCGAAACAGCGCCGAGAGCAGCTCGAAGCGCCGATCGCCGAGACGCTCACGCGTCGTGCTTGCGGATAAAGCTGCGGATTCTTGGGACCACGTGCTCGCGAAAGCGGCTGCCGCTGAAGATGCCGTAGTGTCCGGCGCTTTCCACCAGCATGTGTTCACGCCTGGATGGCGGTATGTTGCGGCATAACTCGTGCGCGGCTTCGGTTTGCGTCCGGCCGCAGATGTCGTCGTCTGCGCCTTCGATGGTCAAGAGCGCGGTGCGCCGGATTGCCGCGGGGTCCACTCGCCGTCCAAGACAGACCATCGTCCCGCGCGGCAGTGCGTGCTCCTGGAACACCGTCTCGACCGTTTCCAGAAAATACTCCGCGGGCATGTCCATTACTGCGTTGTACTCGTCGTAGAACCTGCGATGCGTCGCGGCGCTGTCTTCGTCTGCCTGTATCAAGTCTTGCATGAGGGAGATATGCGAAGCTATGTGGCGCTCGGCGTTTAACGACATGAATCCCGCGAGCTGGAGAAAGCCCGGGCACACTTTGCGCCCCGCGCCGACATACCCCGGCGGCACTTCGTGAATCAGATTCTTGCGGAACCACGCGAGCGATCGCTCAATCGCGGTGCGGTTTGCTTGCGTGGGACTGCGCCTTGTGTCAATCGGGCCGCCGATCAAGGTCATCGAACGCGGAGCAGATTCGCTGTTCTCGGCCATCAGTGACACCGCGGCGAGCACCGCACCGCCGGCTGGCACACCGCGATCACGTGCACGGAACGGCCGAGATGGCGCATGAACTCCTGCATGTATGCGACGTAATCGTCGAAACGGAACGGACCTTCAGCAAGCGGCACATTGCGCGCATCGGCCCAGTCGGTGATGTAAACGTCGTGCTCCGGCAAAAGCGCTTCAACGGTTCCGCGCAGCAGGGTCGAGTGATGACCCGAAAGCGGCGCAACCAGCAGCACCTTCGGATCCCGGCGCGAAGTCGCGCGCTGAAAATGCAGCAGATCGCAGAACGGTTTGGACAGCTCGACTGCTTCGCTCACGGCGACCGTCTTTCCGTCAACGACCGTTTGTGATATGCCGAAGTCCGGCTTCCGGTAACGGCGAGTCAAGCGCTCGATGACCTCCAATCCAGCCGTCATCGTACGGTGATGGAATCCGCCCTGCCAGAAGTTCAGCGGGTGATTCATCGCGCTCAGCATCGCCTGAGCCCAAAGATTGAAGGGGGCAACTGCGTTGTAGCCGGCTTCGTGCAACGAATACAACATGGGTGTTGGTAGTTCCGCTTGATTTCACCTGCAGTATTGCAAAGTGAGGTCATCAAACCGTCACCGCCCTCTAAAATTTGTTTCACGAGTACGCCCAGTCGCCGTGACAGAATTTTTAATCCTTGGTGAAACGCCCTTGATACTCGCTTTCCACAATTCGCGTTAATTGCAGCTGGGCAAACAAAATGCTGAACCATCTGGCGCTTTGGGGAACGTTCGCTACGCTCGCATTTTTCTCCGCGAACGCGGCGAGCGCCGAGCCGCGCATCATCCGTCTCGATCCGCGCTTCGATCAATTGCTTTCGCGCGATGCGAAAGTCGAAAAGATCGCCGATGGGTTTACCTGGGTCGAAGGCCCGGTTTGGAACAAGCGCGAAGGCTATTTGCTGCTCAGCGACATTCCGAACAACAGTGTTTACAAATGGCGGCGCGGAAAAGGCGTCTCTGTGTTCATGCACCCGAGCGGTTACACGGGAAGTGCGCCCTTCGAAGGCCGCGAGCCGGGCGCGAATGGACTCACATTCGATCGGGAAGGAAGGCTTATTCTCGCGGAGCACGGTGATCGAAGACTCGCGCGACTTGAGCCCGATGGCAGCAAGACAACGCTTGCGTCTCACTATGAGGGCAAACGTTTGAACAGCCCCAACGACGTAGTCTTCAAATCGAACGGCGATCTCTATTTCACCGATCCGCCTTTCGGTCTGCCGAAGGCGTTCGATGATCCCGCGAAAGAGTTGCCGCATCAGGGCGTCTATCGCTTGAAACCCGATGGCGAAATCGCGCTGCTCATAGACGATCTCAAAGCGCCGAACGGCATTGCGTTCTCACCGGATGAAAATACGTTATACGTAACCGATGTCGCCGCTGGGCGCTGGCTCGCCTATCCCGTCGATGACGATGGAACACTTGGCGCAGGGAAAGTGTTCGCGGATGCGAACCCGTTTCGCAAAAACGGCAAGGGCGGGGCCGACGGATTGAAAGTGGACGCGCGCGGAAATCTTTTCGCGACCGGCCCAGGCGGACTCTACGTTTTCGCGCCCGACGCGACTCTGCTCGGTCGAATTGATTTCGGTGTTCCCGCCGGCAACGTGGCGTGGGGCGAGGACGGGTCGGTGCTCTACATCACCGCGAACACCGGGGTGTATCGAATCGAGACGCGGACTAGAGGCGCAAGTTTCTAGTACCGTCTATCGGCGCGTCTGAAGCTTGACAGTCTTCTGTCAGCCGTCTTCAGGCCTCTGAGTTCCGTCCTCCGTCCTCCGTCTCCGTCATCAGTCGGCAGTCTTCTGTACGCGACACAACTTTTACTTTTGTGTGACTGCGTCGCGAATTCGCGCTTCCACAATGGCGGCCATGAACCAGCTCAAGCCCTTGGCCAGTCTCGCCGCCGCAGCAGTCATCGCCGTATTGAATACTTTGCCGACGGTGGAAGCGGCAAACACAACGCCAAAGTGCGGCTTCACCCGGGCTCTCCGCATCATCGAGTCGGTCGAGATTGCTAAAGAGCATTCGGCCATTCATTTCGCCGTGCGACCGATTGACCAGTTCTAAGCGCCCTGCGCCGAGGACTCCAGGAGCATCATCGGTTCGACTGTTTTGCCTTTAACAGTGATCTGTCCCCGGCTTACCACCCGCCGGGCCAGACCTCATCGCGATAAAACTTTTACTTTTGCGTGACCGCGCGGTGACTTCATCCCTGCACAATGACGGCAAGACGACTGGAGAAAAAGATGAACGAGCTGTACGCAATCATGATGTCGTGGGCGGTAACGCTTTCCGGTTATTCGCTGCCCGAAACACCTCCGGATATCGCAGCGGTCTCGCACGCTTATCTTATCGAGCACGCGTGCGGCGGACGCGAATGCAAAGTGATGGGTTGGTTTCCTCCCGGCGACACGATTTTTCTCGATAAGCGGCTGAACCCGAAAACGAGCCTTTACGCAAGCTCGATTGTCGTGCACGAGATGGTGCACTACCTGCAGCATCAATCGGGAAAACTCAACGCGCCTTTCTCATGCGAAACAGCGATCGCACTCGAACGCGAAGCCTACGCGGTGCAGCAGGAGTATCTGACTCGCTATGGCGTCTATCAGCCCGTCGGGGTGTCGATGCACTCGTCAGGCTGCGACGAAAAACCTTCGCTCGCCGCGCATATACACGGCGCGGAATGATCGTGCTGTCATTGCGAGCGTATGCGAAGCAATCTCCGTTTGATGTATGCAAGCGAGATTGCCGCGTCGCGGCAACGCTCCTCGCAATGACGCGCGTCGAGACAAAAATTTTAGATTTACCGAACGATTTCGTGATTTTTGCTTTTCAGAATGCAAAGCGATCGGCTTTAAGCTCGGTCTTCCTCAACCAACTCAACGGAGATTAGCAATGAAAAATTCTGATCGTGTAATTCGTTCCGCCGTATTGAGCGTGCTTGCGCTCGGCGTCGCGACGATGAGCAGCGCGTCGCTGGCAGCGAAAGGCGACAACGAAAAGTGCGCCGGAATCGTGAAGGCCGGAAAGAACGACTGCGGGACGAGCTACAGCTCGTGCGCCGGCACCGCGAAAGCCGACGCCGACAAGGAAGCATGGATTTATCTCCCGAAAGGCGCGTGCGAAAAGATCGTTGGCGGATCTATCACCACTTCCGCACACGCCCAGCCAGGTGGAAAGAAATAAATCAGCGTGCGTGAACGCGCCGATTCCGGCGAGAGCCGGAATCGGACTGCGCCCGCCGCACTACCGCGAGATTCTCGAGCGGCAACCCGACATCGGTTGGTTCGAAGTCGCGAGCGAAAATTACTTCGGCGACGGCGGACAGCCGTTGTATTACCTCGAACGAATTCGCCAGCACTATGCATTGTCCTTGCATGGAGTCGGAATGTCGCTGGGATCGGTGGACGGACTCAATCGCGAGCACTTGCGCAAACTCAAGTCGCTGGTGGCGCGCTTCGAGCCCGGAGTCGTTTCTGATCATTTATGCTGGGGTGAGGTCGGCGGCCGCCATCTCAACGATCTTCTGCCACTGCCCTACACCGAAGAAGCGCTCGATGTCGTTTGCGCAAACGTGTCCGCTGCGCAGGACTTTTTGCAGCGGCAGATCCTCGTCGAAAACGTTTCCAGTTACTTGCAGTTCAAGCACTCGGCGATGCCCGAATGGGAATTCCTGCGCGAAGTCGCTTCACGCAGCGGCTGCGGGATTCTCCTCGACGTGAACAACATCTATGTCAGCGCGACGAACCATGTGTTCGATCCTTTGCGCTACTTGCGCGGAATTCCGGTAACGAGCGTGTGGGAGATGCACCTTGCCGGTTTCGATTCAAACGGAATGGCTCTCATCGATACACACGGCAAACCTGTAGCGGACGCGGTCTGGACGCTGTACGCGCAAGCAGTGCGGCTCTTTGGAGCGATTCCGACCTTGATCGAGTGGGACATCGACATTCCCGCACTCGCTGTTTTGCTCGCCGAAGCGGGCAAGGCAGACGGCATTCTGGAAGAACGCGATGTACTCGCTGCGTGATCTGCAGGGGAATTTCGTCCGCGGAATTGTTTCCGGCGCCGATTACGCGGATTCGATTGCAGGGCCAGGCCCGCGAGCGCGATTCGCAATCTATCGCAACAACGTATTTTCAAATTACCGCGAAGCGCTGCGCGCGATATACCCAGTTATGGACAGGCTCGTCGGGCGCCAATTTTTCGACCGCGTCGCGGACCACTACATCGACCTGTTTCCGTCAACGAGCGGTGACCTCAATGAGTACGGGCAGGACTTTCCCGAAATTATCGCCGGTTTTCCGGGCGCCGCGCCGCTCGTTTATCTGCGCGATGTCGCGCGGCTCGAGTGGATGATCCACGAGTCGTTTCACGCTGCGGATTATCCCGAGATCGCGCTCGATTTCGTCACGAACATGTCGCCCGAGCGTTTCGAAGCGCTTAGTTTCGCGCTGCATCCCGCGTGCCGCCTCATCGCTTCGCCTTACCCGATTTTGCGGATCTGGCGGGCGAACCAGGAAGGCGCGCCTAAAGAAACGATTGACCTCAACGAAGGTGGCTGCAATGTGCTGATCGCTCGACCCCAATACGAAGTCGAGTTGCGTCCGCTTGCGACTGGGGAATTCGTCATGCTGAAGGCGTTCGCAGCTGGAAAAAGTTTCGGCGAAGCTTTCTCACGCACCATTGAAGCAGACTTGAAATTCGACGTCGTCCGATTCATGCAAACCCACGTTGCCGCGCGCACGCTCGTGGATTTTAGGCCGCTGGTAGCTAGCCGCTAGCGATTTTGAGAGAAGTTCTCACTGGCGACTGAAACCACTAGCGACTAGCGACTTTTAACTGGAGAGGAGAACTATGATGGAAGCGATCAAAACTGGGGGCCGATTCGTGCTGCACGGCCTGGATTCGTTGACCTCGGTGGTGAGCCTGGTCATTCGGCTCTACATCGCCAACGTTTTTTGGAAGAGCGGAATGACCAAGATCGCGAGTTGGGACACAACGCTCGCGCTATTCGAGAACGAATATAGCGTCCCGCTGATACCTTCGGATATCGCCGCTGTGCTCGGCACTGGGGCGGAGCTGCTCTTTCCGGTGCAGCTCGCGCTCGGGCTCGGAACGCGATTCGCCGCGCTTTCGCTTTTCATCTTCAACATCGTCGCGGTCATTTCGTACCCCGATCTGTCGGAAGCGGGCCGCGCTGAGCATTTCTACTGGGGATTGCTGCTCTTGGTGCCGATCTTCTATGGCCCGGGCAAGATCGCGGTTGATCAGTACCTGCGCCGCAGGTGGCTTGGGATGTGATAAATGAATACAGGCGAGCCTAACGCTTGTGGCCGAATTCACTTTTCGCGAATGACGCTGTGCAGCCCCGAGTCATTCGCGCTGATCTTTTCGCGCAAAAGTATCGTGCGAGCCCGGACGTCGCAAAGAAAGCTTCACTGTTTTTCTCGCGAAACTTTTGCGCGCCCCCGATGTGATGGAAATGTGATCTTTGCGTGAGAGTTTCGCGAGAGCGGTTTGCGACACTTCTATCCGCAGCGACAACGCTGCATCGAAAAAGGAGATTGCAATGCTGAAAACTGCGATGCGAATTTCGGCGCTGGCGCTGGCCATGGGATTCACGGCCGCAAGCTATGCCGATGATGTTTCGTTCGCCACCGGCGGTTACGCGCGCGGCGGACAGGCAATGCGGACCATGAAAGTAATGACCATGTTGGATTCCAGCAAAGACCACCAGGTCTCGAAGGAAGAGTTCATGGGGTATTACGAGAAAGTCTTTGGCATGATGGACAAAAACAAAGACGGAATGATTTCCGAAAGCGAGTGGCTGGACAAGCAACGCAAGTCTGACGGCAGTTGATTAGAAAGGCGGGGATAGGGGATAGGGAATCGGAATTGAGAACCGAAACTCCCGTTCCAGATCTTCGATCCCCGATCCCCGATTCCCGATTCCCGATACCCGAGGGGGAGTAACGATGAGTGATTCTTCAAGCTGCGCGCCGTGCGAAACGCGGTTGCACCAAACGAGCATTCGCGAAACAACTCTCGATGGACAACGCGCAATTGTGACCGGAGCGAACTCCGGAATCGGTGAAGCGATTGCGAAAGGATTGGCCGAAGCCGGCGCCGCGATCGTCGTGAACTATGTGAGCGGTGACGACAAAGCCGAAAAAGTCGTCGCCGAAATCCGTGAAGCGGGAGGCAAAGCCTTCGCTTTCAAAGCCGACGTGTCGTCGGAAAGTGAGGTGCAGGCGATGTTCCGCACCGCGTGCCAGGAGCTGGGCAGCGTTGACATCCTTGTCGCCAACGCGGGCTTGCAGCAGGACGCGCCATTCCACGAAATGACGCTCGCGCAGTGGAACAAAGTGATCGCGGTGAATTTGACCGGACAATTCCTCTGTGCTCGCGAAGCGATACGCGAATTTTTGCGCCGCGGGGTGGTTCCTGAAATGTCGTGCTCGGCGGGAAAGATCATTTGTTTGTCATCGGTTCACGACATGATTCCCTGGGCGGGGCATGTGAATTACGCGGCGAGCAAAGGCGGTGTGTCGATGTTCATGAAAAGCCTCGCGCAAGAATACGCCGATCGGAAAATTCGCATCAACGCGCTTTCTCCGGGAGCGATCAAGACGCCGATCAACACCTCGGCATGGGACACGCCCGAAGCCGAAGCGTCGCTGCTCAAGTTGATTCCGTATTATCGCGTCGGCGAACCGCGCGACATTGCACGCGCCGCTGTTTGGCTTGCGTCGGACCACTCTGATTACGTCACCGGCACGACGCTCTACGTAGACGGTGGAATGACTTTGTATCCCGAGTTCCGCGAGGGCGGCTGAGATGTTCTTCCCGCTGATTCGGCGCAACGCAGCGTCGTTACCCCGCGCCACCCCCTCCATTTACCTCCCCCATCGAGGGGGAGGGTTGGAATGCTCCCTCCCCCCTTGTGGGAGAGGGAGGGGGTGGGGGGTCGGCGAAAAATTTCTATTCGTCGCCGCCGCGTGCCTTGCGTTCGTCGCGTTCGATTCGAAAGCCGATGACGCTCTGCCCGACGGGCAGAAAGCATGGTGGCCGAGCCGCTATGGCGCTGCCGATCAGCTCGGCAGCCTGAACGAAATCACTCCCGCGGTGACCGCTTCGGCGGCGAAACTCGTCAGGCAGGGAACGATCGTGGACCTGGGTCGCGTGCTGGACGAAAACACTCCCAAGTTCGAGGGACGCTATTGGCATCAGACCGTCGATGCCTCGGCGCCATTTACGAATCTGAAGCGGCCTGATGCCGTCGGCAAAGGTTGGGGCAAGAACGAGATCAACTGGATTACCGAAATTCAGGCAGGGACATTTCAGGTGGGCACGCAGCTCGACTCAATCGGCCACATTCAGATCGGCGATCGCTTCTACAACGGCTGGACAACGAAGGACGTCGTCGAGGCGTGGGGAATCAATCGCTTCGGAATGGAGACCGTCCCGCCGATCGTAACCCGCGGCGTACTCCTCGACATCGCCGCGTACAAAGGTGTGGCGCGGCTCGACAAAGGTTACGTCATCACTCCCGAAGACGCTGAAGGGGCGCTCAGACGGCAGGGAATAGAAATCAGGCCGGGAGACGCGGTGCTCATCCACACCGGCTGGGGTGGGTTGTGGGGACAGGACAATGAGCAATTTCTATCCGGCGAGCCCGGACCGGGGCTGGCGCTCATCAACTGGCTCTATGACAACCGCATCGCGATTACCGGCGCGGACACTTGGAGCTATGGCCCCGTCCCCGGCGAAGATCCGGAGCGGCCCTTCCTCGTTCCGCAAACGATGTACGTGAAGATGGGTTTGTTCGGTCTCGAAAACCTCGCGACCGAAGAATTGGCGAAGCGCAAGGTGTACGAATTCATGTTCACCGTAACGCACGGTAAGACCAGGGGTTCGACGGCAGCGGTAATTGCGCCGGCAGCGGTGTATTAACGCGTCGTCTTTGCGAGGAGCGGCTTTAATGCGACAAAGCAATCTCGATCGGTGCGAACCGAGATCGTCACGCCGCATCAAGTGCGGGGCTAAAGGCTGCTCGCGATGACAGGATTTGCCCCGCTTGCGCGGGAATGACCGATAAGGATGCGAAGCGCGACATGAACTACGACGTCATCATTGTAGGCTCAGGGGCGGGAGGTTGCGCCGCCGCATATCACCTCACTCAAACCGACAAGAAAGTCCTGCTGCTCGAGCGCGGACGCACGCTTCCCGCCGATGGCAGCACGCTCGATGTCAATCGAGTGCTGAAGCTCGGCGAGTTCAAAACCAAAGAGGTGTGGATGGACAAGGACGGCAAACCCGTTGTCCCCGGAGAATTCCCCAATCTCGGCGGCAAGACCAAGTGGTACGGCGCCGCGCTCTTGCGCATGTCGCTGCGTGAGTTTGAAAGCGAATCCGAGTTTAACTATCGCGAATGGCCGATCCGCTACGATGATCTGGCGCCTTTCTACGATGAAGCCGAGAGGCTCCTTGGCGTTCGCACTTTCGACATCGAGCCCGACATGCTGCATCTCCTCGCCGACTTGCAGCGCGTCGCACCGAAGTGGAAGCGCAGAGCGATGCCGCTCGGGCTTTCCGAGCACATCCTCAGTCATCCGAAAGAAGCTCGGCATTTCGACGGCTATGCGCTGCCGAACGGGCTCAAAGCCGACGGCGAATCGGCGCTTTTGAATCGCGTCAAGCATCAGCCGAACATCACCATCGTCACCGATACCGAAGTGACGAACCTTGTTGCCGATAAAAACTCATGCGCGCGCATCGTCGGAGTTCAGTGCGCGAACGGCGAAGCCTACTTCGCCGACAAGATTCTGCTCGCGGCGGGCGCTCTGCACTCGCCACGTCTCTTGCAGCGCCACGTCGCGCACAGCGGAATCACCTTGCAAGGCGAGCGCGCGCTCGGCAGCTTCTACAAATGCCATCTGAACAGTGCGATGCTCGTTTTTTCCGGCAGCCCGAGAACAGACGTTTTGTGGAAGACCGTGCTGCTCTTGAACGATCAGTTTCCGCATAGCAGCGTGCAGTGCATCGGCGGCGATCTCCCGGGAGAGATTCTGGCGACGCAGATTCCCGGGTTCGTGCCCACGTGGTTTTCTAGCGGCCTGTCGCGGCGCGTTTTCGGTTTGTTCCTGACGACCGAAGACAGTTCGCACGCTGACAATCGCGTCACCGCGAAACTTAACGGCGAGGCTGCGCCGCAGTTGAATTTCGATTGGGCGCGTTCACCAAAAGCCAGAGCCGAGCATCGCAGCTTGATTCAGGCGCTGCGCCGCGCGCTTCTGCGTCTGGGATTCTTAGTCGCGACGAAGAACATGCCGCTCGAAGCGACCGCGCACGCATGCGGCACGATGGCCGCGGGCCGCGATCCATCAACTTCGGTCGTGGACAAGAATGGCAAAGTACATGGAATGGAAAACTTGTATGTCGTGGACGGCAGCGTGTTCGCGCGCTCGGCGTCGGTCAATCCGGCACTGACGATTTATGCGTGGGCATTGAGAGTCGCTGCGCGACTCTAGGACTCAGGACTAAGGACTCAGGACTAAGTGATTTTGAATTGACTCAGTCCTCAGTCCTGAGTCCTCAGTCCCATCTGAAACGCTAGAGAGGGATCAAATGAACAATACTCTTCCGACCTTTATTCGATTTGGTAGAGAAATCTGCGGCGATTTGACCCAGTCCGAACGCCGCGAGTGGTGGCTATCGAATGGGCTCGGCGCGTACGCCGCCGGAACGATCGCGGGAACGCTCACTCGCCGCTATCACGGCCTCATGATCGCGCCGGTCAATCCGCCGCTCGGGCGTTATCTCGTTCTCGCCAAAGCCGACGCGATCGTTGCCGATGGCTTGCGTGAAATCCCGCTTTGCACCAATCGGTGGACGAGCGGCGCGATCGAGCCGAAAGGCTTCCTCAACATCGAATCGTTCCATCTCGAAGGACGGATGCCGGTGTGGCGCTACGCTTTCGGCGATGTTTCGATCGAGTCGCGAGTTTGGATGGAGCCTAACGCGAACACGACTTATCTTGCGTATCGCCTCCTGAATGGCGAGCGCGCGCTCAAGCTCAAGGTGCGCCTCCTCGTCAACGGGCGCGACCATCACGTCTCGACCGTTCCATGGCAGTTCAATCCGGTGATCGAGGGCAACACGCACTGGATGCGAGCCGTGCACCCGAACTGGTTCACGCTCTACTTTCGCGCGCGCGGCGGAACGCTCGCGACCGCGCACGATTGGATCGAAAACTTCGATCTGCCTATCGAGCGTGAGCGCGGATTGCCCGATCGCGACAATCATCTTTGCGTCGGCGTCGCGAGTTTCGATTTGCGTTTGAATGAATGGGTCGGAATCGCGGCGAGCCTCGATCCCGATGCGTCCCCTTATCTCGAAGAAGCGATGCGCCGAGCATCAGCGCACGACGTCGCGCTTCTGAAACGCGCGCGGGCGCAGGCGCCCGAATTCGTCGACGCGCCCGAATGGGTCAAACAGCTTCTGCTCGCCGCCGATACTTTTCTCTTCGCGCGCCCGATTCCCGAAGTCCCCGACGGCGAATCGGTGATCGCGGGCTACCCTTGGTTCGGCGACTGGGGACGCGACACCGCGATCGCCCTTCCGGGACTCACTCTCGCGACCGGGCGCTTCGATTCGGCGCGAAGGATCCTCGAAACTTTCGCGCGTTTCGTCGAGCGCGGGATGCTTCCCAACGTTTTTCCGGGAGCCGGAGACAAGCCCGAGTACAACACCGTTGACGCCGCGCTCTGGTACGTCGAAGCATGGCGCGCGTATCTCGCCGCGAATTACGACGAAGAAGCGTTGCGCCGCGTCTTTCCGGTACTCGCCGAGATTATCCGTTGGCATCGCGAAGGAACGCGCTACGGCATCGCAATGGATGCCGACGGCCTGCTTCGCGCGGGCGAGCCGGGGGTGCAACTGACGTGGATGGACGCGAAGATCGGCGACTGGGTGGTGACGCCGCGCATCGGCAAGCCGGTCGAGATCAACGCGCTTTGGTACAACGCGCTCGTCGCCATGGCGAATTTCGCGAGGCAAATCGGATTGTCCGACGATGAATATGTCGCGATGGCGGAGAAAACCCGCGAAGGCTTTCAGCGCTTCATCAGTTCCGAGAACGGCGGGTTATACGATGTGATTGATGGGCCGAACGGCGACGATGGAACTTTGCGGCCGAACCAGATCTTCGCGGTGAGTTTGCCCGCGAGCGCCTTGAATCCAAACACGCAAGCGCGGGTTGTTGCGCTCTGCGGAGAGAAGCTGCTCACGTCGTACGGCTTGCGCTCGCTCGGTTCGGAGCATCCCGAATTTCGTCCGCACTACATCGGCGGAGTGTCGGAACGCGACGGCAGCTACCACCAGGGGCCGGTGTGGGCTTGGCTGCTCGGGCACTACGCGCTCGCGGAATATCGAGTGCACGGTGACGCCGAAGC
>JBOIGA010000018.1:0-25726 GCA_050741875.1 Burkholderiales bacterium
CTCAGGGGCGCCGAGCGAGCGCAGCGAGCGTGGGAAGCCACGAGCGGAGCGAAGCGACGCCGTGGCCGTCCCTTGGAGCGCGTTGTTAGGTGCGAAACACATGATAGACCCAGCTTCCAACCACCCAGAACAAGAGCGCCCATAGTGCCACGATAACGGCAGCCGCCGAGTAACTGACGGGCCGCGCAGACGCCTCCTCGGCTTGTTGCCGCGCAGACTGGATTAAACGCTTTATCCTGTTCCATGACAAGCGCCATCCAAGAAAAATAAATCGGGTCAGACACCATTTCTCCACTCCATTCGAGACCACCTCGCGCGTTCATCGTCGGCCAAGCGCCGCACGGCATTTCAGCGGCGGAATAGCCGTCAGCCGATCTACCGCCAGCCTTTTCGCGCGACGTAGCGCGAACTTTCTCTTGGCGTGCGATTCAGAGAGTGAATTCTCAACTTGCCTTCCACTTCAACCGTCCAGCTAAATGTGGAACCAGGTCACCGCAACCTACATCCTTCCCGTTATTGCGGGAATAAGCTGCTGCTACATACCCAGCATCCTGCCGATTCGCGTGATGTACTCGCTCGCTGTCAGGGCGTCGCCCATCAGCTCGTTCTCTAACCGATGAAGCAGCGAACGGATTCCGTGCAGCCCCTCGTGGAGTTCGCGGTGATCGCCATCAGGAGAGTCGAGCAGTGTTCGCAACTGCTCGACTTCGCTTCGTAACGCGTCAAGGTCACTTGAACCCTCCTGCACTTTCTTGAGATCGTTTTCTAGGGCTTCAACCAAGCGCGTTACTTCCCGAAGGTCAACGTCGGTGGATTTGTCCTCGATTGATAGTCATGTCAGAGCCCTTCCGCGTAATGCATTAGGGTCATCCCATTGAACCGGACGGTCAAGCCCGCGAAGGAATTTAGTGACACCAAGCGATTTTTCTTTTCGCTTCGACCTGGTCTTGATCGGCACCCCGCGCCGCCACGGTCCGGCTTCAGTTCAACGCTTCGGCATGCTGCTGGCGCAGCAGCTTCTTATCGATCTTGCCGACGCTGGTCTTGGCGATTTCCTTCACCAGCAGCACCTTCTTGGGCACCGCATAGGCCGGGGCGGCCGGAGGCCTCGAACGTCTTCACGTGGCGGATGATCTCGTCTTCCGCGACCGTCTGATCCGGTTTCGCGACGACCAACGCGACCGGGCGCTCTCCCCACTTTCGTCCCTGGCCCCAGCCACGGCGACCTCGCTCACTGCCGGGTGCTGCGAGATCAGCGTTTCGATCTCAAGCGAGGAAACCCACTCGCCACCCGATTTGATGACGTCCTTCAGGCGATCGGTGATCTGCAGATAGCCGTTCTCGTCGATATGGCCCACATCCTGGGTATGCAGGTACCGTCGGCCCATAACTGCTCGGAGGCCTCGGCGCTCTTGAGGTAACCCTGGGTGAGCCAGGGTGCGCGCACCACCACTTCACCGACCGCCTTGCCGTCGTGCGCCACGTCTTTCATATTGCCATCGACCACCCGCAGATCCACAAGCGGAATCGGCAGGCCGGTCTTGCAGCGCAAGGCCATCTGCTCGTCGGTCGAGGCTTGGTCGAGGCTCGGTTTGATCTGGGCGAGCGTCAGCCCCGGACAGGTCTCGCTCATGCCGTAACCCGTGAAGATGCCGATGCCGAGCGCGAGTGCGGCCCGACCTGCAGCGCCGAGCCGCCGATGATCAGCTTCCAGCCCTTGAGATTGACTTCCTTCACCTTCGGGCTGCTCAGCAACATGTGCAGAATGGTCGGCACGATTCGCCCTCGACCTTCAGTTCGCCGACGTCTGCTGCGGTGCCGTCGGCGATGACGATGAATTTCCGGGCGGTCTTGAGCTTGTCGCGGATCGCCTTGACGATGGTGAGAAAATCCGCATGCACCAGCACCACCTTGGCCTCGGCGTGGTTGAGCGTATACAGGATCTGCTCCGGTGACAGGCGGATACTCACCGTCTGCAGTACGGCGCCCATCATCGGCACCGCGAAATAGCATTCGAGGTAGCGATGGCTGTCCCAGTCCATCATCGCAACCGTGTCGCCGCGTTTCATGCCAAGGGCGGCGAGCGCGTTGGCGAGGCGCCCGATCCGATCGCGCAGCGTGCGATAACTGTAGCGCGTCTGGCCGCGATAAACGATCTCCTGTTCCGGCGCATGCACCAGAGGCGTATGCAGCAGATGCTTGATCAGTAGAGGAAAGGAATAAGCTGAGGCGTCACATGGATGCAATGCTCAGTCATGTTGGCCTCCAAATTGGTTAGTCACTTCAGCCGCTGGAAAGGAGATAAATGGAAAATAAAAAAGAACAGATTTAAAAATAAATGGGTTTCATTTCGCTCCGGCCAACTCTTGGGCAGCGGTGAAGAACTCCGTCTTCAGGAAGGTTTGCCGCCTTAGTTTGGCCCTGCCCCGAGCTCGACGGAGCGGCTTACCGCCTTTTCTGCCGCTAGTTCTTTTCTCCTCGCGTTCGTCAATCCTCAATCCTGAATCCTCCCCCTTTCTGTCACCCCCTCCCCAGCCCTCCCCGTCGAGGGGGAGGGAGAGGTGGGGAGAGCTGCCATTTGCCCAGGACTTCGTACCGCGAGCCTCGAATTTGCTGATGCGAGCGAATGAGCGCGAAGTCGTGCACCGGCCAGTTGACGCGCGCGAATTTCAGTTTCAACTCCCGCCAGCGCGCGCGGCGCATCAAAGTCATATGCGGAATATAAGTGCGTTGGTCGAAACTAAATCCGGCCTCGCGCAGTTCCCGCTCGAGCACGGCGACCAGGTTTTTTAACGCTTCCGGGGTCTCGACGGAAGTTGCGTGGACGATGCGATTATGCCGCCAATATTCGGGCGCGTCGAAAGCGAGCTCGAAGCGGTCCACCTCCATCTTCCTGGCGATGCTGTTCAACGCATCCAGCCGGTCGACTTCCACATCTCCCAAAAAAATGAGAGTGAGATGCAGCGATTCAAGCTTGGTCACGCGCCCTTCGATCGCTGACCCAAGCAGACGAATCCATTCGTTGAATTCGGCGCGAGTGTGTTCGTCAGGCCAGAGCGCGAAAAACAGCCTGGCCTTCGACGCCGTCATGCTTTCGCGATGCTCGCAACGGCGTGTGCGGCAATGCCTACACCGCGGCCGATCTCTCCCAATCCCTCGTTGGTCCGGGCCTTGACGCTGACGCTGGTTTCGGGAAGTGCGAGGTCGCGGGCGATGTTCACAACCATTTCCGGGATGTAAGGCGCGAGCCGGGGCGCTTGCGCGATCACCGTCGTATCCACGTTGACGACGCTAAAGCCGGCCTGATCGAGGAGTTCCCTCACTTTGCGCAAAAGCTCGCGGCTATTGATGTCTTTGTAGCGTGCGTCACGGTCGGGAAAGTGTTTTCCGATGTCGCCCAGCGCCGCCGCGCCGAGCAGAGCTTCGCAGACGGCGTGCAACAGAACATCCGCGTCCGAGTGCCCGAGAAGCCCTTTCTCATAAGGTATCGCAACACCGCCGATGATGAGATCGCGCCCGGGAACGAGCCGGTGCACGTCATATCCGTGGCCGACGCGTACGCTATTCATGTCGGCTGCGCAAGATCAATTCCGCCATGCGCAGATCGTCCGAAAGCGTGACTTTCAAATTGCTCGCATCTCCCCGCACGAGTTTCGGGTTCAAGCCCTGCGCCTCGACCGCCTGCGCTTCGTCGGTCGCCTCATCCGCGGTTTCCAGCGCGCGCAAGAGAACGCTGTAGCGAAACATCTGTGGCGTCTGCGCCTGCCACAATCCTCTGCGGTCGAAAGTGCCAGCGACGCTCTCTCCGTCTTCGCTACGTTTCAATGTGTCGGCGACGGGAATGGCCAGCAGGCCGCCCGCCTCGCCGTTTGAGGCTTCGCGCATCAGCGCGCGGACCTGCTTCGAAGTCACGCATGGCCGCACCGCATCGTGCACCAGAACCCAGTCGCGTTCGCCGATTCCGCTTGCGCTCTTCAGTCCGTTCAGCACGGTTTCCCGCCGTTCGGCGCCGCCGCAGTAAAGCGGAGTCAGTCTGCCCCTGAAGCGCGCCCAATCGCCGTACGACCAGCGCGAATCGTTCTTTGCGAGCACGACGAAAATCCGCTCGATCTCCGCAACATCGGCGAGAGCGCGCAGCGAATGGTAAATCATCGGCCGGCCCAGAAGCGGAAGATATTGCTTGGGATGGGCCGCGTCCAAACGCAATCCGCGGCCCGCGGCTGGAATCAAAGCGAAGAAACGTTGCATTTTGGAAAGCGGATTATATCCGCGACGGCACAACGAGCGTTCGTGTGCTAGATTGAAATCGGTACTAACCGCCGGGAATAGGGATGGGGGATAGGGAATAGGAAAGCAGAAGCAACCCAAACTCGGGTTACCGATCCCCGATCCCCGATACCCTATACTCCGACAAAATGATCCGAGTCAGACCTCCGGCGGTTGCTGGTGCTTTCTATCCAAGACAAGCTTCCGAGCTCAATCGGCAGCTGCGCGAGCTATTGAGCATCGCCGTCCCGGCACAAGCAGTCACAGTCAAGGCCCTGATCGCTCCGCACGCGGGCTATATCTATTCGGGCGCGATCGCGGCAAGCGCGTATGCGGCGATCGCCGAACTGCGCGAACGCATCAAGCGAGTCGTCCTCGTCGGTCCCGCGCATCGTGTTCCGTTCAAAGGTCTCGCGCTTCCCGCGGTGGACGCCCTCGCGACCCCGCTCGGAGTCGTTCCAGTGGATCCCGCCGCCACACTCGCGCTCGCCGGAATGCCGCAGGTCTCGGAGAACCTCGCCGCGCACGAATTGGAGCATTCGCTTGAAGTGCAACTACCTTTCCTGCAAACGCTACTCGATGACTTCAGCGTCGTGCCTCTCCTCGCGGGCGATGCGCAGGCTTCCGAAGTCGCGCAGGTGCTCGACGCCTTATGGGGAGGCCCGGAGACCTTGATCGTGGTTTCCTCCGATCTTTCGCATTATCTGACTTATGACAAGGCGTGCGCGGTCGATCGCGCGACCGCGCAGGCGATTCTCGATCTGTCGCCGCCGATCAGCCTGGAGCAGGCGTGCGGCGGAACGCCGATCAACGGGCTCTTGCTCGCCGCGCGCTTGCACGGCCTCAAACCCAGACTCCTCGATCTGCGCAACTCCGGCGACACGGCGGGGGACCATCGCCGGGTCGTCGGCTACGCAGCGTTTGCGTTTTCCGATGTTCATTGACCGGGGAACTGTGTTGCTCGCGCTTGCGCGCTCGGCGATCGCGCGCGCACTCGGTCTTCCGTATACAAGGACATCGCGGGCGCCGTGGTTGCTCAAGCCCGGCGCATCGTTCGTCACGCTGATGCGCGAAGGCGAATTGCGCGGCTGCGTCGGCACTGTCTTGGCGCGCCGCAGTCTGCTCAGCGATGTCAGACGGAACGCGGTTGCTGCGTCAACTCGCGATCCGCGCTTTACTCCGCTTACACGCGACGAATATGAAATGATCTCGATAGAGGTATCGCTCTTGTCCGCTCTCGAAGCCATTCTCTGCCGCGATGAGAGCGACGCGCTCGCGAGATTGCGCCCCAAAATTGACGGCGTCTTTCTCGAACACGAAGGAAAGCGGGCGACGTTTCTTCCGCAAGTATGGGAAGCGCTTCCCGAACCGGTGGAATTTTTGGCGCAGCTCAAAGCCAAAGCCTTTTTGCCTCCCGGCTTCTGGTCGAACGACCTAAGGCTTTGGCGCTACACCGTTAGAAAATGGAAAGAGAGCGAGTTCAAGGCCGCGGCCTAGGGTACCGCGGTCGCTACTGGCACATGCTCCCGGACGGGCGCATGCAGTGTGACCTTTGTCCTCGCGACTGCCGTTTGCACGAGGGGCAGCGCGGCGCGTGTTTCGTGCGGGAGCGGCAAGGCGATGAAATGGTGCTCACGACCTACGGCCGCTCCTCCGGATTCTGCATCGATCCGATCGAGAAAAAACCTCTCAATCATTTCTTTCCCGGCTCGAGCGTGCTTTCCTTCGGCACCGCCGGGTGCAATCTCGCCTGCAAGTTCTGCCAGAACTGGGACATCAGCAAATCCCGCGACATGGACCGGCTCGCCGATCAAGCTTCGCCTGAAGCGATTGCCTCCGCGGCTCGCGAACGCGGCTGCAAGAGCGTTGCTTTCACATACAACGATCCCGTCATCTTCGCCGAGTACGCGATGGACATCGCCGATGCGTGCCACGAACAGGGCGTCGCGACGGTCGCCGTGACGGCGGGCTACATGCACGATCAAGCGCGCCGCGATTTTTACCTAAAGATGGACGCGGCTAACGTGGACTTGAAAGGCTTTACCGACGATTTTTATTTAAAACTCTGCGGCGCGCGCCTGCAACCCGTGCTCGACACGCTCGTTTATCTTCGCCGGGAGACCGAGGTGTGGTTCGAAATCACCACGCTTCTCATTCCCGGAAAAAACGATTCCGACGAGGAAATCCGCGCCGAATCGGAATGGATTGCGCGTGAGCTCGGAACCGACGTGCCGCTGCATTTCACCGCGTTTCATCCCGATTACAAAATGCTCGATACCGCACCGACACCGGCAGCAACGTTAACTCGGGCGCGGGCAATCGCGAGCGAAGCGGGGCTCGAATATGTCTATACCGGAAACGTGGTGGATATTGATGGAGGAACGACTCGTTGCCCAGCTTGCCGATCGGCGCTCATCGTGCGCGACTGGCACCGCATTCTCGATTATCGTTTGGCCCCGGCTGGAAACTGTCCTCACTGCGGAAGTCGAATCGCCGGAAAATTCGAAACCTACTCAGGCGCTTTTGGCCGGCGGCGCATTCCGCTTCACCTAACCGCACTCTAACCTCGAGGGGCGGTTTCCCGCCCCTCGCGTCGCATCATCCTCGTTACTTTTTGTTCCAGGGATAGACCGGTATCGGTCCATCGCAGACGAGTTGGTTGTACATATCCATGTAGATGAGATACTCGCCGTTCGCCTGCTTTTTCCAGACGATCAGGCAGTGCCCCATTTCGACGTGCTGGATACCGTCAACCTCCATCCAGGCGATTGAGCGCAGGCGTTGATAAGGCGTGTCAAAGTTACCGCCGGTTTCGAGGACTTGGAGTTGCCACTCCTGAAAAACCGGCATATCGCTCCAGTACTTCTCAATCGCCTCGCGTCCCCGAACCCAGAGCCTCTTCATATCGGTGATCAGCGCGTCCTCCATGTAGAAGTGCGCGATGCCAACTTTGTCGTTGGAGGCTTCAGTCATCGCCCGAATTCTGCCTTCGAGCTTGAGAAGCGTGTCGGCGGGTAAAGCCGGGATGGTCATATCCATGATTTGCTTCTACGTGGACCTCGCGGCGGCGACGATTCGATCGAATTGGGTCTGGGTGACCGAAGGCGTCGGGCTCTGGTGCACGAATTCCGCGAAATTGTCCCAGGCAACCTCGTCTACCTTGAAGGCGGCCTCGCCAGCCCGCATCGGTTTGCGCTCATCGAACTCGCCCTCGCGGGGTGTGGGCATGGCGTCGGCATTGCCCGGCGCGTTTAGGTCCCCTTCCCCTTCCTTGTCTTTCATCCGGAAGCGCCAGAAAATGCGTTCGATTTTTTGTCCGGTCGTGCGCTCGACGTGCTGCACCAGCGCCTGCTCCTTGACATACGAGAAGCGCATTTTCTTGCTCGGCTCCGATTCAATAAAGACGAGAAAGCTGTCGCCACGTTTGATGCACGAAACCTCGACCTCGAGTCCGCTCTTGCCGAAGCATTTGTTAACGGTTTGACGAATACGAAGCTCATGCCTGCGCGTCGCGCTACGCGTGCTGAGCTGGACAAAGCTCAACGCGCCCGCACCGAGCAAGAGTCCCAGACCCGACGCAATCACAAGCTCCATTCTCAGCTCCCACAAGATCCGCCAAATGGCGTCAAACCACTCGGCAGCAACGAGCGTGCCAGGCGCTTATTGAGAACGGGAAACATGCGGAAGTCCGCTTTTTTGGGGAGAACCCGTCAACGTCGAAAGGCCAAGCAATTTTGTCTTGCCGGAAACCATGGCAAAGCGTCAGAGCCTCGTCACAACGATGATGATTCGACTGGAAAAAGACGACTAATAGCGGCGCGTGCCTTTCGGTGCGCGGCTTGTCCCGGAACTAAGAGAGCCACCTCGTTTCTCTATAATGGATTTCCGTTCAATCGAGTCATAGATGCAGCATCCAGTTTCATTCCAAGGCTTTCGCACACGCCATTCTTGTCCGCACGGATCGAGCGATGCTTACACGCTCGGCCAAATCGCCCGGGAAAATGATGCGCGTCTTCTAGTCGCCTTTACCGCCAATGCCGCGGAAGCGCAGCGATTGCTCGAGGAAACCGCGTGGTTCGAGTCGAAGCTAAAACTCAACTATTTCCCGGATTGGGAGACGCTTCCCTACGATTTATTGTCTCCGCATCACGACCTCGTGTCGGAGAGGCTCGGAACGCTCTACACGGTCATGAACGGCGGCTGCGAAGTGCTCATCGTTCCGGTCACCACGACGCTCACGCGGCTGCCGCCTGTCCGCTATCTCGCCGCGCATACTTTTTTTCTCAGACAAAAGCAAAAGCTCGATTCGGCGGCGCTGCGCCAACAACTGACTCTGGCGGGATACACTCACGTAACGCAAGTTCTGTCTCCCGGCGAATACAGCTTCCGCGGCGGACTCATCGATCTTTTTCCGATGGGAAGCGCGCTGCCTTTCCGAATCGATCTCTTCGGGGACGAAATCGAGACCCTCCGGACTTTCGACGTGGACACGCAAAGAAGCCTTTATCCCGTCGGCGAAATTCGTCTGCTTCCGGCGCGCGAGTTTCCGCTCGATGAAGACGGGCGCACGCTGTTTCGCCAGCGCTACCGCGACGAATTCGAAGGCGATCCCTCGCGATCGACCCTTTACAAGTCGGTGAGCAATGGCGTCGCACCGGCGGGAATCGAGTATTACTTGCCGCTTTTTTTCGATGAGACCGCGACGCTTTTCGATTACCTTCCCCAAAATACGACGCTGGTTTTTCACGATGGCGTGCAAAGCGCGATCGATCAGTTCTGGCGCGACACGCGATCGCGTCACGATCTGCTCAAAGGCAATCGCGCGCACCCTGTCCTGCCGCCCGAGCACCTCTTTTTGACCAGCGAGCAGTTTTTCGCCCAGGCAAAAAAGAATTCTCGTATTGATTTGACGCGCCCTTCGACTTCGCTCAGGGCGGGCGGCGAGGATCCGGATTGCGCAACCGCCGCCCTTCCGTCGATCCCCGTCGAACGCAGGGCCGACGATCCGCTCGCCAAACTTCGCGCTTTCATCGGCGATTTCGATGGACGGATTCTCCTCCTCGCCGGCTCTCCGGGAAGACGCGAGACAATGCTCGAATACTTTCACGAGTACGGGCTCAAGCCTGAAATCGCCAATACATTCGGCGAATTTTTGGCGAGCGCGGCTTCACTCATGCTCGGCGTCTCTCCGCTGCACGGCGGCTTTGTTTTGCTCGATCCAAAGCTCGCGCTCATCACCGAAAGCGAGCTGTATTCGACTCCCGTCCGCCATGGCGCGCGGCGCGCGGCGACGTCCGCAATGGAAAACTGGCTTCGCGATTTGTCCGAAGTCCAGATCGGCGATGCCGTGGTGCATCAGCAGCACGGAATTGGCCACTACCTCGGCCTTGCCAATTTCAATCTCGGCGAAGGCGAGACCGAGTTCCTCGCTCTGGAATACGAGGACGCCGCGAAGCTTTACGTTCCCGTTTCGCAATTGCACCTCATCAGCCGCTATGCGGGCGCCGAGGGAGTAGCGTTATCGCGCCTTGGCGGCGCCGAGTGGGACCGCGCCAAACGCCGCGCCGCGCAGCAGGTGCGCGATACCGCCGCCGAACTCCTCCACCTCTATTCGCAGCGCGCGGCGCGCGGCGGACATGCGTTTGAGTTTAACTCACACGATTACGAAGCCTTCGCCGAAGGTTTCGGATTCGAAGAGACTGCCGATCAGGCGACGGCGATCGAGGCAGTGTTGAACGACATGCGCGAGGGACGCGCGATGGACCGTCTGATCTGCGGCGACGTCGGTTTCGGCAAGACCGAGGTCGCGCTGCGCGCGGCTTTCGCCGCCATCGCGGGCGGCAGACAGGTCGCCCTGCTCGCTCCCACGACGCTTCTCGTCGAACAGCATTACCAGGTTTTTTCCGATCGCTTTTCGACCTGGCCTGTGCGCATCGCCGAGCTTTCGCGCTTTCGCTCCGAGCGCGAACAAGCAACAATCCTCGCGCAGCTTGCGGAAGGCAAAATCGATCTCGTCATCGGCACGCACAAGCTCATTCAGAAAGGCGTCGCCTTCAAGAATCTCGGACTCGTCATCATTGACGAAGAGCATCGCTTCGGCGTGAGACAAAAGGAGCAATTGAAAGCGTTACGCGCCGAAGTCGATGTCTTGACCCTGACCGCGACTCCGATCCCGCGCACCTTGGCGATGGCGCTCGAGGGCTTACGCGATTTCTCCGTGATCGCGACCGCGCCCGAACGGCGGCTGGCGATCAAGACCTTCGTTTCGATCCAAAGCGACGCCCTAATTCGTGAAGCGATCTTGCGTGAGCTCAAACGCGGGGGACAAGTTTATTTCTTGCACAACGACATCTCGACCATCAACGCCAAGCACGACAAGCTCGCGAGACTCGTTCCCGAGGCGAGCATTCGCGTCGCGCACGGGAGCACACCCAAACGCGAACTCGAGCGCGTCATGCGCGATTTTTATCAGCAGCGTTTCAACGTGCTCGTTTGCACCACCATCATCGAGACCGGAATCGACGTGCCCACAGCCAACACGATCATCATCGAGCACGCCGACAAGTTCGGTCTCGCCCAGTTGCACCAATTGCGCGGCAGAGTCGGACGTTCGCATCACCAGGCGTACGCGTACTTGCTCACTCCGGAAGAAGAGGCGCTCAATGCGCGGGCAAGAAAAAGACTCGACGCGATCAAAAACATGGAGGAGCTCGGCGCCGGCTTCTATCTCGCCATGCACGACCTCGAAATCCGTGGAGCGGGCGAAGTACTGGGAGAAGCGCAAAGCGGCGAGATCAACGAAATCGGTTTCAATCTTTACGTCGACATGCTGGAAGCCGCGGTGAAAGCGTTGAAACAGGGTAAGACCCCCGACCTTTCACAGCCGCTCGGAATCGTCACCGAAATCAACCTGCACACCCCGGCGCTGTTGCCGGAGGACTATTGCCCGGACATTCACGAGCGGTTGTTGCTCTACAAACGCCTTGCGCACGCGAGCAGCCTGGAAGATCTCGAATCGATTTTTGAGGAGCTCGTTGACCGCTTCGGACCCCTTCCGCCAGCGGCAAAGACGCTGGTCGAGACGCATCGTTTACGCGTTTTGAGCCAGCCGTTTGGAATCGCTCGAATCGACGCGTCGGCGGAAAAAATCGATCTTCACTTCGTTCCCGAGCCCGCGATTGATGGCGCGCGGATCATCCAGCTCGTGCAAACGCGAAAGGACTTTCGCCTCGCCGGTCCGAATCGTCTTCGCGTTGAATCCAAATCTTCCGAGGCGTCGGCGAGAGCCGCGAACGTGAAGCGGGTTCTTAATGAGCTGACCAGCATGGCGATCCACTGACTGATTTGCGCGGCTCGCCGCTGGCCGCGCTACTTACTTGCCTCGCGGCCTGCCAATCTGAGCCAGGTATCGATCACCGTATCGGGGTTGAGTGAAATCGCTTCGATTCCTTCCGCCAGCAGCCACTCGGCGAAATCGGGATGATCGGAGGGCCCTTGCCCGCAGATGCCGACGTACTTGCCTTGCTTGCGGCAGGCTTGGATCGCGAGACGCAGCAGCGCCTTCACGGCCGGGTCGCGTTCGTCAAAGGCATCGGCGACCACCGCCGAATCACGGTCGAGCCCCAGCGTCAATTGCGTCATGTCGTTAGAGCCGATCGAGAAGCCGTCGAAGTAGCGCAAGAATCCTTCGGCGCTGAGCGCATTGGTGGGCAGTTCGCACATCATGATGACGCGAAGATCGTTGTCTCCGCGCTTGAGGCCGTTCTCTTCGAGCGCCGCCACAACCGACGCGGCTTCCGCCACCGTGCGAACGAAAGGCGCCATGATCTCGACGTTGGTGAACCCCATTTCATCGCGCACTTTTTTAAGCGCCTTGCATTCGAGCGCGAAGCATTCCCGAAAAGATTCCGACACAAAACGCGATGCGCCGCGAAATCCGAGCATCGGATTCTCTTCGCTCTTCTCGAAATCGCGTCCGCCGGTGAGTCCCATGTATTCGTTCGATTTGAAATCCGATAGACGAACGATGACGGGCTTGGGAAAAAAAGCCGCCGCCAGGGTGCCAATCCCTTCGACAAGTTTCTCGACGTAGAAATCGACCGGATTGGCGTAGCCGGCGCTTTTTTCCTCGACGGCTTTCTTAAGCTCGGCGGGAAGATTCGGATACGCCAGCGCCGCTTTCGGATGAATTCCGATGCTGTTGCTGATGATGAATTCGAGCCGCGCCAGTCCCACTCCTGCATTCGGCAGCCGCTGAAAATCGAAGGCGAGATCGGGATTGCCGACGTTCAGGCAAATCTTGACCGGAATTTCCGGCATGCTTTGCAAATTGATTTCGTTCACCTCGGTTTTCAACCGGCCCTCGTAAATCACTCCCGTGTCGCCTTCGGCGCACGACACCGTGACTTCCGTGGCGTCGCGCAAAACCTCGGTCGCATCACCACAGCCGACCACCGCCGGAATTCCCAACTCGCGCGCGATGATCGCCGCGTGGCACGTGCGCCCGCCGCGATTGGTGACGATGGCGGCGGCGCGCTTCATCACCGGTTCCCAGTCGGGATCGGTCATATCGGTGATGAGCACGTCGCCTTGCTCGACTCGATGCATTTCCGCGGCGCGTTGAATGATTCGCGCTCGGCCGCTGCCAATTTTCTGGCCGATCGCGCGGCCGCTGACGAGAACGCGCGAGCGCTCAAGCAGCCGAAACCGTTGTTGCTTGACGGCGCGCGTAGCAACTGTTTCGGGTCGCGCCTGCAGAATGTAGAGTTTGCCGCCGCTTCCGTCCTTGCCCCACTCAATATCCATCGCGCGCCCATAATGCTTCTCGATCGTCAGACCCAGCCGCGCCAATTCCTCGGCCTCGGCATCGCTGATCGAAAATCTTTTGCGCTCGGACGGCGCAACTTCGACCGTTTTGATCGGATGATCGCCATCGTCGGCGAAAACCATTTTGCTGGCTTTTTCTCCCAGCCTCCTGCGCACGATCGCCGGACGCTTTTCCAGTAGGGCGGGCTTATAGACGTAGAACTCATCCGGATTGACCGCGCCCTGAACAATGTTTTCGCCCAGTCCATACGATGCGGTGATGAAGACCACCCGATCGAATCCCGACTCGGTGTCGACCGTAAACATGACTCCGCTCGCGGCGAGATCGCTTCGCACCATCCGCTGAATTCCCGCCGACAAGGAAACCTCGGCGTGATCGAATCCGTGGTGGACTCGATAAGCGATGGCGCGATCGTTGTACAGAGACGCAAAAACCTTCTTCACCGCGAGCAACACGTTTTCGCTGCCGCTCACGTTGAGGAAAGTCTCCTGCTGCCCGGCGAAAGATGCTTGCGGCAAATCCTCGGCGGTCGCCGATGAACGCACCGCGACGGACACATCCGATCCCATGGCTTGGTACGCGCCGCGCACTTCGTCGCGCAAGCGGGGAGTAAGCTCGGCGTCACACATCCATTTTCTGATTTTCTTTCCGCTCGCCGACAACGCGTTCACGTTGTCAACGTCCAGTGAACCTAGCTCGCGAGCGATGCGGTCGGCGAGCCCGTTGCCATCGAGAAAATCGCGGAAAGCTTGCGCTGTGGTGGCGAATCCGTCGGGAACGCGAACGTCCACGGCGCGCAAATTGCCGATCATTTCGCCGAGCGAGGCATTCTTGCCCCCGACGCGAGCAACATCGCCGATGCGAAGAACATCGAAAGGAATTAGGTAGGGGTCCATGGAGAGGTTATTGAAGCTGAGGGGAGTCCGGAGAATCCGGATTTCGAACTGCCGGCTTGTGCGCGTGGCCATCCGATTCCGGCAGCGCGAACGCGATAATCGCGCCGCCCTCCTTGATACCGAACAGAGCGTTGCCTCCGGCCGCCACCGCGACATACTGGCGGCCGCCGCTCTCGAACGCAATGGGCGGGGCATTGACGCCGGCGCCGCACTGAAACTGCCAGAGCCGCTCGCCGGTTAGCGAGTCATAGGCGCTGAAATGGCCGTTACCCTCTCCCGAGAACACAAGGTTTCCCGCCGTGGCAAGCACTCCGCCAATGAGGGGCTCGGGAGTCTTGACTTGCCACTTGATGCGTCCGCGTCTGCGCGTGTCGATCGCCGAGAGGACACCCCAGCGCGGTCCATCCACTGCTTCGAGCGAGGTATAGCGCAATGCCGGTTTGTCTCCGTCGGCGGGAATCTCTCGCACTGTGTAACGTGTCGGCACATGCATCGCCGCGACGAACACCACTCCGCCGCGGGGGTCGAACGACACCGGCGACCAGTTGGCGCCTCCGCCTGCGCCGGGCGCAATGGCTATTCCTTCAGCCGTCGGCCGGCGAAACAGATTGTGCTGCGGCACGAAAGCTTCTGATTTGTACAAGAGCCGCCCGCTGCGGCGATCGAGGACATACAACCAACCCGTCTTACCGGCCTGCCCTACCGCGCGAACGACACCGTTTTCGGTCGGAACGCTGAACAAAACCTGCGGGCTCGCGACATCGTAACCCCACAGATCGTGCGGCACCTGCTGAAAGTGCCAGCGCAACTCTCCCGTCTCGGCATCGAGCGCGACCAGCGACACTGTGTAAAGGTTGTCTCCGGGGCGCGTGAGATCGTCCATCTGCGGGGACGGATTGCCGGTTCCCGCGTAGATCAATCCGAGCTCGGGATCGACCGCCGGTGTTGTCCACGCCGAACCGCCGCCGCGCTTCGCCGAGTCGCGATAGCGTTCGGTCGCGGCGCGCTCGCCTTGGAGGTCGCGCTCGAGCGTCGCGCCGTCAGGCGTGGTTCCGCGAAATTCGCCTTCCCATCCGATCGCGGGAGTCGAGTCGAATTGCCACACGCGCGCGCCGGTCTCGGCATCGAAAGCGGCATAGAAACCCGCTCGCTGACTCTCACCGGCGATGCCAACGATGGCGCCGAGCGGAACGCCAGGGCGCTCGGACTCAAGGTGCAAACCATAGCCAACTCCCGTAATCCCAACGATCACTTTGCCTTTGTAGACGAGAGGCGCCATGTTGGCGCCGACGCCGGTCGTGCCGGTTACACGCAATCCGCGCAATGGATCGTCCGCGGCCAATTGGCCGGTGCTTTCTGCCGCCATGTCGAGGCCTTCGGCCAAAGTCACGTCCCACACAAGCTTGCCGTCGCGGGCGTCGAGCCCGATCAGCCGCCCGTCCACCGTGCCCAGGTACACTTTGCCATAAGCGACAGCGATACCTCGATTCGCCGGCCCGCAGCACATCTTTTGTGTCCGCCGTTCATGCTTGTAGCGCCAAACCTCCCGTCCGCTCGCCGCATCCAGCGCGACCACGTGATTGAACGGAAGCGACACGTACATGATTCCATCGGCGACGATGGGAGTGGCCTGGAAAGTCGAGTTGGCTCCAGACTGATAGATCCATGCCGGACGCAGGTGTTTGACATTGGCCCGCGTGATCTGGGTAAGCGGAGAAAAGCGCTGGTTCGAGTAGTCGCGGCCATAGGTGAGCCAACTACCCTGCTCGGCGCCAGCGCCGAGCAGGCGCCGGTCATCAATGTCCGCCGCCTCCCCGCTGACCGAAAAAACGAGCACGGCTAACAACAAGCTCGCCCGGACCTTCAACATGTTTATCCAGTTTTTGAATGAAGAGACCGAAGCCTAACCCATGCGCCCGCTGAAAGTGAAGCGGGGCTGTCATTCCGAAAACGAAGAGAAGCCTGATGCAGCCGGAGCCGGCGAACAGTCGAGGAGTGCGACGCTAAGACGATTGTCTTTGCCCGCGGCTTATCCTACAGTCGAAACCATGGACAAGAAACGCAGCGCTTTTTTTGTTTCAGACCGCACCGGGATTACCGCCGAGATGCTCGGGCACAGCCTGCTCACACAGTTCGAGGCGATCGAGTTCGAGCACGTCACCATTCCGTTTCTGGATTCCTTGGAGAAAGCGGAGGAGACCGCGCGGAGGATTGATGCGATCGCCGCCCAAGACGGGACGCGCCCGATCGTCTTCAGCACGCTTGTCAATCCGAAAATCAGCGCAATCGTCGAGTCAGCACAAGCGTTGTTTGTGGACTGCTTTCACGTTTTCATCGCGCCGCTGGAGGCGGAACTCGGAATCCGTTCATCGCATGTAATAGGTCGCGCGCATACGGCGGGGAACGTCGCCGAATACCATCAGCGTATCGAAGCCGTCAACTACGCGCTGGCGCATGATGACGGCATTTCCGTGCGGGATCTCGAAAGCGCGCAGGTGATCCTGACTGGGGTGTCACGCTCGGGAAAAACGCCCACCTGTCTTTATCTCGCCTTGCAATTTGGGATTCGGTGCGCCAACTACCCGCTCGTTCCCGAAGATCTCTCGGAAGGAAAGCTGCCTCGACACCTGCTCGCGAATCGGGAAAAATTGTACGGACTCACAATCAATCCCGAGCGCTTGCAGAAAATCCGCGCCGAGCGCAGACCGAAAAGTGACTACGCTTCGCTGGCAAACTGCCAGCAGGAAGTGCGCGCCGCAGAAACGCTGATGCGTGATGCGAAAGTGCCTTTCCTTGACACCACGACAAAGTCAATCGAGGAGCTGGCCTCAACTATCGTGCAATTGGCCAAACTGACACGACACGTTTACTAGGGCATCGCACAAAGTTTCGCGAGCTAAAGCCCGCGCGATACTTTGCGAGAGGAGAAATCAGCGGGAACGTCTTGGGGCGGCCCTGCGTCATTCGCGGAAAAAAGGAACCAAAAAACTCCGGCGTCGCGCGGACCGGAGAAAATTGTTCGGGGACAGGAGAAGGGGCGGTAAGCCGCCCCGCCGAACCAAAGGCAAGGGCGGATTCGTAGAACGACTAACAGCCGCTCTTGCTTCTGGTTTGACGGGGCTGCTTGCAGCCCCTTCTGCGGTTCGCAATTGGCTGGGCCAAAAAAGGGCGGAAGGAGGTCCGCCCTCGTTTTTTAAGTTCAGCCGTCAACCGACGGTAACCGGAATGAAGATCGTCGAGTCCTCGCGTTTGACGAGCAACGCGAGCGAATCGCCTTTGTCCGCCTCGGAGACGAGTTTGTTGAACTCCTCGACGCTGCTCACGTTCTTGTCCTGTACCCCGAGGATCACATCGCCTTTGCGAATGCCGGCTTTCGCCGCTGCGCCGGTGGCGTTTTCCACCATGACGCCATGATCGGTTTTAAGCGCCTGTTGCTGGAGCTGGGTCAGGTTCGACAATGCCAGTCCAAGCTTGTCCACGGTTGCCGGCGCTTGGCCATCGCCTTTCGCGGAGGCCACGGGTTCGAGCGGAGGCAGCTCACCCAAAGTCACTTTGAACTCCTTGCTTTCGCCTTTGCGCCAGACTTGAATCGGAACAGTCGCGCCCGGTTTGCTCGTGGCAACCATCAAGGGGAGTTCGCGGCTGTCCTGCACCTTCTTGCTATTGAACTGAACAATGACGTCGCCCGCCTGTAAACCGGCCTTTTCCGCCGGGCTGCCTTTCTCGATCGATGCGACGAGCGCGCCTGCGGGGTCTTCCCTGCCGAAAGACTTGGCGAGCTGCGCGGTCAAGGGTTGAATGACGACTCCGAGCCGGCCGCGGCTTACCTTGCCGTCGGTGCGAAGCTGATCGGAGATGTTCATCGCAATCTCGATTGGGATCGCGAAAGACACCCCCTGATAGCCGCCAGTGCGGCTGTAGATCTGCGAATTGATTCCGACGACTTCACCCTTGAGATTGAACAGCGGTCCACCCGAGTTACCGGGGTTAACCGCCACGTCGGTTTGAATGAACGGCACGTACGATTCGCCCGAGAGCGAACGCCCCTTGGCGCTGACAATTCCCGCCGTGACGCTGTTTTCGAAGCCGAAGGGTGAGCCGATCGCGACCACCCATTCGCCGACTTGCAGGTCGCTGGTATTGCCGAGCTTAAGCGTGGGCAGATCGGCCGCGTCAATTTTCAGCACGGCGACATCGGTGCGACGATCGAGTCCGATGACCTTGGCCTTGAATTCGCGTTTGTCGGTGAGCGCCACGGTAACTTCATCGGCGTTGGCGACGACGTGGGCATTGGTCAGAATGTAGCCGTCTTTGGAGATGATGAAGCCGGAGCCCAACGATTGTCCTGGACTCGGTCGCGGCCCCCGCTCGAAGCCTTCGGGCGGCATGAAGCGTTTGAAGAATTCGAAGAAAGGATCGTCTTCGCTAAACGGAATTCCGGGGCCTTGCCCTGGTCCCGGAGTTCCGGGGCCTTGCCCTGGCCCTGGAGCTTGCCCCGGCGCCTGGCCCATCTTGGCGCTGTTAGTGGTGCTGATATTGACCACCGCCGCTCCTTGCGCTTTGACGAGCGGAGTGAAATCGGGAAGCGTCGCGAGCGGCGCTGCTTGCTGTGTCGGCGCCGCGGGCGCGCTCACCGAATCGGCGCACGCGGCAACGAACAGCGGCAACAAAAGCAATACAACTTTTTGCAACATGGAAATCCTCCTCCTCGATAAGAAAATAGACTCACCGGGGTTAGCGCGGCAAGCGATGGTGAGTTGACAACTCTGGGGATGAGAAAGTTTCGAGTGAGAGACAACTAAGAATGGCCAGTGCCTGACAGGCTGCGGGGCGGCCTACCGCCCCTGCTGCCGTTCGCTAACTATCTCGTTCCAATCGACTCTGCGAATGCTGGCCTTCAGACTCCCGCAGCCCCTACTCCTTCACCGCGCAGGTGCGAAAGCCGGCAAACACATCGCGGCGGTCAGGCGTATAGAAGTTGCGCCAGGTATTGCGCAGCAGGCGGGCACGCGTGGCGAAGCAGCCCCCGCGCAGCACCTTGTGATCGCCGAACCATGGTTGCGAATATTCCTTGTACGGGTCCGCAACGAACCCTGGATAGGGCAGGAACGCGCTGTCAGTCCATTCCCACACATTACCGAGCATCTGCCGGCAACCCCACGCGCTGTCGCCCTCGGCATGCGCCGCGACTTCAGCGCAACGCCATGATCTGCCGTCGAGTTCGGCGTGCCGCGCTGCGGGGAGATTGTCGCCCCAGGGATAGCGTCGCTTTTTCGCTTCGGTTGACGACTGTGCGGCAGCAAACTCCCATTCGGCTTCAGTCGGCAAGCGGCGATTCGCCCAGCGGCAATACGCTTTAGCTTCGTACCAGTTGACGTGTATGACGGGAGCATGCAGAGGCAATTCTTCAATCGCGTCGTAGCTGCGGTGCAACCAGAGCGTGTTGTGTTTGAGCCAATACACCGGCGCACTTGCGTTCTCGCTCGATCGCCACTCCCATCCGGCGCGGTCCCAAAATTCTTCGCGCTCGTAACCACCGTCTTCCACGAACGCAAGAAACTGCGAGTTTGTCACCGGCGCGCGACTCATCGCGAAAGGCGCGACGAAGACGGGATGCGCCCATTTCTCGTTGTCGAAGACAAAGCCATCCTGCGGCTCGGCGCCAAGCATGAACTCCCCGCCGGGAACACTGACATCGCCCTCCCAGGCTCCCGCTTTTTCGGCTTCGAAGGCGGCGGGGCTCGAGTAAGCATGCGTTTGCCGTGTGTACGCGAAAGCTTCGCCGTGCATGTCCTCGTGGAAGAGCGCGAGTTGCGCGAAATACTCGATCTCGCCGCGCTCGATCCTTTCGCACGCGCGCTCGAGAACGCCCTGCATGTAAGCCAACGTTTTATCGAGGCTGGGAAGCGGCAAATTCCAGCGGGTGTCGTGCGCGACTTTAGCCGAATCGTAAAGCGCGTCGGCGTGCGGAAGGATCGATAGAAGCGGATCCCCGCTATCGCGATTACGCAGGCACCAGTGCTCCTGAAACCACGCGA
Source organism: Burkholderiales bacterium (assembly GCA_050741875.1). Classification (GTDB taxonomy): domain Bacteria; phylum Pseudomonadota; class Gammaproteobacteria; order Burkholderiales; family JBOIGA01; genus JBOIGA01. Next base: position 20,028 of record JBOIGA010000018.1, read on the forward strand.
GATGACCGATTTCCCATAGCGGCGGATTGACGATCGCGAGCTTGGGCCCCAGCCACTGGGCGCCTTGGAGATCGCGCACGAGGAAAAGCGTCCTTTCCCGCGAGTCGCGCAAGGCGCGCGCAAGTTGGGTTAAGCTTGAAGTCATGCTGTCAGCGAAGTGGACAGTGTTCAGTTTACAGTGGGCAGCCTGTCAACGAAGGGGACAGTGTTCAGCATACAGTGGACAGCCAAATCGCGAGCCCACTGCCACTGCCCACTGTCCACCGTCCACTGCACACCGTCCACTGTACCTACGACCTCGTGAAAATAGCCCTGATCACTCCCGCTTCCAAAGATTCAAGAAGCGGCAATCGCAACACCGCCGCGCGCTGGGCGCGAATGCTGCGCGAGTTGGGACATCGCGTGATGGTCGAGGTTTCGTGGAGCGGGCTCTCATGCGACGCGATGCTCGCGCTGCACGCCAGAAAAAGCCGCGATTCGATCGTGCGCTTTGCCGAGAAACATCCCGGTTCTCCCCTCATCGTTGCGCTCACGGGGACCGACCTGTACCGCGATATCCGCAACGATTCCGGTGCTCTCGATTCGCTCGCGCTCGCTCGGCGTCTAATCGTCTTACAGGATGCAGCGCTCGCTGAACTCGCACCTGAGGTGAGAAAAAAAACGCGGGTTATCTATCAGTCGGTCGCGAGAATTCCGCCAGCGAAACCGTACACAAGGCATTTCGAAGTTTGCGTGCTCGGGCATCTGCGCGATGAAAAAGACCCGTTTCGCGCCACCCTAGCCGCTCTCTATCTGCCGAAAAAAAGCCGCATTCGAATCACCCAACTCGGGCGCGCGCTCGATGCGAAATTTCATGCGCGAGCATGCGCGCTCGAATCTTCCCATCCGCGCTACCGATGGCTGGGAGAGGTGTCTCATTCTAAAGCACTCACACGTCTTGTCCGAAGTCAGCTCATGGTAATCAGCTCACGGATGGAAGGCGGCGCCAATGTCGTCTCCGAAGCGATCGCCGCAAGCGTTCCCGTCATCGCCTCGCGCATCTCCGGCAATATCGGAATGCTCGGTAAAGATTATGCCGGTTACTACCCTCTCGAAGACGAGCGCGCGCTGGCGAAGCTGCTTTGGCGAGCCGAATCCGACAAAGAGTTTTACCGGCTGCTCAAGAAACAGTGCCAAGCGCGCTTGCCGTTCATTTCGCCCTTACGCGAAAAAGCGGCGTTGAAGGCACTGCTGCGCGAGTTATGCGTTCTGAGTTAAATCTAAAACTCAAAACTTGAAATCGAAGTTGATTAGCGCCTTGACTGGGGCAAAGGTCTTACGATGAATGGCGCTCATTCCATAACGGTCGAGCGCGAGAAGATGTTCTTCAGTCGCATAACCTTTGTTCCAGCGGAAGCCGTAGTTGGGAAACTGCTCGTGCCACTCGCGCATTTCGGCATCGCGCGCGGTCTTGGCGAGAATCGAAGCGGCAGAGATCTCGGCGCGCAGGGCGTCGCCGTGCACGAGAGCACGCGACGGAAATATGATCTGCGGACAATGCAGGCCGTCGACGAGCACTTCTTCGGGGGCCAGCGATAAGGTTTCGACTGCTCGTTTCATCGCCAGCAGACTCGCTTGCAGGATATTGATCCGCTCGATCTCTGTAACGCTGGCGAAAGCGATTGACCAGGCCATGGCCTTTTCCTTGATGACGAGCGCCAGCTCTTCGCGCCGCTCCTCGCTCAAAGTTTTCGAATCGGCGAGCCCGCGAACTCGCTTTCCGCCCAGAATGACGCACGCCGCATAAACCGGTCCCGCGAGGGGCCCGCGCCCCGCTTCGTCCACGCCGCAAACGAGCGGTCTAGCCATGAGCGAATTCGAGGACTGCGCGCGCGGCCTTCTCGGCGCTTCCCTGCCGCAGGGTCTTGTGCAATTCGGTGAAAACGGCGGCGATCTTTTTTCCATCGTCGGACAAAGCCGAAACCAGAGCGTCGGCCAGTTTGTTCGGAGTCGCGTCGTTTTGAATCAACTCGGGAACAACCTCGCGTCCGACGAGGATATTAGGCAGTCCGATGTGTCCGCGAATTTTGTTGCGCAATGTCCAATACGAAAGCCTGGATAGGCGATACGTGATGACCATCGGACGTTTGATCAGCGCGGCTTCGAGCGAAGCCGTGCCGGCGGTGACGAGAATCGCGTCCGCTGCCGCCATCACGTCTTGCGCTTGGCCAACCGCAAGTTTCCATCCCAGATGGTGAGCGCGATTTTTTTCAAGCTCGCGCTCGAATTGGGTCTTGGTCTCCTCATTGACCAGTGCGACAGCAAAAATCGTCTGTGGAAGACGCTCGTTTACTCGCCTTGCCGTCTCGATATAAAGCTTCGCGGTGTTGCGGATCACGCCTTTGCGGCTTCCGGGTAAAAGAGCGATGACGCGCGAGTCTTGCGACAGCCGCAAGCGCTCGCGTGCGGAACGCTTGTCCGAAACGAATGGGACCATATCGGCGAGAGGATGCCCGACAAAACGAACGGGGATGCCTTCTTTTTCGAGCAGCGGAGCCTCGAAAGGAAACACCGCCAGAACGAGCGAGGCCGCGCGTTTGAGGCGTGCCGCGCGCTCCGGCCGCCATGCCCAGACCTGCGGGGCGACGAATTGCACCGTTGGAATTCCCTCCGCTCGCAAACGCTCCTCCAGACCCAGATTGAAGTCGGGCGCGTCAACGCCGACGAACACGCTGGGCGGATCCCGGCGCCAGTGTTTCATCAGCTCCGAGCGCATGCGCACGATCTTGGCAAAATTGCGCAGCACCTCGACATAACCGCGTACGGAAAGCGTTTCCATCGGAAACAGGCTCATCAAGCCGGCGCCCTGCATCTGTGGCCCGCCGACTCCGACAAAGCGCGCGTTCGGCGCCCTTGCGCGGATCGCCGAGATCAGCGCCGCGCCCAAGGTATCGCCCGACGGTTCTCCGGCGACCATCGCGATCGTCGGCGGCACTAGCGGATGATCCCGCGACTCGAGTGTTCGATGAAAGCGAGGAGCGTCCGCACATCATCGCTTTGTTCCTCGGAGAGCCGCCCCTTCGCCTCTTCGAGAGTCAGACCCGAGCGGTAGAGGGTTTTGTACGCCCGCTTCAAGACCGCAATGCGTTCGGAATCGAAACCGCGCCGTTGCAGACCGATGCTGTTCAATCCGCGCGGCTCGGCGCTGTTTCCAGCCGCCATGACAAACGGGGGAACGTCCTGGAGCACGATACTCGCCGCCGCCGTCATCGCGTGCGCACCAATGCGGCAATGTTGGTGCACTCCCGTATAAGCGCCGAGGATCACGTGGTCCTCGATGCGTACGTGGCCGGCAAGCTGGGCGTTATTGGCGAAAACTGTGTGACTTCCGACGTGGCAGTCGTGCGCGAGGTGCACGTAGGCCATCATCCAGTTGTCGTGCCCCAGACAGGTCACGCCGGCGTCCTGAATGGTGCCGATATTGAAGGAACAGAATTCGCGGATGGTATTGCGATCGCCGATCTTAAGCTCGGTCGGGTCGCCCTGGTATTTCTTGTCCTGCGGAGCGTCGCCGAGCGAAACGAATTGGAAAATGTGGTTGTGCTCGCCGATGGTCGTGCGTCCGGTAATGACGGCATGCGCTCCGATTCGGGTGCCGCGGCCGATCGAAACCTCGGAGCCGATGATCGTATAAGCGCCGACCTCGACGTCGGGGGCGATTTTCGCGCCTTCTGCGACGATCGCGGTGGGGTGAATCATTGTTTCGGCAACGGACCCACCGTGCACATGAGCTCGGCCTCGGCGACGATCTTGTTTTCGACCAGCGCCTGCGTCCCGAATCTCCACACGCCTTTGATCTGCCGCAGCAAGGTCACGTCGAGGATCAGCACGTCCCCCGGTCCGACCGGTCTTTTGAAGCGCGCGTTGTCTATGCCGACGAAGTAATACACCGAGTTGTCGTCGAGATCGAAGCCGCGGGTCTTGAAAGTAAGAATCGCACAGGCCTGCGCGAGAGCTTCGATGATCAGCACGCCGGGCATGACCGGCCCACGCGGAAAATGCCCTTGGAAGAAGGGTTCGTTGATCGAGACGTTTTTCGCCGCGCGCAAATGTTTCCCCGATTCGACGGACAAGACGCGGTCGAGCAGCAAAAAAGGATGCCGGTGTGGCAGCACCCGCATAATTTCCGCGATTTCCATCGTGCTCATTTGTTTTTTCGCAAAGCGGCGACCTGCGCTTCGAGCTCGCGGATTTTTTTGGCGAGTGCGTCGAGATTGCGCAAATGCACGGCGTTTCTGCGCCACTCGCTCTGTTCCGAAAATGGATAGCTGCCGCCGTACACTCCCGGCGCCTCGATGCTCTTCGAGATAAAGGCGCACGCGGTGACGGTGACGTTGTCGGCGATCGCGATATGTCCGAGGATGCTCGCGCGACCGCCGATCTTGCAGTGGCGGCCTATTCTTGCGCTTCCGGCGATGCCGGCGCAGCCCGCGATCGCGGTATGCGCACCGACGCGAACGTTGTGTCCGATCTGGATTTGATTGTCCATCTTGACGCCGTCCTCGATCACCGTGTCACCGGAGGTTCCCCGGTCTATGGTCGTGTTGGCGCCGATCTCGACGTCGGCGCCAATGATGACCCGTCCAAGTTGCGGTACTTTAACCCATTGCCCCTCTTCCTCGGCCATGCCGAATCCGTCGGCGCCAATCACCGTCCCCGAATGCACGATCGTACGCGCACCGATCTGGCAGCGCGGATACATTACAACGCCGGGGTGGATGGTGCAGTCATCGACAATCACGGTCTCATCGCCGATGAGGCAGTTTTCTCCGATCACCGTGCGCGCCCCGACTTTGACGTTTTTTCCAATACAGGTGAAAGCGCCGATGCATGCGCTTGCCGCGATGTCCGCGTCTGCATCGACCACCGCGCTCGGGTGGATCCCCGGCGCCGGCTGCGGTTGTGGGTTGAGCATCTGTGACACGCGCGCGAAATACGCATAAGGATTGCCGGCGACGATGCGCGGAAGCGTGGTCGCGTTCTTCGCGTCGGCGGCGAGGATCACGGCGCCCGCTCGCGTCGCAGCCAGCTGAGCGCGAAACTTGTTCTGCGCCAGAAATGAGATGTGCCGCGGGCCCGCCGCCGTGAGCGATGCCGCCTGCGAGATTTTTACGCCGTTGTCGTCAATAAGCGTTCCGCCCAGGCGGGCGACGATTTCACTTAAGGAAAGACCGGCGGCCATGAGGCCATTCGCTATTGTTTCTGCTGTCCGGCGAGCGCCTTGATCACCTTGTCGGTGATGTCTATGCGCGGACTGCGGAAAACCGCTTCCTGCACGATGAGATCGAATTTCTCCGCTTCCGCGATGCTCTTGATTGCTTTGTCGGCGCGCTCGATGATCGTGGCAAGCTCCTCGTTTTTGCGCAGGTTCAAATCTTCGCGGAACTCCCTCTGCACGCGCTGAAACTCGCGGTTCAACCTTGCCAGTTCGCTCTCCTTATTGCGCTTGTCCGACTCGCTCATCGTCACCGCGTCTTTTTCGAGCGAGGTCTGCAGGTCCTTAACCTGTTTCGCCACCTTTTGCAGCTCCTTGTCGCGCTCGGCGAATTCCTTTTCGAGCTTTTTTTGCGCTTGTTGCGCGGGGCCGGATTCGCGGCGGATTCGTTCCGCGTCGACGAACCCGATTTTGAACTCAGCGGCGAGAACGGGGGCCACCGGCG